>JBKQWF010000139.1:0-24635 GCA_052139695.1 Limisphaerales bacterium
GCACTGGCGTGTCTGGCTAATATCCAATGTCGCTCCGCGACAGCCGTCTCCTCCCATGGGAATCGTCTGTAAAATCTTGCCGCCGCACAGGCCCCACAAGCCGCGATCGGATACGAGCTACCTTAGGCGTAGCCCAATTCGATCCTCAACTCTGATTCAACCCTTGCAGCTTGCAGGGTTGATCAACAATTTAGGTCATCCGCGGTCTCCGCGACTCTGCGCGAGAATCCTTGGAGTTTAGAATCATTTAAAATCTACCAAGCCGCCGTTTTTAACAGCATTTCCACGTAGGGAACATCGTCCGGCAAGGTCACTTTTGGATTTGGAGCGGGCACGACAACCAGTTTGACGGGCTGGCCGATCAGTTCGCAGGCGGCTGTATCGTCGGTCACTTGCAGCCCGCGCGCGCGCACCGCGGACAAGGCCCGGCGAATGACTTCGACGCGGAAGGTCTGCGGCGTCTGCACGGCCCATAATTGCGAACGGTCAAGATGCCGGGCCACATGGACGCCGTCCTCCGAAAGCTTGATCGTGTCGGAGACTCGTTGGGCGGCGACGGCGGCGCCCTCCAGGCGGGCGGCAGCGATCGTGGCCTCTATCAATGCCAGGCTGGTGCAGGGCCGGGCCGCATCCTGGATCGCAACGATTTCCGCTTGCGGCGAAAGGGCCTCCAGACCATTCCAGACGGAGTCTTGCCGTTCCTGGCCGCCCAAGGCGAAACGATACGGCTTGTCAAAATGAAATTGGGCCGCTAAAGCAGCAAAGGCGCTTTCCCGCCCGGCCCGCACGACCAGGACAATTTCGTCAATGCACGCAGCCTGGTCAAAGCGCCGCCAGGCATGGGCGACGAGCGGTTGACCCGCCACCGGCAGAAACAATTTGTCCGTCCGCGCTCCCATGCGGGTGCTTTGGCCGGCAGCGACGATAATGGCGGAAATCACAGCGATGGCTTTAAGTGTGGGTCAAGTGCTGCTCTCTGGCCGCGTTCCTGGGCCAATTGCTTGGCCAGGCGAATCGCGGCGCGCATGCTGGACGGGTCGGCCTGGCCCCGGCCAGCAATATCATAAGCCGTGCCGTGGTCGGGCGAAGTGCGGATGAAAGGCAAACCGAGGGTCCAATTGACCCCGTTCGCGAACGCCACCATTTTCAGGGGCCCAAGCCCTTGGTCATGGTACATGGCCACGACAGCGTCGTAAGCGCCGCGGTAAGCGTTGTAAAAAAGAGTGTCCGCCGGCAACGGCCCGGTCACATCGAAGCCCTTTTGCCGCGCGGCTTGCACGACGGGCCCAATGGTGGTGATTTCCTCGTCCCCAAATTCGCCGCCTTCCCCAGCGTGAGGATTCAGTCCGCAAACCGCCACGCGCTGCCGTGGCAAGCCCAAATCGCGACAGGCCTGCGCCGCCAGGACGATGGCCAACTCGATTTTTTCCGCCCGCAATTGCGCCGCCACCATTTTTAAGGGCAGGTGGGTCGTGGCCAGGGCGACGCGCAGCCAGCGCCCCCGGTCATCCTCCCCCAGGAGCATCATGATGGTCTGTTCCGTTCCGGCCAGTTGAGAGAGAAATTCCGTCTGGCCAACAAAGGCCTGCCCGGACCGCACTACGGCATGTTTGTTCAACGGAGCGGTGACCAGGGCATCCAACTCATGGTTCAAACAGCGGCGGCCGCCCTCAGTCAGCCACGCCAGCGCCGCGCGGGCGGCTTCGGGTGCGCCGGGCGGCAAACCCGGCGCTAACGGTGCCGGCATGGGGTTAAAGAAAAAAAAACGTCCAGCCGCCGAATAGCCGGCAAAAGGCTGTAATGGGTAACCTAAACCCAGTTGTTTATGGGAGGAAGCAAGGTGATGGGCATCACCGATGAGCAGATAGCGAGTCTCGTCGTTTGCCGTCTCCGCCGCCAGCGCCTTGAGCGTGACTTCGGCACCGATGCCGGTCACGTCCCCCAGCGCGATGCCGATCCAACCTGTCATCAATAATACCAGATGAAGGTTTTTTTCTCCAGCCGGTTCATCCATTTCTTGTAAAGACGAAGGCTTTCCTGGGTCTTGAGGACGCGCTCAACCTCGTCGCGGACTTCCGTCAAAGGCATAATGTGGGCGAGGCGGACGTCCTCCACCTGCAAAATGTAACAAGCTTCCTTCAGGTCAATCACGCCGCTATGCTCGCCCGGCTTGAGAGAGAAGGCGATGCTTTCCAATTCCGGCCGGAAGTCGCGGCGGTCCATCCATCCGCGGGAGCCGCCTGTGGCCCGAAACGAATCGGAATTGATTTCTTTGGCCAATTGTTCAAAAGAAGCGCCCGCGTTGATCTTGGCCAGCACCTCATCGGCCAATTGCTTGGCCGTCCCGGCCGGCTTATCGGCCCCCTGCCCAATCACAATCATCCGCACTTTGACCTGGTCTCCCACTTTATAAGTGTCCTGATGGTCGTTGTAGTATTCCTGAATTTTCAGGGGAGAAATGAGGATTTTGTTCAAGTCCGAGCCATTCTGGTGCTTCATGTATCCGATGATGAAATTCTCCCTTTCCTGGCGGCGATAGGTTTCAAAGGTCATTCCGCGGGCGTAAATCGTCTTGATGAAACGGGCGCGGTCGCCGCCAAACCGTTGCTGAATCTCGTCGCGAATCCGGTCATCAACGAAGGCCTCCAGGACATTGGTGACATAACCCGAGGAAGTGAAGTCGTGGAGAATCAATTTATTCTCCACCTGCGATTGCACCTCCTGGTCGCGCAGTTTGTTGATCTCCTGCTCGAAGCGTTGCGGGTCAGCCCCATAACGGTTGCGGGCAGTCTGCACCTGATCGGCCAGGGCAATATAAATGTCGGAATAGGTGATGACGGAGTCGGCGACCGCCACGCTGACGGCGCTGACCATCTCGGCCCGCGCCGACCGGCCCAAAAGCAGGGAAAGCGCCAAAACGGAAAAAAAGAATCGTCTCATCAACGTGGGCGAATGCTACGAAGTTGTTGGGAAAGTTCAAGGGGCAAAGTTGTTCTCTGTGCTTCCGGATAGGGGTAGGGATGGAGTTTTAATTATGGTGTTGATTTACCAAGAAGATCAATTACCATCCCCCAATGTCCGTTCATCGAAAGGCAAAACAGGTGAAAAACGCCTATTCCTATATCCGTTTTTCCACCCCCATGCAAGCCCGTGGCAATTCCTATTCGAGGCAGATGGCGGCTTCCCGCCAATATGCCAAAGAAAAGGGATTTTATCTCGTCGAAGACCTTAAACTTTTCGACAAGGGCATTTCCGCCAAAGATGGCCGAAACCGAACCCACGGGGCGCTGGGCATTTTTTTGGACAAAGTCCGGGCCGGCGAGATTCAAAAGGAGTCCGCGCTCCTAGTCGAAAGCCTCGACCGCCTGTCACGCGAACAGTTGTTGAAACAACTCCGGCAGTTTCTGGAAATAATCGAATTGGGCATTGAAATTCACACCATCCACGATCGCATGGTTTACACGGAGGAAAGTGTCAATCGTGAACCGCATCAACTGCACATTTCGCTAATTTCCATGGCCAGAGGGCGGGAGGAAACCAAAATAAAAATGGATCGTGTTGCCGCCGCATGGAAAGCCAAACGTGAACTGGCCAAAAAACATAAAACCCCAATGTCCGCGATGGTCCCCTACTGGATGGCCCTTAACAAGGCCACGGGCAAGATCGAACTCATCACAGAACGCGCGCAGGTGGTGCGCCAGATTTTTAATTGGGCGATGAACGAGAAACACGGAAAACGTTGGATCTGTCGCGAACTCAACCGCCAAAACACCCCCACTTGGCGAGGGGGAAAAGGCTGGGAGGAAACATTCGTAGCCCGGATTCTGAACAATCCGGCCTGTTGGGGTGCCCACTTGTCTTACGCCGCCAAAAAAATGAGCGGCTATTACGATGCCAATGCCGACTTGATTGAAGACTACTACCCCCCGGTCGTGAAAAAAGAGGATTTTTACCGCCTCAGGGCGATCCGCGCCGCCGCCGCCCCAGGCAGAAAAGCGTCAACCGACCGGTTGACCAATCTTTTTCCAACGCTCCTGTGGGACGGTGAATACAACGTCAAAATGGCCGTGATCCGCAAAGCCGGGGATGATCTTGACCCCTTGCGCTGGACGTATTTGGTGTCAGACATTCACCGGATCGCCCCCGATACCAAGCGGACGCGCACCAATTTGGCTTACAAACTATTTGAGCGCGTGGTGCTCGAATTCCTGTGGGAATTAAACTGGGATCGACTCACGACCAAAGACAACCAAACGCCACTGGCAAAGCTGGTTGCCGCAAAAAAGGCGGAAGCCATCGAAATGCAAAAACGTTTAACGCGCCTGCTTGACATGGTGGAAAACGACGGTCCCCAGGCCGACCTAATGGCACGAATCAAGGATCGCCGGAAAGAATTGGATGTCCTTCAAAGTGAGATCACCAAAATCACGACCCAGCAGGAAAACCAATTTTACATCGGCAGCGGTGATTACTCCGCGGCGGCAAAACGCCTGCAAGCCCTGTATCAAAAAGGGGATTACGAAACCCGATGTCAATTAAAAGAAGAGCTAAACCGACTCATCGCCAGAATTGACATTTACGCACGGGGGGTTACGGGTTTAAAACTGATCCAGGGTTTTGAACATCTCCCCACCGTAAAAATCACCCTCCGCGCCGGAACGGTATTATGGTTTGTTTACGATTTCGACGGCCTGCAAGCGCGAATCGACGAATTGGACGAGGCCAATTTATACGCGGTACAACCCACCTGTAAACTTAAACCCGAGGTAGCGCCAGCAGAGGGGCATAGACCGCCCAATCTCGCACAAATCAGCGGCCACTCGCGCCGAGGCAAGCGACCCGCCAAGTAAACCTGAGTAAACGACAAACATTCTCCCCCACCGGGAGAAGCCCCACCCGATTAGGCGATCCGGTCAAGGACTATTACCCGCCGATCATCGACGTTGTGACGTGGCAACAAGAGCAGGCTAGAAAAAAATCAGCGACGCCGGGTCGGCTCGGCGACCACGTGAGCAACATTTTTACTGGTTTGGTAATATGACGTTCAATGACGCGCCACCGCCGCCGACCCAATAGTTGCAAGCAAAAGGCGTATAGTCTTTTTAATCTCGCAGTCAGGCGCTTGGAATCTCACTTTCGCCAATGGTGTGGAGCGGCTGAGGGTCAAACGCCGCACGTCGTAGAAATTCCCGCTTTGAATTCCCGAATACAGGATTGCAAGGTTTCGCACCAAAACTGGCCAAAGGAGAAATTGCGGCGCTCTCCGGGGTTCAGTATGATCCGCGCTATTTTCAAATTAGCGTACCAGTCCAGCCAGGGAACTCAGGCGTCGCTCTGGTTGATGAACGCGGCTTCTTCAACAGAATCAACGACATCCTCGAACTTGCGATCCTTCGTATTGGCTTCTTTGAGGTGCGTCGATACTTCTGGGGCCGATTCAAGGAAGCTGAGGAGGAAGCTGCTTTTGACCGCATAATTCACATTTTCCGGCAAGGCCCCGCTTGTGGCGAGGGCTGCTGCGGAGTTCAGCTTCGCCCCACCACGCCGATTACGTTGATCTGTGCTGGTTCTCGTCTATTGAGCCGGATTCGTCTCCCGAATCATCAGCGGAGGTGCAGTTTTTCAATGCCGACGAGGTAATTGGCATCAAAGAAGAGGAAGGTCAGACCATCGCTTCCAAGACTCCGCCCGCACCGTTTTTTTCAGATTTTTTGCTTTAACTGACAAGTCAAAAGCAGGCATTGGCCGAAACAGACCAAACTGATTTTTTCAACCGGCAGATCACGGTAAGACATTCGGGTGACAGCAATGTCACGGCCGATGACAAAATCCATTGCTGGCCAAATCAGCCGTTAATCCACTGCCCCTAAGGATCGCTAGCTTCCAGAATTATCATATTCTGGCGATCCCCTCGCCTGAAATTCTTGCGCTCCGCGCAAGTACCCTTTCACAGAAAAAAGGGGATTCCGTCAGACAGCAAAAACATTTGAGCCAAAACTAAGAAAGTCAAATATATGCCAGATAGCGACAATTAGGATAATTACGCAAATAAGAACAAACGCCTGTCATGGAGTGACACAAACCAAGCTGACCGCGAATACCATAAACGCGAGCAGAGACGCGCCGAGGAAAAGGCGAGGCAAGAACGTGAACACGAGGAGCGCAGACGCGCCGAAGAAGATCGCCGCCGCCGTGAAGAAGACGAACGCCGCCGCCGCGAAAATCGCTGAACCTGTCACCATTACAAATGACCACCATGAAAAATGAACAATTTGACCCAAACCACGATCAGGGCTTCGACTTGCGGCGTGCGGTTATCGCCGGAGACGTGGCCAAAATCAAGACATTGCTGGAAGCAGGCGCGCAAGTGGACGTTCTTCAGAACGCGCCAGTGCGGTGGGCCGTGCGGCATCGACAGGCGTCCGTCGCCAGCCTTCTGTTGGAAAGCGGCGCGAGCATCGACACCCACGAAGCCGAACTTATCCTGCTCGCGGCCTCTAATGGAGACGCCGCGACACTTGGTCTGTTACTTTCCAAACTGTCAAAACCCTATGACAGGGACCTGCTCGACCAAGCTCTTATTGAGTCAATTAAGTCGCACAATTCTATCGTTGTGAACATGCTCTTGGATTGCGGAGCGGACCCGACCGCCGATAACCACGAAGTACTTATGACGGCAGCGAGTGGCGGCGATGCCGAAATAGTGAGACTCGTGACGCTGTACGGCGCAGACGTGTGCGCACGCGATTCGCAAGCCCTGTTTCATTCGGTCTTTTCCCAGCATCCACGAGTCATCGAATTCCTATTGGCGACAGGGGCCGATATTCACGCGCAGAGAGGGATTCCATTACAATTGGCAGTGTCCCTGGGGGACAGCGAAATCGTCGAAATCCTTCTGCGTGCTGGGGTGCCCATGACCGACCCCGCTTGGGTGGCTGATGTTGCACAAACAGATTCCATTGAGACGCTGTGCATACTTGCCGCTCACGGTGCAGACTGGCATGGGTACGCCGACCAAATGGCATTTGACGCGGCTAAGAATGGACGCGCACGAATGCTCGCTTACATCTTGGCCGAGGCATCAGCATTGAATAAAGTGAACTTGTCGAAAGCTCTGGCACCCGCCGCGTAAGCGAAAGCTGCGCCGGTAATAAAGCTCCTTTTGGCAAACGGCGTTGACGCAACAATTGATGCTAGCGCGGCATTTGGCGCCTGCATTGAATCGGCGAACTAGAACTGGCCCGGCGGTTGATGGAAGCTGGCGCTCGTATAAGCGATCTTCCCGGCAGTGCAATCAGTAAAGTGTTCGAGACTGGCGATGCAGCGCTCACGGTGGAGTTTCTGCAGGGCGGAATAACCGTGGAAGGAGCCGCATTTCCACCGTTTTCGGCGTGGCGCTTCTGTCGAGAAGTGCCGCCAGAAGCGCTGTTCCTCGACATCAACGGCAAAACACATTCCAAGGAGATTTGTGAAGCCAGGCTTCTGTTTTCTCGAACGGTCGCAGAGGAAGCCAGAAAACACTGCCAGGCCGACGCGCCACACATCACGGTATGGTTCGCTGACGCACTGGCGGCATCGGGCCATTAATCCACCAACGGCCATCCACGGCAACGAAACGATTCCGCCTGAACGTTCCGACTTCCGACCGGCACTAGCGCTCCGCGCCAGTGCCGCGCCACCGCAAGACGAACGCTGTGGGACGATTACGAGGAGGCACCATGAAACGAAACAGACGCTTACCAATTCCGCAACATGAATTTGCAGCAATTCTCATTTTGACTGGTCAGGCAGTTGTCGCCCCTGCCTGGAGCACGTGGAGGGAGCACCGGGATGTGGACGGGTAAAAAGGGGCGTCGCCCACACCGGTACAGGCGTCGCCCCCCACGCGGTGGCGGCGTGGTTTCTGCGGCGGGTTCGGTTTCAGCTTTTTTGCGGAACGTAGGGACCGATTTCCAGTCCCCTCATCATAAAATCCATTAACCGTTCCCACGTCTCGAAATGCAGATAGGTGGTCAGGGCTTGGAGGTGCTCAAAGAAGGTGCGGCGCGGGCCGAGTTGGGCCCGGATGAGCCGGTAGCTTTCATCGGTCAGTTCCAGCAAGGTGTGCAGGCCAAAAGCCAGCAGGTTCATCGTCATGAGCAAACTGGCCAGATGCTTTTTGCCATGACCAAAGTTGTGCTCCAGATGATAGCCCTTGGTCTTGAGCACATTGTTGTTTTCGTTCTCGATCTTCCAACGCGCCCGCCCGGCGGCCACCCACCCGGCCACGTTGTCGGCGCTGATGTCCCAGTCGGTGATGAAGCTGTTGCGGTAAAGCACCAGCCCCTCGGCGCCGGTGATCGTCACCTCGCACCAGTTGACCTTGAGCGCGTCGTCGCTGTCGGTCAGGGGCACCCCGTGAGCCCAGCGATAGCAATGATGTTCCCAGCGGTTGGACGGGCCCTTGAGCCGCAGCTTGAGGGTGTGCAGAGCGCGCTCCGGTTCCAATGCCTCCACCCACTGGCTCAGGTAAACATGGGAGGTGGGCTTGCAGGTGAACAAGAAGTGATAGCCGTGCAGCAGCACTTGTCGGCAAAAAGGTTGATGAGCGTAGAGGTCATCACCCAGCACCGTGTCATTGCCGGTGGAGTAGCGCGCGGCGTGGGCGGCCAACCAGCGCTTGGCGGCGTTAATCTCGCAATCCTGTTTGCATTGCCCGTCCTGTGGGGTGATGAACTCCGGGCGCAGCGGCACGACCTGGCGGTGGCCGGGGCTGACGATGACCGGAGTGATGGCACTGTGGAAATGGGTGGTCTGGCCCCCGGCGTGCCGGATGCAGGAACAGTTGGGACAATGGATGTGGTTGGATTGGGAGGAGAAATACCAAGTGGCATCCAAGGCGATGAGGCGGGTGTGGCCAACCGCGCGCATCGCCTCCAGCAGACCCACTTGCGCAAAGGCCTGCTGGAGTTCGTCAAAAAGACTGAACAACTCCGAGGGCGCGACCGGGTCGAGCGTCTGTCGAAGATGGTTGTCGGTAGGGATGCGCTCAACCTGAAAGAGGGAGCGGGCGTTATGGCGGCCGCGCGCCTGTTCCATATGGCGCTGGAAGCTCAGGAACGAGGGGCATTGGGTGAAAAAGACCGCGAAGGCCGACAGAACAAAGTCGGCCATCTCGAAGAGACGGTTGGGGCCGGTGCGCCGGTCCGGCAGTCCGGCGGCGACCGTGCGAAAGCGTTCGATGAGTCGATCGAAGCGGTGCGCGTTCATCCGCAAAAGAAATGCAGGTACGGCCCTAAAAGTACAAGTTACAATGGTGTTACGAGAGGTAACAATCAGGTGAACTCTCGCCGTCGGTTCCCACCAGCCTCCTCGTCACGGTCGCTCGCGTCTCTCCGCAGTTTAGCCGAAAACCAAAATGAGAATTGCTGATGAATTTGGCTTTGTTCCCAGCACCTTCGCGTTAATCCAGGACGAGGGGTTGGACGGAGAGCGTCTAGTCCGTGAACGTGACCAATCGGAACACGCCCCAGCCATGCGGAGAAGGTGCAGGCCAGTCTGTTCACCTCAACATCAGTTCCAAACGCAAAGCCGCGCTGACGAAACTCCGTATCGTCACCCCTGTCCTTTCCAATCGGCGCAACCAAATGAATACTCAATCACTCATCCCAAACAATCCGCTCGATCAAAAAACAACGAAAGACTTGCTGGTCGAGTTGGTAGGGGTCTCCGCAGCGGACGCACTATGGCGAACATTCGGCTCTCTGGCAGAAATGGCCAAAGGCACCGAAACCGAAATCTCGCTATTGGCCAACATTAATATTCGGAGGGCCAGGCTGGTCAAAGCAGCATTTCTGCTCGCGCAAAAACTCGCCCATGACCGCCAACCCGAACGCCCATTGCTCGACACACCTGAAAAAGTTGCCGACCTGTTGCGCGAAGAAAATCGTGCCTACCGAGTTGAGTGTTTTCAGCTTGCGATGCTCGACACGAGACGCAGACTGATACGCGTCGTCATTATCTCCCAGGGCACGCTCGACACTTTGCTCGTTCATCCGAGAGAAGTCTTTAGACATGCTATTATCTTATCGGCAGCCGCAGTTATTCTTATCCACAATCACCCAAGCTCGGACCCGACGCCAAGTCAAGCAGATATTACTATCACACGCGACCTCATCCGGGCGGGGCAGTTAATGAAAATCGAGGTTCTTGACCATGTAATTTTAGGGGGCAGCACCACTGAACGTCCAAAGGATTACGTGTCGCTCCGCGAACTTGGCTTTTTTCAGTCCTAATAATGAACACAATATGAAAACGACAACCGACAAAAATGAGAACACCCCGCCAACTCATATTGCGCGAGCGGGTGCAGTTCAAGCAAGTGTCTGGGAAAGGGACACCGAAAATGGCGTGCAATATAAAGTGACGATCACCAAATTATTTAAGCAAGATACGGGTTGGCAGCGCCGGAGAACATTTTTCGCGAGCGAACTCGCTCCGGTAATCGAGGCTGCCAGCAAGGCCCAACAATGGATTGAGTACCGCGAACGTCAACTGCAATTCCCACCGGAAGCAACACAACCATGATCAACGAGGACGACGGAATCGTTTTGGAAATGTCGCCAACCCTAAAGCGGACTGTGGCGGAACTCACGAAAACCGGCATGGAGGTGATTGATGCTGTGCGGCACTTGGCATACACACGACCGGAACTTTTCACGACACCAGCGGATGAATTAACCAAGATGCTGGCGACTTGGGATTAGCCGCTTCGCATTCGATGCGGCAACACTACCGGGCTCCGCAGGAGTGCGACCCGCGAACGGGGCCTGATAGCAGGACCGAGGGCCGGGCGGCGCGAGCTTTCCGGCCCTCTTTTTCTTTCGGCGGCGCGGCTATGTTCCACGAAGCGCTCTTTGAGATGTTAGATTGTGCCCAAGGGCATGGAATGGAACTCTGCCAGCGTCCGTTGAGGCGGGAGTTTGGAATCGGCCCGACTTCGAACTCAGTGTTTGGGAAAAGTGGCGATGGATTTTCTGACATAGAGCAGATTGTCGGCGTCCATATATATCAAGAGGTATTCGGTATTGATCAAATCACGGAAGGGGCGGGGTTTGCTGTCGTTTTTTAGTAGAATCAGCTCCGGCTTGGACGACACCAGGTCCTCGGTCAGCCGGGCATCGGTCATTTCCCCCGACCAATAGCGTTTCGCGGCGAGCACTCCCAAGTCAGGCGGCAGCGGGATGCCGGAATGGAATGAATACACCGGCTCTTCCGCGTAAAGCCAACGCGATTGCGCCTTGTATCGCTCCATTTCCTTGAGGAAAAGGGAAGTGTAGGTCTGCGGGGAGTGGCGCACCACCTGGACCTCCAAATAAAGCCGCTCTACCATCCACGCTCCGGCACACAGCGCATACAGGGCCAAAAACCCACGCCAAAACCTTCCCTGCGGCCAGTGTGCCTTTTTCCAGACAGCGTCGATACCGATGGCCGCACACCAACACAAGGGGATAGCTGTATGGACGTAATAATAATTCCACCAAGGCCGGTGAAAGCCGAAGACCGCCAAGTTGTAGGCTAGCCATATCAGCGGAATCGCCCCTGCAACCGTTCTTGGCGCTTGCCGTGCCCAAACTACAATTCCCAGCGCAGCCGGAATAGTGAGGTCCCAATTCCGCAGCAGGGCTGCCCAATCGAAGGGATGATCATTGGGAGAGCCGTAGCTGAGGGATTTCATCCCTCCAAAGTGCGATTCCCATGACTGCCTGAAATGCGCCAGATATGCACCATGACTGGCTACCAAGTCCGTCGCAACCATGCTCGCCACCAATGAGAGTGCCATGAAAAGCAGACAATAAGTAACATTTCGTGGAGCGGATGGTTCCTGCCGCCGATTGACCCGGACCAGCAACGCTGCCAACGGCAACATGACGAAACTGATGAGCTTCATTTCGACCGCGACTCCAAACAAAACGCCTGCCACGATCTCCGCTACCGGCCATCTGCTTCGATTCCCCAAAGCCAGAACGCCTAATGCCGCGATAGTTGGCGCCAGGGCGGGAATTTCCAACATGCAGGACGATCCAAGGAGCAGGAAACCGGGAGAGGCGATTAACAAAACTGTTGCAATCGTGGCTACGCGCCTGCCGTTCACACGCCAAAAAAGGACGAAAACGGATGCAAGGAGGAGCATGGCGAAGCCACTCGTAACCAAACGCGGGCCGAGCATACTTGAGGGGAAATGACGCAAGACTTCAGTCAGCAAAAAGGTATGCAGTGGCGGCTGATCGTTCCATATCTCCGTGTAGAGTTTGCAGCCTTTAATTAACAGTGTTGCTTTTGCGACCTCAAACCCCTCATCGGCTCCGATCAGGATAGCCGTCCGAAGCGGAAGGAGGGCTTGTAAGACAACGAAGATCGCAATCGCCGCAAACATAATCGCACCGTTCTTCGAATCGAACGGCGGAGAGTCTCCCGAGCCTCCCTTAGACTTCAGCGCCATTGACTTTGCGACTAAGTCCGATGCCTTTGCATGTGACTGCCATTTCCGTTGCAATGCCGAAAAGTTACCATAACCCCACCGCAAGACAATTATTTTTTCTACTTCTTTCACAAAAACGCTTGACCAATATTAATTCTTCGTTTATGTTAGTCTCACTGAAATTGGAGGAGCCTTGAGAGCATCTATCAGGCTTGAGACTTTTCTGCTACAGAAAACAAGAGGTGTGAATATGCGGCCATATTATCCGCCAGGGCAAGATGGGGCTGGCTCAATCGGCAAAGATGGTGTTTTCTTTCGGGGAACCACCTCGACGCTGTTCAATGTATCCTTCACCTTTCTCAAAACTATGAAGATGCAAGCATTGTTTACTCTGAAAATCAATTGTTTGGCAGGCTGCTTGGCCGTTGCGGTTGTGAACGGCACGTGTTATGCTCAACAGCATGGAGCCCAGTTATGCTCAACAGCATGGAGCCCAATCTGCGGCGGGCATAGTGGGCAACTACTCCGTTACGCAAACGGGTCCAGATTCGCGCATCTGGGGCAACTTTGCCGGCCAAACCGTGACCGAAATTTCCACGGGCATGAATTTTCTTGATGCAACGACGCAGCAGTGGTCAAAGAGCGATGCAAGCTTTGTCGTGGCGCCTGATGGCAGCGCTTTTACCGCCCAAAGAATGCAGCACAAGGTTACGATAGACGCAAACCTGAACGCCGCCGAGGGCGGCGCTGTCACGGCCGTCACCCCAGACGGCATAACACTGAATTCAACGCCTGTGGCAATAGTTCTATACGATTCCGCCAGCGGGAAATCCGTAACCGTCGCTTCATTGACAAATAGCGTGGGCGTGCTCCTTGATCCTCAGCACATCATTTATAAGGGTGCGTTGGTTGGCGATTTATTGCAGGCCGACGTCCTTTACACCTTGCCGGACTGCGGCTCCTTCCACCAAGACGTGCTCATCTCCAAGTTTAACGGGCCGCTTGACCCGACCATCTGGGGTTTTTCAGCTAGTGCGACGAACACGATTCAGATCAAGTTTCTCACTGAATTCTATGGCGATGTTCCAGCCCCGCAGCGCGTCATGCTCCCCATTTATATTGAACAGGACCCTGCCCAGCGCGCGGTCATGGCCAGCCCAGACATCATTGATTATACTATCGCCTTTGGAGATCATTATATCTTCGGGCCTGGGCGTGCTTATGTTGCACCGGCGAATTTACAGCCACAGACCGGCGGGGGCTTGCCTAGAAATGGCGTACGGGTGGCCAAGGATTTTATTTCAACAGGGCAGCCCGCCCGCTCCTTCCTTGTTGAATCGGTGCCGTATTCTTGGCTACAAACCGGCTTGCAGAATTTGCCACCGACTCAGACCAGTGCGCGCGGGCCGCTGCCAGGTGAACAGAGGACGAAGGTAGCCACCGTCCGAAGGCAGCGCTCATCCGGAGCGTTGGCGGTCGCGAACTCGCAGCCATATGATTCCGTTCCGAGAGCAGGCCAAGGCTCCCATCCTGCCTCCATTGCGACCAAAGCCACCGGTGCAATGCTCGCCGAATTGACAAAGGGAAATGCCCGTGTCGTTATGGACTATGTCATAACAATCAACTCGATGAACGAGCCCACCACATACACTAACGGCAACACTTATTTCGTGGACGGGCCGGTTTACGTCAATAACGCAACCGTACAAGCGGGGGCTGTGTTCAAGTACCCGACGCCCGCCGTTGGCACCCTCGACATCGGCAGCACTCTGACCGTAACTAGCGGCAGCGGAAGTTACGGGTATTTCACCGCGGGTGACGATGACAGTCTGGGGCAAACGCTCAACGGCATCTGGTCCGGTTATACCGGCAACACGACCGGCAAATATTACGGCAACCCAGCTTTGCAATTGGAGATGTGGGGATCCGAGGCGCTGAGCAGCCTCTCGTTTTATTACGCGCAAGTTGCCGTTGACCTGAACATCGATGGGTCTCCCGCTATCGCGCAGGTTTCCAACTCGGCCTTTAAAAACTGCGTTCAGGGAATTCTTATTACGGGAAGCGGCGGCGATTCCGGCATCTGGGTAGGAGTTTCAAATTGCCAAATGCAAAACGTGCAATTTCCAATTAATTCTGGTTCTGAAACCATAACGGGGGGCGTTACGAACTCCGCGTTCACCGCCTGCACGCAGGTAATCACGAACAATCAACACGCCTCCGCCTCCTCCTGGTCTTTCGTTGGCTGCACATATTCGAACGTGGTTCTCTTAACCTCCAGTAACGGGCCCGTAGCTGCGACCTCTTCGGGCGTTCATCTGTTCGGCATTACTAATGGCCAAGTCTTAACAGGCGTGGTTTCGCTCCCAATAATGTACGGCAACACAGATCCGTCCGCAAACTTCACAGGGCTTACTCTCATGGACAATAATGCGCTTGCGCCGGAAACGGGGGCCTACTTCGCAACAAGCGGCGGGCCCGGCAACTATTGGTATGGAGCATGGGACACGACACAACTTGCCAACGGCACATACACAGTCTATGCCACGGCAGCCTACGACGACGGAACCGTCGTGAATGACAATTTGATTGCCGTTAATGTCTACAACACACTTTCTTTTCCCAACCAATGGAACTTTTCGGGTAACTATATATATGTCGGCGCCCAAACTCCTTATACGGACGGAAATGGGATCTGGTACCTTTACCTCTACGGCGGCCTCAACGGCGGGCCCAACACAAATTATATCGGCTATATTGACGGACCCATCTCCACCAACGGTTACTTCGCGGCACAAGGCGAGCCATTCTCGCTTCAGGGTTTTAATTTTACTAATCAATGGAACTACTCGAGCTATTCTCTTGTTTATTACACGGATAGCGCACATCCAATTCCACAAGGTTATGCAAGAACAACCCTTATCGAAGATCCAGGATGGGGGGCCCAGCCGAGCACTTCAACGACGACAGGAATGGAGATGTTCAAGCCGGCACAAACGGGTGCGCTGCAGGAAGAGTTGGAAATGCTCCAATACGTCGGTGGAGTGGTTCATCAATTTCACGAGGATGATTTAGGGCAGATACCAACGTACTGGCCGATTTACCAGGTAGGAAATGCGCCCACTCCTTATTGGACAAATTTAGGCTGCGATCTGTTGAACGGTGGGATGGCCGACACCCCTTGCCGTTACTTCACATGGTGGGGACACGGTTCCCCAACTGCAATTGGCCAAGGCGTTATACTAAGGGTTACGGATGTCTCTGGAGCATTAGTTAATAATGCCACAACGAACACTCATCCGTACCGCTTTGTCTTTCTTGATGGCTGCATCGCGGCGCGGGCCTCCGGTGTGTCGGGTAAGCTTTTTGGAACTCCATCCCAATGGCCTGCGGCGTTCGGAATTCCGTCGATGACAGGGTGGACATCGGCGAATTTCGCGAAGTCCGGTTTGCCGCCCCGCGCTTTTATTGGATGGGTCTCTGACATTCAAATTGGTGTGAACAATGAAGGACTTATGACTCCTGGCCATGATGTGCTCATCAAGACATTCTGGAGTTCCTGGTCTAATCCTGGTACTACATTACAGCAAGCGCTTGCTGCCGCTTATAACGCGTGCCAAGCGCAAAGCTTTTCGTCCGCAACGAATGGAATGGTGCTGTATGGCGCAAGTGATCTGCTGATAACACAATAAACTCGAGTGATCGTTAGAGAATGGCTGGCATTATTGATTCGACTTGCAGTCCTGGGGATCGCCCTAAGCGCGCTGCGTGGCGCGGGTCAGGCGGGGGCCGGTCAGTCGGCCATACCGTCCCCAAGTCCAGCAGAGACCAGGGCCGCCTACCATAAATATTTTTTCTTCCCTATTGCCATAGCGACAAACACTCCGGCGTTTGACCAGTATGCTTTTGGTCTTATGCTCAAAGAGGCGGAACACGTGCGATTGGTTTGGAAATTGAAACGCGTGCCTCCCTTGACCACGTCGAACGTGACGTTCGACGCGGTCGCAAAACCTTTTGGTGTCTCGGGCGAGATTGGAACGATGGATCACCTTTTCCGTTGGGACTTTGAGTATAACGCTTTGAGGGCTTTTGTGGACGCGCAGTACACGCCCCAATCATTCAGCAGTAGGAGCGTTGGCGGCGCGCTGGCCAAACAGATTCCGCTCGGAAAAAAAAAGAGCATTCTGACGGCCAAGCAAGCCGAGGAATTGGCGCGGTGGTATCTGCACGCCCTCGGGTTGACCGAAAAGCAATTGAGGCTGTCCGAACCTCCGCGCGTTCGGCAATACCTCTACTTTGATGAAGGGATCGAGCACCCGCTCCCGCTTTTTGAGGTGGCTTGGATTCTCAGCGGGGCCAGTGAAATAGGCCCCGGAGTGACGTTTGACATCTCCGGAGTAACGGGTGAAGTCGCGCAATACTACAACACTGCAACCCAGCCAGGGACCGCTCTTCCCACCAACTACATGGACATGTTGGAGATCTTGCCACCAACGAACATGCACCAAAAGGTCGGGCTTGGCCTTTGGCCGCATAAGCCCCAGTCCTTGGCGACCAATGCACAATCGCCGGGGATGGATGAAAGGAGATGATCAAATATGAAATTAGGGACGGGGAGCGGCGGCGGCCAAATTTCCGTTAACATGGGTTTGCCGCCGTTCTCCAGCCAGGCCTGCTCGTTCTCCACGGACGCTCTCGGCCCGGAACTTTTTCCCGAAACCGAACGCTATCGTCTGGTTTGGTCGAGCGCCGCGGTGCCCAACGCCAGGACTCGATGCAGATTTTCGGTTTGGTCAGCCGCATGAGCCGGCTCGAATGTGTGCGCGAGACCTTGCATCTGGCCTTGCAGTTCGTGAACCAGAGCTCGGGCCCTTGGCCGCAGCCCGACTTCCTGAAATAGCAACGATCCTTTCCGGCTCCAGCCGTCCGAGACCGCCCGTCCCGATATCTTCTCCTAACCCGGATAATTCACGAGACTTCGGGAAATTATGCCAAAAAGCTTCAAGGTTACTCCGTTTTTCCGGGGAACGGGTTCACGGGGCGCAACGACGAGCTAGCCATCTTGCTGCCGACAGGGTGTTGAGGTTGTCAGTTATCGAGTTATCGTGTCGGGCGCTGATGCGCCCGTGGTGGCAAGGCGTGAGGACGCAACAAATGTAACTCGCCGCGGTCTAACAATTCCCATTCGACCTCCTCGCCGGCTTCTAACCCGATGGCGGCGGCCAGCGGGAGGGGAAAGTTGACATGGAACCGGGGCGCTTGGGCCTTGGAGCGGACCACTTGCACTTTGACAACATATTTTGCTTGCATGGTTATAAGATACCCCATAGAGTACCAGCATGTCAAACGCAGAAAGCGCTCCTCTGACCCAAAACCAACCGCTGCTCTTCACCTGGGCGCACGCCGCGTCGTCGCCGATTTCTCGGGCGGCACTCTCTCCACCGATGCCGGCGCGCTCCTCATGCGCGAGACGGACATCAACCTGGGGTTGACCCGCACGCTGGCGAGTTGCTTTGAGGACGGACGCAACCAGATTTGGGTGGAGCATTCGGTCCAAGAGATGCTCTGCCAACGCCTCTACGGATTGGCCCTGGGTTATGAGGACATCAATGATCACCAACGCTTGCGCTTGGACCCGCTCCTGGCCGCCGCCTGCAACAAAACCGATCCCCTGGGAGAAAATCGCCTCAACCCGGCCGATCGCGGCATCGCCTTGGCGGCGCCCTCCACCCTCAACCGCTTGGAGTTGTCCAATAACAAAAACAGCCGCTGCCACAAGGTGCCGCATGATCCCGCCAAAATTGAAGCCTGCCTCTTAACGATGGGTGCGCGATGCCTGCCCAAGCACAGCCGGGAAGTGGTGGTGGATCTGGACGCCATGGGACATCGAGTGCATGGCGCGCAAGAGGGACGGCACTTCAACGCCTATTACGATGATTATTGCTACCTGCCGCTTTACGCCTTTGTCGGAGACTTTCCGTTGTGGGCGCAGTTGCGCACCGCCGATCACGCCGCATACCACGGAACGGTGGCCGCGCTGGAAAAGATCGTGGCGGCCCTGCGCCAGCGCTGTCGCCACGCCCGCATCATCGTGCGCGGCGACAGCGGTTTTGGCCGGGAAGAAATCATGGCGTGGTGTGAAGGCCAGAAGGAGGTCTATTACTGTTTGGGACTGGCCAAGAACAGTGTTTTGATTGACCAGCTGGGGCCGGCGATGGCCCAGGCCCGGGCGCGTCATTGCCTGACCGGGGCGGCCAGCGTGCGGGAGTTTACCGAATTTGACTATCGGACCCACGACAGTTGGAGCCGGGCCCGCCGGGTCATCGGCAAAGCGGAGGTGATGAAAGAGGGAGAAAATCCGCGCTTTATCGTCACCAATCTGCCGGCCAAAGGGTTCAAGGGCGAGAAGGACCGGACCTGTTTTACCCCGCAACGGCTCTATGAGGAACTTTACTGCGCGCGGGGCGACATGGAAAACCTGCTCAAGCAGCAAGTGCTGGAATTACGGGCGGACCGGATGAGCACCCATCATCTGGCCAGCAATCAGTTTCGGCTGTGGGAAGCGATGTTCGCCTATTTGCTGCTGGAACGTTTGCGCACGCAGGGCCTGAGCGGAACCGAGTTGGAGCGGGCGACGGCCGGGAGTTTGCGTTTGAAGCTGTTGAAGTTGGCGGCGCAAGTGCGGGTGAGTGTGCGCCGGGTCTATGTGCAACTGAGCAGCGCCTATCCCCTGCAAGAGTTATTTCGCCTCTGCCAACGGCGACTCATGCGGTTGACACCCGCCAGCGGCTGAAAGCCCGCGCAAAATGCCACAGCGACGCACTTCGGGGGAGCAGTGTGGGCAAAAACCATACTTTCTTCTTGACTCATTGGGCTTAATGGCTGAATTTGTCTCTGTTGCGGCGAAAAGCCACTCTCACTCGCTATTCCCGTTCGTCGCCAAGCTCAAAATCGGAAAACTCGAGGGGCTCGTGAAATATCCGGGCTAACCAGTCGAGCGACCGTTTTCCCGCCCGTCTTATAACCGCTCCGCCATCGCTAGCTAGCTAGGGTGACACATTTTCAGCCGACCAGATCGCTTCCGTCTTCCGTCGCCCCTCATATAATCTCTATTTTCCACCAGGGATTGTTTTTTGGCCACGTCCAAACAGCCTGCAAAATACATCAGGTAACCACAATTCCGGCATGGACAAGCCGCTTCCCGGCGGCAAATTCCCGGGATGTGCCCAATACATCACCGGTTGACCTTGCCCCTGGCTCACCTTGTTCGCCGGGGGGGGAAAGCAGCGCCGGAAATCCGTCGCCAAAAGCCGCCGCCAAGAGCGTGCCAAACCCGATTGACGCACGCATACGCGGCGTCACCGGTTGGCTAACCCAGCCCGAATATGACCAATTAAGGGCCGACGCAAAGCGTCGCCACAAACCAATGGGCGCGCTTCTCCGCCTGGCATATTTCCAAGGCGGCGAAGTCGTTGTCCCGGAGGCCAACAAAATGCAGTGGGACGACTTGGCCCGAGCCTTATCGAACCTCAATCAACTCGCCCGCCATCTCAACGCGGGCGACCTGCCAGAGGATGTCCGGCCCCTGTTGAGTGAGATGATTCAACAGGTTCACGCGCTACGATCCGACCTCCTTGGCCGACCCGCCAAGCCGACCAAGAAGGGTGCGGCATGAAGGCCAAAGTCGTCCGCGGAGCCGGATTTCGCGGCCTGCTAAATTACCTGCTCGCCGAGCATAAGCAGGCGAGAATCATCTCTAGCAACATGCTAGGGAATACACCCAGCGCATTGTCGAATGTGTTCCGTATTGTGCGGCAACGTCGACCGGACTGCGAACGCCCAGTGCTCCATTTTCCCCTGCGAATGCCCTACAACCAAGACGTTCCCGACGAGACTTGGAAACGCATAGTCACCCGCTTCATGCAGGAGATGCAGTTGTCCGATGACCGCCCTTGGTTGGTCGTTAAGCACCCGGACCAGCACGTCCATATTGCCACGTCCCGCATAGACGAGTCCGGGGAGCTTTGGTATGGGAAGTTCGAGGCTTTGAAGGCCATCCGAGCCACCCACAAACTCGAAAAAGAGTTTGGCCTAACCCTCACGCCGACGCTTCAATTTAGCGATCCAAACAAGGACCCGCTGGCCATTCTTCCTGACCCCAAAAAGGTCCGCCTGACCAGTGGCCAACGCCAAAAGAAAAGGCGAGAGAATGCGGAAAGCACCCCCGAAACTTCGCTAAAGGAGACCATCGCTAAGCTCATCCCGGAGGCTATCGCCGCATCCAACGGCGACTACGAATCGTTCGCCGCCCAACTCAAAAAAGCGAATGTCAGCATCATGCTCAACAAGGCGCAAACCGGCCATATTGCCGGCATTTCTTTTGGCCATATCAACCCGGATGGCACATCGCAAGAGCAGGGTATTCCCGGTTCCAAGATCGCACGCTGCTTCTCTTGGAAAGGCATTTGTTTGTCGCTCGAAGCGCGAAAAACGAAGTTGCTGACCCTGGCGCAACCGCCCCTGCCGCCACACCGAAAAGTTCCCCCACCAGCACCGATCTCCCCGCCAACAAGGGTCCCCATCCCACCGGTTTCGGCTCCCCCAGCGCCGCCGCCAAAGAACGTTGTCCCTACACCCGTTCGACCTCCAATGCCACCCGCCAAACGGCGAATCCTTACGCTCGACGACGTGCCCTCGCACCTGTGGAAACCCAACCCCGACTGCTGGCCCGGAGCGCTCGAAATTCTGAAAGGCCGTAGCCTGGATTCCGACTTCCTGGAAGAACTGCGCCGCGATAATGTCATCTGGGCCGTCAGCCCGTACACCCTGGCCGCCGCCCGTTATCCTCTCGGCCAAAGTGACCGTGGCCTAGTCGGAGCCACCTTGTCGAATCTCGCTGATTTGGACGCCAAGCCACAGGTGATCGTGCCCGAACAAGGGGGCCTCTTTTGGCTCGGTCGGCCCTGGACGCAATCCAACTCCGTCGTCGTCGTGGCGAGTCCCATTGAAGCGTTGGCTTATCGGTGGCGTTTGCACCTTAGAGACCCGGATTTTCCACCGCCGCTCATTGTCAGTGCCGATGCCGATTTGCCATCGGTGGACTTGATTCGACAGGTTGCGCAAGCGCGTAAAGGATTGGTCATCGCGACTCACACGCCCCTGAAAGGCGAAGCCTTGGCTCGCGCTCTCCCAGAACTTCTTGTGAACAACAAGTTTCCCGAATGGCTGAGCTTTGACCAATCGTCCGACGACTTGCAAGAGTCTTCGCGGGCCACAGCTTGGACCCGGGCGTTGGAAGAAGAAGCGCGAAATCGCGCCCGCGCCCGTGCCCCGGGCGACGAGGACGACCAATATTCCCATGAGCAAACCCTGCCTAAAAGCCACGGATAACGCCCGGTCTCAAAGCAAAACTCAGGCCGTGCATATTTTTGCCTTAACTTGCGATCCAAAGCCGCCGATAGCCTACATATGTATAGGCCCGGAATGAAGAAGAGTTTTCATTCAGGGCCTGAATGGGCAATCCATCAAAAGCGCCCACAGCCAAAATGTCGTGTCAACTCCTGAGTCAAGTCGCCGGGCAATCAATTTATCAATTTATGAACAAACAAAATGTCCCAGCAAACGTCCCGGAAATTCGTGTCCCAAAGGCACAAACCAAGCCCATTGGAGACGACTTGTTAAGCAACGGATTTCTCCAATTAGTCGCTCTCGATGTGTATAAAATACAGCCTCCTTATCCTCTGTTTGAAGTCGAACTCGAAAGTCTGTGTTCTGCCCGGATTCAAGCCCCGATGTTAAAAGCCGTTGTCGATAAGCAGGGACACGAGCTCGGGGACTATCTTAGAAGCGGTATCATCCAACAATTCGTCAAAGTCGAGGCTCCAACCGACAAAGGCTATTACCGTATTTCCTATTGGTTCAAAGATAGACAAAAGGACATCGACGACACCCCATCTGGCTCTATCGAAATGGAAGCCTATCGTCAGTACATTCTATGGCAGAGCCAACTCGTCGCACAGAAGCGTCTAGAGCAACAGGCGATAATCGAAGAGAAACTAAGAGCGGCAGAAAAAGCAACCGACAGCCAGAGCAAGCCCAAACCGCCTGAGCAGACGCGCTGAGCGACCGGAGGGACTCCGCTTATATCGTTTCGCAGAGCAAATCGTCGCCAGCGATGGGCGATTCCAGCACGGGCACGAGGCAGATATTTTATGAAGATCAATCCCAAGACCCCTTTCCTCATGCCAACTGTCACGAAGGAAAACGAGTGTGGATGCCCAAAAGGCACCGAAACTGTGAATGTTGTCACGGGCCGACTTTCTCTGGCGGACAGCCTCTCGCCGCCGATATTTCAAGACCGCATTTTCGACTTCCGCATCAGTCCATTTTTTCATTCCTCTTGGGTGCTTGTCCCAGACGTTGCAAAATCGACCGAGCATCACCTGAGCCTTGTCAAATCCTTTGAAACAGCATTCGAGCGGCTTTCGGAAGGTTTTGAAGCAGACATCATCGGCCCCTTTGAGTGCCGGGACCAGACGTTCTTGCTCTGGTGCAGTTTGACTGGTCTCCCGCCAAACCATCATGAAGTACTTTGTCTTGATGTCGACTGGTTGTGGCTGTCATTGAACAAGCTTGTCTCAAAAATAAAGCCGCTTGATTCAAACGCCGCGCTCAAAAAGCCTAACGAAGAATTGTTCCTGGCCTGGCACCATCTCCATCAAAGGCATTCTTGGATGAATAGCGTTCTTAATTACGTTGCCACCAAGACCAGCAACCAATTTAAAGACGCCCACGACAAATACGTCGGCTAAATGAATTTTTTCCAGCCACGGCCCGCAGCATGTAAAATAAATAACTAGTCGTAAACCAAGAAAGCGCAGATCAGCAATTCTAAACCTGCAACCGATCATGCTCGACCGACAAATCCAATTAAGAGCGGCAGCCAGAACGTTCGATAACGCTACAATCGAACGACTTGTCGCCTCCGGGGTGAATATTCAGCCTGATTGTAACGATGCGCTGGTCGTTGCGGTCGGTGTTCAGAACGCGGAGGCCGTGAAGCTTTTCATTCGTGTGGGGGTGGAGGTCAGGTGTTTTAATAACAGGCCTTTCTTCCTCGCCGTCGAGTGCGGAAACCACCAGATCGCCCAGATGCTCATGTCGGCCGGGGTGAATTTTTCCTCGCTGTGGTTCGATCCGGTTGAGTTGGCGGTGGACAATGCCCATATCGAGATGATCCGATGGCTCTTGCGTAAAGGGGCTCCGTTCCGCGTCGAAGCTACTCTTGCCACGGCCGTCAGTCACGCAATCGACCTTGATCCTCTGCGCACAAAAATCCCCGAAAAGCAGCGCCGAGCCTGTATTGAGGCGCTGCTTCCGCCAGCCTTGCATGCAGGATTGTTATTCCAGCAGGCGAGAGCCGTTGTAGATACAGTCAGGCGGTATAAGCCTTGCGAGTCAACGGTCGTCGCTTGGATGGCAGAGTACATGGTGTCACATCCCCCGGCGCGAAAACTGCAATCAGCCGTTTAAAGTTTCTTGGGCGCGTGCTGATTGTGGAGGCCCTCACCAAATGATTTTCTGAATCATCGAAGGGATCGAGTTTTCTTCCAGAGCCTGATTGGGGGAGGCGGTCGTGGGCGGATTTCGAGCGCAATCCGCTGTATCCAAACATCCATTTCTCCTCTTCCCATTCCCAATCGCGGCAAGTATGCGCTCCTACGATGGCGCATCCAGCGGAGAATGCGATCAAAATCTAGCGGCCTATGTGCGGGAAATAAAATAAAGGGCGCTTAGCTCTGCGAGCGCACCCGCTTGGACCAAAAATCTTGACGAAAGGAGTTCAATGAACGTTAATCGTTCCATTGTGCGAGATGGAACGTAAGTCAAGAATTATGATATACCTTTACTTCAAGTTATGCGGTTGTTTGGCATATCAACACCATGTTCTTGGCTCCACCCCTCCCTCCAAACCGGACGGGCGGATCTCCCGCATCCGGCTTTCCGGTCAGTGGGTTCTCTCTCGAGGAGGACGACGCTCTTCGCGTGGTCAGATTCCCGACGGGGAGCTGGCTCTGCTGGCCCGGCGCGGAATCAATTCGCTGTGGCTGATCGGCGTCTGGGAGCGCAGCCGCGCATCGAAGACCATCAAGCAACTTTGCGGCCACTCGGATGCAGT
>JBKQWF010000140.1:0-19181 GCA_052139695.1 Limisphaerales bacterium
CAAACCAACGCGAGTGCCTGCAAGGGCTAGCCGGTGGTGGAACCTGCCGAGCGCAATTGACTTGGAAGGTGCCGAATGTCTGACGGCCATCTGTGGGGACCACGCGAAGAGCGTCGTCCTCCTCGAGAGAGAACCCACTGACCGGAAAGCCGGATGCGGGAGATCCGCCCGTCCGGTTTGGAGGGAGGGGAGGAGCCAAACTCCATCCCTACCCCTATCCAAGCCGGTAATTCGCTCGCGTTAAAGCAATTTGGGGCTCTTTGACACCATTGCGCGATTGGAGATTGCCGCATAGAGTGGGGCCGTGCAGCCCAAAGGAATCGTTTATCTAATCGGCGCCGGCCCAGGCGATGCCGGATTAATCACCGTGCGCGGGGCCAGCTTGCTTGGCCGCGCGGACGTGGTGGTCTATGACGCGCTGGTCAACCTGGACCTGCTTCGATTGGCGCCTAAGGAGGCGGAGTTGATTTACGCTGGCAAACGGTCCGGCGATCACGCCATTCCTCAAGACGAGTTGAGCCGGTTGCTGGTGGAAAAAGCACACGCCGGCAAATGCGTCGTTCGGCTCAAGGGTGGCGACCCTTATGTTTTCGGCCGCGGCGGCGAGGAGGCCGGTGAATTAGCCGCCGCGAATGTCGCCTTTGAGGTGGTGCCTGGCGTCTCCTCCAGCTTCGCGGGTCCGAATTACGCCGGAATTCCTCTGACCCATCGAGACTACTGCTCCAGTTTTACGGTGGTGACTGGGCATGAAGAGCCTGGCAAAGAAGAACTGGAGGTCGATTGGGCGGAGGTGGCTCGCGCCCCCGGCACCAAGGTCGTGTTGATGGGGGTGGTCAGAATCAAAGCAATTGCCGAGGCGCTCATCACTCACGGCATGGCGGAAGAGACTGAAGTCGCCATGATTCGCTGGGCCACGACCGGGCGGCAGCAATCGATTTTTGGCACGCTGAAAACGATTGCCTCAGTCGCCGAGACAGCCGGATTCAAGCCGCCAGGGCTGATCGTCATTGGCGGAGTGGTGCGGTTGCACAAGAAGCTGAATTGGTTTGAGAAGCGCAGTCTCTTTGGACGGCGCATCGTGGTCACCCGCACCCGGCAACAGTCCAGCCAATTGGCCCAGGATTTGTTGGAGCGCGGCGCCGATGTGCTGGAAATTCCCACCATCCGCATCGGGCTGCCGACGAACCGCCAGAACGTCGCCGATGCTTTGCTGGAGCTCAACGCCTACGACTGGCTCGTCTTCACCAGTCCCAACGGCGTGGAGACATTCTTCGAGTTTTTTTTCAAGGCCTTCGAGGATTTGCGCGACATCGGCGGGGTGCGGATCGCGGCGGTGGGCCCGGCGACCGCGGCAAAACTGCGCCAGTTGCACTTGAAAGTGGATGCGATGCCAGAGGAATTCACCGCCGCCAAAGTGGTCGCCGCGATGGAACCCTTGGGCAGCTTGGAGAATTTAAGGGTGCTGCTCTTGCGCGCCGAAGTCGCCAATCGCGAGCTGCCCCAGCAACTGGAGGAAATTGGCGCGATTGTAGATGACGTTGCCTGTTACAAAACCGTCCCTGAAACGGAGGACCGCAACGGCGCCGCCGCCCGCCTCCTCGAAACCGGAGCCGATTGGATCACTTTCACGAGCAGTTCCACCGTCGAGAATTTTCACGCCCGATTTGACCTGAAACAATTGCTGCAACGCCATCCGCGGATTAAGCTGGCCTCCATTGGCCCGGAGACCAGCAAAGCCATTGTCGCACTGGGTCTCACGCCCGCGGTTGAAGCCAGGGAGCATACCACCGCCGGCTTGGTCAAAGCGTTAGAAGCGGCCAAAGAAAAATCCAAATGATCGTGCCACAACAGGAGGAGCGCCCGAATCAAATCCTGCTTTTGCGTCTTTGTCGTGGCGAAAAGCGGGGCCAACGCGGCCTCCAATTCCGCCACAGATTTGCGGCCGCGGCGCGCTTCCGGCCCCAGCGCGGCCGGCTCCGCCGTCTCGAGCAGAGCATGAAATGCCGTTGGACCACTGCCGCTCACTGGGCCAGCTTGTGAGCGAGGCGCACGGCATCCCGCACCAGTTTCTGCGCCGCGGCATCAGATTTGGCCTCGGCATAAATCCGCAGGACCGGCTCCGTCCCTGAGCCGCGCAACATCAGCCAGGAACCGTCGCGGGCCACGTACTTGACGCCGTCATAGGATTTGATTTCCGCCAGCGGCGAACCGTCCACCCGCACCGGAGGATGCGTCTTGCAGTATTCCATCAAATCCGCGCGCCGTTCCAACGGGAAATGAGTGTCAATCCGGGCGTAGCGGTGCGGACCAAATTGCTTTTCCAAACGCCGCAACAAGACGTTGACCGGGACCTTTTCCGTCGCGAGCAACTCCAGCATCATCATGCCGGCGGCAATGCCGTCGCGCTCCGGCATCAATTCCGGGAAGCCTATTCCACCGCTTTCTTCAAACCCCAGAAGGACGTTGCCCTTGAGCATTTCGGCGCAAATGTATTTAAAGCCCACGCCTGTTTCCACCAGCTCCAATCCATAGTGAGCGCACATTTTATCCACCATGGAAGTCGTGGTCAGGGCCTTGACGACGCGCCCTTTCGCCTGGCGATTGACAATGAAATGATGCAGCAACAGGCAAATAACCTGGTGGGTCGTAAGCGGCTGGCCGCGGCCATCAATGCCGCCAATGCGATCGGCATCACCGTCCGTTACCAGGCAGAAATCGTGCGGATGCTTCTTCAGAAAGGCGGAGCTTTTGCCGTAATTGAGCGCGATCGGCTCAGGGTTGATTCCGCCGAAATTGCAATCATGCTCGCCGTTCAGGGTCGTCACCTGGCAGGTGGTGCCGCGGAGCAAGACCTCGAAACAGCCAGCACCCACTCCGAAGAGCGCGTCGTGGGCAAAACGGCGTTTGGATTTCGCGATGAGCTTGAAATCCACCAGGCGCTGGATGGCCTGGAAATGAGGCGGCCGCAGGTCTTCCAGCAGAATCTTTTCGGAAGCGCCAGTGGCTTTCCGCACCGGGTGAAGATCAAGCCGCTTTTCCACCTCCTGGCAAAGAGCGGCTTCGGCGGAACCGCCGTAGTGGGCCTTAAGTTTGAACCCGTTGAAGATCGCCGGGTTATGGCTGGCGGTAATCATGACCCCGCCCACCGCTTTCCGCTGTTTGACGGCGTAGGAAATGGAGGGGGTCGGGGCGGCGCAATTGGAAAGCACCACGGTAAATCCGTTGCCGGCCAGAACTTCCGCCGTGCGGCGGGCGAAGCGGTCGGAGAGAAAACGCCGGTCATAGCCGACAATGATCCTTTTGCCGGTCCCGGCCACGGGTTGGTCATTCCAGTAATCGGCGGTCGCCTGCGCGACGCGCTCCACGTTTTGGAAGGTGAAATCCTCGGCGATTACCGCACGCCATCCATCAGTGCCAAATTTAATATTCATCCGGTCGGGTGGGACAATCTTCCAAATATAAGGTTGTTGTCAACCCTATGTTGAAAAAGAGGCGCGATTAAGGCGTCCATTTGTACCGTTTCTTGCGCCGCGCGCCGCGCTGAAAACCCGGGTCGTGGGGCGGAACGGGGACCTCATCGGAGAAAGTTGCGCCCAGCCGCTCAATGGTGCGAATGGAGGCGTGATTGTCCGGGTTGGCGGTAATGGTGACAACCCGATAAATGGAGCGGACAAAGGGCGCGACGGCGCGGCAAGCTTCCAACGCGTAACTGTGACCGCGGAACTCTTTTAAAACCTCAAATCCAATATGCCCGGCGCAAATACGGACATGCTCAGTGTCCCCCACGACGTTTTTGGAAGCATTATATGCCGTGCCGTTAGAGCCGTCGCTGGGCGCATCATGAGATGATGGGTCATGCCACGAATAAGGAGAGAGCGCGGAACCCTCTGCCAGCAAGATCGTCCTGCCTGGGTGCCTCACGGAGCTTAACTTGACGCCTGTAAGACCGGGAACGGTCAACGTTTCTTTGCCAAGCCGCCGGGTGACGTTGTCGCCTCCATTAAATGCGTAGCTCTTCCCGGGGGGCAGGTTCATTTTGATTTCCTCTTTGCTTTCCGCGGTGGCAACCCCGCGCGGTTTGGCGGATGAGTTTGAGGTCCGCCGCTTTGATGTCGGATGTTTCCATCAATTGAACGACCAAATCCCGGCGCGAACCCCTGGCAAAAATTCGCGCCAGCATATCCGTCATGGTTTGCAGCATGGTGGCTTTGGGAACCTGGGCCGCATAAAAAAAGGCCTTCCCCCGCAACGCGCGGGTGATGTGCTTCTTCTCAACCAGGTTGACCAGAACGGAGCGCAAAGTGGCGTTTTCAATCGGCCAGGCGAATTGGGCCTGAATCTCGGCGGGCTTGGAGGCGCCGCGCTCCCAGAGAATTCGGAGGGTTTCCAACTCGTTTTGATTTAAGGAATTCCTGAGCATGTGTGGAAAGATCGCATATCCCGTTTCCGAAGTCAACGGGAAAGTCCTTGTCGGGCGTTGATTCTCGCGCTTCATTGTGGTTTAAGATGGGGTATGTTGTCGTTGCCGGGACGCCTGCTCGCTTTGGCGGGCAAGAGAGATTCAGAGAGAAGGCGGGATGCCCGGTGATTGGCCCACGGAGGCTGCGATATGAAGATCATACAAATACTATTTCGGAGCCTGCTGCTGTCCGCGGCTTTTATCCCGACCGGTTGGGCGGAGGGGTTGTCGATCAACTGTGTTGATTTCCAAAAGATCGAGATTAACGGGCGGCCCGCGCGGATGGTTTTGATCACGAGCCTGCCCGCCAGCGGGGTTCTCGATTCGGATGCCAGGCGCCTGGGGTTGAAAACTCCAGGGACTTGGGAGGACATTGCCCGGATTTCCGTGCGGATTTCCGAGCTGACGCCGGTGGAGGAGGGCGGGCAGACTTTCACGGCGCCAATGCTCGTCGCCCGCCTGCCGTGGTGGGCCAGGCTGGCCAGCCATTTTTGCACCATTCCCGCCGACGGCGCGGTGGGCTGGCCCGAGGTGCGGGATAATATTTTGGTCTTCGACTCCCGCGACCGCGTGATCCGTCGAGCAGAGCACCTGCCGCCGGAGACTTGCGCATGGCTGAAATGCAAAGTTTTGCCGGACGATTATTTATTGCTGGAGCTGCCTCTCGCGGACGGCGGAAAGGGTATCGTTTGGGTAGATACGGCGGAGAGCCAATCCGTCATGGTCCCGCCGGCGCAGTGGAAGGAATGGAAGGCGGCCTATCCTCACCCGGCGCGGGGGGACGAAATAAAGTTGGGCGCGCTCACTCTCACGGGGGTGGCAGTCAAAGAAATGTCAGCCGGGGATGCCAAAGACCTGCTGAATGAAACGCCCGCCGCCACGGCGGTGTGGAAGCTCGGCATGGCCGCGCTGACGCGCCTGGACTTGGTGGTGGATGGGAAGAACGGCTGGGCCTATGTGCATCCCAAGCCACCCGAATGGCCCAGGAATTCGACCAACTCCCCGGCGGGGGAGGGGGATTGGAAGGTCGCGGAAAATGTGCGGCTGAGCAGCGATAACCTCTTTGTGTACGCGGGCATGTATAAGCAGTATAAGAACGATTTCACAGGGGCCCTGGCCGATTTCAACCACGCGCTCGAGCTTAACCCCAGGAATTCGGATGCTTATGCCGACCGGGGAGCGGTCCGGGAGGTGCAGGGCGATTTTTCGGCCGCTGTGGCCGATTATGACAAAGTCATTGAGCTGAGGCCTGAAAGGTCAGAATGGCAGCGCTTGTATCGCCGGGCTTTGTTGTTGCGAATGGGCCGCCTGGCGGAGACGGGGGCAAAACCCGCGGCCGGAGGAAAGGAGGCTTCCGAATCCATGGTCGCGTTGGAACCTGTCGTGGTCTATGCCGTCCGGCCGAAAGGTGCGGCTGCCAGCCAGAAGCGGTGGGTGGAAACGCTCGAGCTTTTTCTGGCTGGGAAGCTGGACGAAAAGGAGTTGCTGGCGCTGGCCAGGAAGAGCGACGGCGAGCTCCCGGCGTCGGAGCAGAAGGCCCTGGCCAACTACTACATCGGCATGGTGCGCCTGAGCAAAGGCGACCAGGCGGGCGCGCGCGAGTGCCTGCAAAAATGCCGGGGCGCGGGCCTCAAGGACGATGATGAGTACTTCTTCTCGGGCGCGGAATTGGCGCGCATGGACGCGCCAGCGCCACGGTGACCGAGAAGCGGCCGGAAAGAACTGCTAATTACTTTTTTTTCTGCTTCTCGAATATGGCCTGCTTTTTCTTCGCGTCGGCGCTGCTGACTTTGGATTGCTTTTGCGTGGTTTTCTTCTGGTTCGATTTTGGAGATTTGTCGCCCATAGTATTGCCTTTTTATTCAGTTGACTCGCCCGTGGCATGAGTAGTTTCTCCACCGGCAGGCTTATTATAACATCCCCGGCGGTCGTTTGTAAAACATAACTATTCAGGCGCGCGGTGGAACGGTCTCCGGACGCCTCGGCGAGCTCGCGGAGGCGTCCAAGGCTGGTGCGTAAACGACCCCGGCCTCCTCGGCGAGGCGGCCCTACATCGATAGCCGAATGTGAGTCGGTCAGGCCGCCTTGAGGCGAAAGCCGTCCGGGTCCTTGCCGCGCACGCTTCGCCACCAGACCTGGAACGTGGGGATGTTCACCGTCACAATGAAAAGTTTGCGATAAACATCCGGTCGCGGGGAACGCAAGGGACGCACTCCATGCCAGGAATGTTCAGTGCGCTGGAAGAGCAGGCTGCCGTTTTTCCGCAAGTCCAGGGAAGCCGCCACTTTGAGGTCATCAAAGCCCGGCGCGGAATGGGCCTTGCGGCGGCCTTCGTCGTCAAGAATTAGAATATCCCCGCCCCACTCGCGCGGCCAGTCCTCATCCGTGGCAAAGAAGAAAATGTGCGTGGCCAGCTTGCGGCGCGCGTCACAATGCGGCGAGACGGAGCATCCTTGCCAGGCATAATACCACTCCATCGTCAGGATGATGCGATTTCCGGGAGCCAATCCCATCATGCGGCGCAGGAAAGACTCGTATTCCTGCCCGTGCAGTTCCGCGATAAATGCCTTCCAAGGCTCCGCCAATTCCAAGCCTTCCCGGTAATGCAGAATCCCGCGGTTGTGGGGCTCCTGTCCGTAGCCCCGCTTGACGCCCACCATTTGCTGAAATTTCGCCATCTCAGGCAGGGTGGCGCGAAGCTTGTTCCATCCCGCCGAGGTCAGCGTGTCCTGCATCTGCGCCCACGGATAAGGCCGCTGCAATTGAAAGGCGCTGGCAGAAACACCATTGATGCATTCGAGATTCAGGTAGTTCATAATTTCAAAACCTCAGGTCGTTTTTTTCATGAGGCCTCATCAAGCCTCAAACAAGCCGGGGTTTCCGCTTACCATTTTTTGGAAATTCTTTCTCCTTTTTTGGCACCATTGCCGCGGCGGGGGGCGCTAAGAGCGTGTCCGACTTTTAAATGGTTGCGCCTTGCCGCGCCAAGTCCTGCGCGATCTTCGTGTTTGGCTCACGGGACCGGTTCGCCGTTAAAAGTCCAATTAAGGTCCGCGCGACCGGGATCGCCGGGCCGGCTCCCGACATTGGCGCAGATACAGGAATAGGGAAAATAAGCGGTGTGGCCGTCCGCAAAGGTGAGATTAGCGCCGGCGCCCACTGCGGCTGGTCCTTCTTTGTCTTTTCTTAGAAAAGAGCATAGCCGCAATTAACCCGCCTTGCTGCCGGTGGCTTGCTATTCTTTAGCGGCGCCTTGCGCTCACCCCGCGCCCGGCTGACAGGATGTTTTGCGCCGCGCGCAAAAGGATGTCCGCCTGTTCGTCTGTTCCAATCGTGATGCGCAGAAAGTCGCGCGTGGCGCGGTCTTTGAACCATCGCACCAACACCTTTTCTTGGCGCAATTTTTCCAGCCACGCCTCCGCCGGAAAAGTCGGCGGGCGAACAAAAATAAAATTGGTCTGGCTCGGCGGCACGACGAAGCCGAGGGCGCGCAGTTCGCCGGAGAGCCTTTCGCGAGTGGCGACGATGCGTTGGAAGTTGCGCCGATAGTAGGGCAAGTCGTCCAACGTCGCCAAGGCCGCGACCTGGCCAAGGCCGTTGACGTTGTAACTATCCCGGATTTTTTGCAGGGCCTCGATCAAGGCCGCTGGCCCGACAAAATATCCCACCCGCTGGAAACAGAGCGAGTAACCCTTGGAAAAAGTGCGGGCGACAAGGACGTGCGGGGATTTGAGGGCGAGGGAAAGGGCGTTTTCCCGCGCAAAATCAACGTAGGCCTCGTCGAGAACGACCACGCCTTTATGGGCGCGGCAAAGCGCCTCCAATTCCCTGGTCGTGTAACCGCGCCCGCCCGGGGCGTTGGGAGTGGTGACGAAGGTCAGCGGCGCGCGCGCCTCCCATAACCCGTTATCCTGGAGCGCCGGGAGGGCAAAATCCTGCCCAAGAGCGACAGCCTGAACATGGGCGCCGTGGATTTCCGCCAGGACGGGATAAAGGGAATAGCAAGGAGCGAAAAACTGAACGATCCCCCCGGGATCCACAAACGCCCGCGTCGCCAGGGCCAGCAATTCATCCGAACCGTTGCCCACAATAATGTTTTCCGGCGCGCAATGGTGCAGCCTCGCCAGCTTTTCCCGCAGGCCATCCGCGGTGGGAGACGGGTAAAGCCGCAGCCGCCCATCCACGGCGGCCTGCACCGCCGCCAGGACCTTGGGAGACGGCGGATATGGGTTTTCGTTGGTGTTGAGCTTAGTCAGGCCTTTGATTTTCGGCTGCTCGCCAGGAACGTAGGGCTGCAACCGTTGCACCAGCGGCCGGATGAGCGATGAATGGCGGGGAACTGGCATGGCGGGTGGGGCGCGCTCTTACCGCGGGCGGTCGATCACTTGTGAGATCAAGCTCGAGTGCGCGCCCCGGGAACGGCGAAGGAGAAAAATGACCAGCGCCGCAGCTATTACCAATAATGAGATGGCGATGACAAAGAGCGCGGCCTGTTGTCCAGTGGAGGCTATCGTCACCGGCATCGGGGCGGGTTGCGGCGCCGGCGCGACCGGCGGAACAACTGCCGGCGAAGATTCCGTCCGCGAGGCCGGGGCCGGGGCGGCCGCGACATTGGCGTTTGCCAGCGCGGCGGGAGCGGCCGTTGCGGGCGGCGGAGAAACCGCTTGGGTCGTCGCTACGGGAGGCGAAGCCACAACGGCGGCGGTTGTTTCCAGCGCGGCCGATGGTGGGGTGACTGCGGTAGGCGGCAGGGTGGCCGGCGCCGGGTTATTGTTGGCAATCTCGATTGTCCGCAACGGTTTCGCCTCTGGCGCGATCGCGAGGGGCGGCGCGACAGGGGTCGCATTCACTGTGGCTGGAGCAGGGCCATTTGTCGTCGGGGTCTTCCGCACAATTTCAATGACTCGCAACGGCTTCGCTTCAACCGGCGGATTGGTGGGAGCGGGAGGAGCAGGCGGCGGCGGAGCAGCCACGACCGGCGGCGCGTTGGTTTCTGGCGGCGGCAGGGGATTCGCGGTGTGCGGCAGGCTGATGGAGCCGGGATAGTTGATGGTGTAGTCGAAAAACTGGCCGCCGCGCGCGGACAAAACCGTCACGACAGGCAGATTCTCGGTGTGAAATTCCCGGCGGTACTTCTTCTGCAACGCGTTAATGTCCCGGTCGAAAGGGGTCCCGCGCATGATCTCATCTGAGTCATATATAAAAATGACCGTAAGCCGCTCCGATTTCGCGACGGCTTGCCGCAGCGCCGGCCAGACTTTGTCCAGCCGGCCCAGCCTTTCAAAGCGAACCTGCCGCAGGTATTGCCGCGCCAATTCCGCAATCTCCTCTTTCTTCTCGCCTGACCACACCTGCATGGGGAATTCCGGATGCAGGCTGGCGGAGTAAGTCCACAGCCCAATGGTGTCTCCCTGGCGCAATTCTCCATTCAGATCGGAATTGAGCAGGCCCACCACCGCGCGCGTGACCTCGTCCGCCCGGCTTTTCATATCCGAGGACGTCTCGACGATGAAGAGGAACCGGTTCTCCATGTGGGGGTGTGTGCTCTCCGCCCTGCACGGCGCCGCGGCGGCCAGCAGCGCCGCGATGAGAACACAAAGCCAGCGGGAGATGCGCCACCGAGCCCGAACCATTTCAGGCCAGCAACGCCGGGAGCCGCGGCCGCTTAGAAGTATTTGCGCCAACGCCATGCGGCACCCATCTTAAGGCCCGCCCCGGCCCAAAACAACCGGGAAGATGAACTGAATAGGTTGAGATTTTAAGAATCTCCCTTGTCCTCCTTTGCCTTGTTCCAGTGCTGAAAATCGCCCATAACTATAGGCTGTTGGCATTCGGAAAAACTCGGCATTGGACAACAATGATAAAATCCGCACCAAAACCATGATGCGCGGGGTGAAAAAAACCGTTGCCACCCTGGTTTGGTTTGCCGTCGCGGCGCTCGGGGCGTGGGCGTATTTGACGCTCGCCTTGCGCCGGAGGGAGGAGATCAATTCCATCCATATCCTCCTCGCGGCCTTGTGCAGCTACGCCATTGGGTTCCGCTTTTATTCCAAGTGGATCGCGGCGCGGGTGCTGGCGCTCGATGACCGCCGCGCCACCCCGTGCGAAGTGCATGATGACGGCCGGGATTTTGTCAAAACTAATAAATGGATCGTTTTCGGGCACCATTTCGCCGCCATTTCCGGGCCCGGGCCGCTGGTGGGGCCTGTGCTGGCGGCGCAGTTTGGCTATCTGCCGGGCGCCCTTTGGATTTTGCTGGGAGTGGTGCTGGGCGGGGCGGTGCAGGATTTTGTCATTTTGTTTTGTTCGCTGCGGCGGGATGGAAAATCACTCGGACAGATGGTGCGGGAGGAATTGAACGGCGCGGCGGGCTGGATCGCGCAGTTGGCCATTCTGGCGATCCTGATCATTTTGCTGGCGGTGCTGGCGCTGGTCGTCGTCAATGCGCTGGCCGAAAGCCCGTGGGGCGTCTTCACCGTGGGCGCAACCATCCCGATCGCCCTTTTAATGGGCTTTTATCTGCGCCGCTGGCGGCCCGGAAAGGTGCTGGAAGCTTCGGCCATGGGCGTCGTCTTGTTACTGCTGGCGGTGGGGGGCGGGCAATTCGTTTATGGGCATCCGGCCTTGGCCGCGAGATGCACCTTTCGCGGCGAGCCGCTGGCCTGGAGCATTTTGGCCTATGGCTTTGCGGCGAGCGTTCTCCCAATCTGGCTTTTGCTGGCCCCGCGCGATTACTTGAGCACCTTTGTTAAGCTGGGAACGATCGGGCTGCTCGCGGCGGGCATCTTTGTCGTTTTGCCCAGGCTCCACATGCCGGCATTGACCGCCTTTGGCGCGGACGGCCACGGGCCGGTTTTCTCGGGCAAACTGTTTCCCTTCTGCTTTATCACCATTGCCTGCGGGGCCGTTTCGGGTTTTCACGCCCTGATCTCCAGCGGCACGACGCCAAAGATTCTGGCCCGCGAGAGCTACGCGCGGACCGTCGGCTACGGCGCGATGTGCCTGGAATCGCTGGTGGCCATCATGGCGCTGATTGCGGCCTGCACGCTGGAGCCGGGCATGTACATGAGCATGAATATGAAGGGCGATGCCGCCGAGACGGTGGCGAAAGTCACCGCGCTGGGTTATCCCGCCAGCGTCAGTCAAATGAATCAGATGGCGGCCAGGATTGGGGAAAAGACCTTGTTCGGGCGGGTGGGCGGGGCGCCGACTCTGGCCGTGGGAATGGCCAATGTTTTTTCCACCGCCTTTCGCGGGGCGGGAATGGACTTGTGGTATCACTTCGCCATCATGTTCGAGGCGCTGTTTATTCTCACGACACTGGATGCCGGGACGCGGGTGGGGCGCTATTTGTTGCAGGATTTGCTGGGGCAATGGTGGCGGCCATTGGGAGAAACCAAACGGGCGGGTCCCGCGTGGCTGGCGAGTTTTCTCGTCGTCGCGGCCTGGGGTTATTTCTTAATCCAAGGCGTGCGCGATCCATTGGGCGGCATCAATTCCCTTTGGCCGATTTTTGGCATCGCCAATCAATTGCTCGCCTCGATTGCCCTTTGCTTGGGCACAACGATCATCCTCAAGATGCAATTGGCCGCGGGCGGAAAGAACGGGCGCCCGGTTCTGGCCTGGATCACACTGGGCCCGCTGCTGTGGTTGCTGGCGGTGACGGCCACGGCCGGAGTCGAGAAAGTTTTTCATCCGGACCCGAAGATTGGTTTCTTGTCCGCGGCCCGCGTTTTGGCTTTGAAACTGCCGGAGTTGAAAGGCGCGGTGGAGGCGGCTTCGGCCCAAAGTCCCGCCGTGGCCGCGGCGGCGTCGAAGGCTTGGGGGACGACGGCGGCGCTCTATTTCAATGCCCGGCTGGACGCGGTAGTCACCGGAGGGCTCTTGGCAATGATCGTTTTCATTGTCATTCTCAGCGCGCGGGAGTGGATTTTGCTGCTGGCGCGGCGGAAGCTTTCCCGTTTGAGCGAAACCGCGCCGGTCTGGCTGCCGGCGTATGCCGTTGCCGAAACAAAGACTTTCGGAATCTGGAGCCTGTTGACGCTGGCGCTAATGCTGGCTAAGGAACTGTCCGGGGAAACGGCCATGGCGCGATCAGAAGAAAGGAACGCCGCCGCTTGTTGCGCGGGCGAGTGCGTCGGCAGCCAGCCTGATCTTCGGCAACGGAGCGCGCGCGCTTATGTTGAAGTGGCGCAGCGACGTTTCGACGGGATTAATCGATGTTGTTAAGAACCTGAAAGTTGGCCGGCGGTTTTAAGCGCACCTCGTGGAAATATGAAAATTGGTCTTTTTGGCGGGTCATTTGACCCGGTTCATTTGGGGCATTTGCTGGTCGCGCAAGCGGCTCGCGAAGAGGCCGGACTGAGCCGGCTTTACTTTATTCCCGCCGCGCAATCGCCTTTCAAACCAGCCACCCAGCCGGCGGCGGCGGCGGAACGGCTTAAATTGCTGCGCTTGGCGCTGGCCGGGGACGAAGGCGCTGAGATCGACGACCAGGAAATCCGGCGCGGGGGCGTCTCCTACACCATCGACACCCTGCGCGCGTATGCCGGCAGATTTCCGGGGGCGGAGTTGTTTTATCTCATTGGCGGCGACCAGCCGGCCCATCTGCCGCTGTGGCGCGAGGCTGAAGAATTGGCCCGGCTGGCACAGTTTCTGATCATTCCGCGGCCTGGCGAGGCGGCAGCCCCATTGACCGCGCCCTTTCGCGGCCGCGTCTTGAAGGGATTTCCGCTCGAAATCTCTTCGTCAGAAATTCGCCGGCGGATTGAGGGCAAGCTGCCTTGGGCGCACCTGGTTCCCGCCACGGTGGCGGAGGCGATCAGGAATAATGGCCTTTATCTTTGATCACGTTTGCGCTACCCTTTTTCCAATAATGGATTCCAAAAAACTGGCGCTTCTATGCCGAAAACTGGCCGAAAATAAAAAAGCCGAGCAAGCCGTCATCCTCGACGTGCGCCAGCTCTCGTCCGTAACCGATTATTTTGTGATTGTTTCAGGCACGAGCGAGCCGCATTTGCGGGCCATTGCCGACGAAATCACGGAAAAACTTCGCGAGGAGCACCAGGTCCGGCCGCGCGCCATTGATGGCGATGGCCGGGCTTCCTGGCAGGTGCTGGATTACTTTGACGTCATCGTCCACATCATGCGGGCGGAAGCGCGCGAACGATACGATTTGGAAGGCCTCTGGGGCGACGCGCCACGCCTGCGTCCCACGCGGATACGCCGAAGCGCCAAGAAAAAACCAGAAGCCGATTAAAGCGCGGAAAGAAAAGCAGTTCTTATGGAGTCTTGGCGGGAATTTCCGCGGAAGCCTTCACCATTTCTTCCATAATCTTGAGGAATTCATCGAGCCCCGTGGAAGGGACAATGATATTGTCCCGGCGGCCATTGACGTCCTCCGTGATGCGCAAAAAGCGGCCGCGCGGGTTTTCTTTAAGGGTAAAGATAAACGTCTTGCGTTCGATCTGAACTTTTTCCGTTTTTAAAGTGTCCTCATTAACCGGGGGTTTCGGTGGCCCCGCGCTATATGACCGATACCCATGCGGGGAAGGACGTTCGTTTGAAATCATAATACCTCTTGTCTATTCGCTATGTCGCTCTTGCGCCCGTTTTTGACGCCGTTTAGTTTCCTGGTTTTAATTTTTCCTGCAAATGGGCCTTTGTCAACCCCGGATTTTGTTAAAACCAACGAATCGCGGATGTTGCGAAGGTCCACTCACACGCCAAAGATAAACAATTAACCCGCCCATGACCAGCAGATTTACTACTTCCGACGCGCCGTGCCAAAGGGCGAACACGCGCCCCGCCTGGGCCTGTCGCGCGACGGTGGGCCCGAAGTACTTGTCATGATGCAAAACGCGCATTTTTGGCTGGGCCCACAGGCCGCCTGCCAGGGCCAGGGCCAGCAGCGCGACGACCAGGCCGACATGCCAGCGCGGCTGCTTCCGGCCAGTATAGAGCCATTCCGCGATCAAATGCGCCAGGGCGATCGCCCCGCAGCAATATTCCAGGATGAAGAATTGCGCGACCAGGGCTTGCGCGGCCAGGCCCACGCCTGGCGCCGTGAGCAGCCTTTTCAGCTCCGGGGAGAATATCGCGGGCAAACCGACGGTCAGAAAGATAGCGGAGCCGCACCAAACGGCCGCGTTGAGGATTCCGATAAATCGCAGCAATGCTATCACGCGGCCAGCCTAAGGCATCCCTCCCGGCCCTGCCAAGCAGAACGTTTGCTCAGGGTGCTCAGGGTGCGATCAAGACTGCCGGTCAATTAGTCAATTTTGGTGGGGCGGAGCTGCTAATTTCATGCGCCCTGCCGCAAAATAGAATGGGCGGCGCAGCAGCGTCGCCCCACCGAGTTGCCAGCCAGTTGAGCGCGGCTACCGGACGGAGCTGGGCGATTTGGCGAGCGCGGTCGGGTCCAAAGAGGCGGCAGCGTTCAGAGGAGGCACTGGAAAATCCGGGGGCAGCGGCGGCAGGGGCGGCAACTTTTCCACCAATTCGCGCCACACTTGGCGTTCGTGAGCGCTCATCGCTTCCCAGCGCTGGGCGTTGCGCAAAAACTGATTTCTTTCCTCGGCGGTCAAGGTGGCAAATTTGCCGAAGCCGGCAATGCAAGCTTGCCGGTCGGCTGGGGGCAGCCGGTCAAAGGCCCGCAACGCGCTTTCCATATCGCGCCTTTCCGCATCGGAGAGGGTGTTGATCGTTTGCCGTTGCTCCCGCTCCGGCAAAGTGAAGAATTGCCGGAACTGCCCGCAAAGCGCGGCCCTCTGCTCCTCCGGCAGCCCTTGCCACCGTTGCCATTCCGCCTGCCAGCGGGCGCGCCGTTCCTGAGGCAACCTTTGCAGCAGGTCCTTTCGCCCAGTCGGCGAACGGACGGCCCATTTCAGATAGGTCCGAAGAAAGTCCTCCTTTTCCAGAAGGACTTTGCGCGTCGCGGCGGGCAGGTCGTCCCATTGCTCCAGCGTATCCAGGATCATGGGCTGGTCCACGGGGGAGACTAGCCGCAGCTCGGCGGCGCGGGCAGACTTCTCCAGGCGCATCAAATTCAAAACATGCCAATGCAATTCAGTCTGGTGCAGGCGCGCTTCCCGCACCGCCCGGGGCAAGGCCTCATATTCGCGCACAAAACCCAGGATGGCCTTGGTTTCCGCGGGAGGTTTGCCGGCCAGAACGACTTCTCTCTCCTCTGGCGTCATTCCCAACAAGCCGCGAAAATATTCCACCGGCGAAAGATGCGGCAACTCCATTCCCGGACCAACGGTTTGGTACCAGTGCGGCGGGGTTGGCGGCCCCGAGTAGTTAGTCATCATTTCCAACTCATTCTGCCCGTAACAAGCCGCGCTCACGAAGAACGCGGCGGCGAAGATAATGGTTGGCTGGTCCATGAGATCCTTATTGCAAAGCCGCGAGCAAATCATCATCCGCGACTTGCACCTTATTCAGCCGTTGGATGGTATCGAAGTCCTTCAGCCAGCCCATCGGCGGCAGGGCGGCAAGGCGGCTGACGCTGGCCAGCCCCCCGGCGGCATGGGCCTTTGCCGCTGTTTGATAACTGCGGGAGGAAAGAAAGCCGAACCATTGGACGGAAGCGCGTTCAGAAGAAAAGCCGACACAAAGCACGGCCACGCCCAGCGCAAAACGCGGCAGCCAGGCGGCCCGCGAAGGCAGCCGCCAGATTCGCCAGCCTTGGCGGACGGGGGCGCGTTGGGCCGCTTGCACCACTCTCGCGGCGAAATTCGAGGAAACGTGCGCCGCGGGAAGGTGATGAAGAAGCCGGTCCAAAGCCGCGTCCTGGGTCCATTGCGCCTGCAACTCCGGATGATCTGCCAGGAGTTGGCGCATCCGGGCGGCTTCCGCCGAATTCAATGACCGCCGCCAACTGATTTCTTTGAGGTGCTGAAAATCCGCGTGCTGCATTTTCTTATGGTTCATAACACCGTTTATTCTCCAGAGTTTCGTCGCCTTCTCTTTCCCAGGCGCCGCTGTCCAAATAGGGTTTAAGTTTTTGTTTCAGGGTCTCGCGCGCGCGATGAATGAGCGACTTGGTGGCGGAGAGGGAACAACCCAGGGCCCGAGCGATTTCCTCATAGGAAAGTTCCTCTTCGCGGCACATCACGATGGCCAGGCGTTGTTTGCCGGGCAGGTCCGCCACCGCTTGCAAAATCTTGTTCTCCAGTTCGCCCTCGAGAAAGGCTTCCGTCGCCGAAACGGCGGCGGTGTCGTGAAATTGCCGGGGCCCATGCTCGTCCGTGTCAGTTTGGTTTGACTCCATCGATTCCGCCTGGTGGCGTCCGCGACGGCGGATTTCATTCAAACACAAATGGCGGGCAATGGTGAAAATCCAGGTGGAGAACTTTGCCGAAACTTCGTAGCGATGCGCGGACTGGAAAACCCGGATGAAGACATTTTGGGCCAGGTCCTCGGCCTCATCCAAATCCCGGACCATGCGATACATCAGATTGACGATGGGCTGTTGATATTTGACCACCAATGCTTCAAAAGCCAGCACGTCTCCGCCTTTTACGCGAAGCATCAGCTCGGCATCAGGGTCCGGGGACGCGACCATTTGGTTCTCAATGTAAGCGAACCCCGCCGCCCGGACAAGGTTGCGGCGAAAGAGGCGGGGCACGTCACTCCGTGCGCGCCGCTTTGGGGGCGGACCCGGCGAAATGCGCCACCAGCACGAAGAAATCAAAACTCTCGCCTGCGAAAAACCTTTAAACCGCAGGCCACTTGGCGCGGCAAGGCGCAACCAGGAGAAGACGGACAGGATGAACAGGATTTACAGGATAAGATCTTGGGGAGGTTGCAATCACAAAATCTCCGAGGTAGGGGCGCCTCGCCGAGGCGACCACGGACGGCTCGGAGAGCCGTCCCTACCTTTTCATTTATGACCGCAACACGTTGCCGTTAAAATCCACGCGTTGGTTTTCCGTATGCTACGGAAATTCAAATGCGTCTGCCCTAGCCGAGCCCTAGCCGTCACGCCCAGCGTCTGGCTCGCCTCTGTCATTGCTTTTCGATAGTTTCCTGCGGTTTGAGCGAGATTTCAATGACGCCCAAATCCAGCGGTTCGCGCGCGTTGGATTCGCTGGCGGGAATCTCGAAGGTGCGGTCGTATCCATCGTATTCCGCGAGGTAATTGACTTTGGCTACTCGGAAGTTCAAGTGACTTTGTTCCCATAGGGAAAGCTCCAGTTCGTATTTGCCTGGCTCAACCTGATCGATGCGAAACGAGCCGTCTTTGGCGATCCGCACTTCGTGCCCGTGGTCGTTATTACCGAGTGTGCGTTCAACATCTCGTTGTTTCCTCCATGCCAGGTAATCTTGCCTGCTTTTGAAGGGCTCGGCCGGCATGGGTGGCTCCGTGCAAAAGTAGCAAAAGCCAAAGTCCGGAATGTTAAGCGACACTAACCCCCAATCGATTCGAATATACGGATTGCGGATTTTGAATTTTCCGATCACCGGACGCCCCGGGCCGCCGATATTCCTGACCGTCGTTTCGTTGGCGTTGATCGCGGCCCTCTCTCGCACCCTGGAACCAAAGACCTCATACTGCCCGGGCCGGACAAAATCGAACGAGTAATGCCCGTGGTCATCGGTTCCTGTTTTGAAGGTGGAGTGGCCATCCACGCTTGGCCGATGAGGAAACCAAGAGGTCGGCACATACCCGATAGAAACTGTATCGTTGCTGAGAACTTCATCGTAATAGCGAAGGGTTCCCTCAATCCGGCCGCACGGTTCCAAAGTGATGGCCATGTTCGTGGAGAATTGATGGGCCGCAATTTCCGCGTAGCCCTTTTCATGCGCGGCCACGAGATGGAGTGCGCCAGCGAGGTCATTCAAATAAAACCGTCCCTGCGCATCGGTCGTGCAATAGTTCCAGGGCAAACTGGCGACTCGAGATTCGCCAAAGAGGTGTGGAACTTGGGGATTAAACAGTCGGGATTTTCCGATACCAAGGTCCACTTCGAAGTCCGGCTTAACGACCGCGACTTGGGCGCCGGAAACCGGTTGTCCGCGCGGATCAACGATTCTTCCAGAAATCTCTTCAGGTTTTTGATTGCTGGCTGCGTCCGTGAGTTTTCCAATCGCCGACCGCCCCTTGCCGTCTAGCTTTACCACGGAGGTTTGTCCCGGCTTGACGAGAACCGTTTCACTCACTCCAGAACAATCGATGCTTGTCAGACCGGGCGGAACAAACTCAAATGTGAACCGCCCGCGCTCGTCGGTATTGGTCTTGAATGCGGTCGCCCAGCCCCAGACACTGCTGTCTTCACGAAAAATCCCGGCCCGGATCAATTGATTGGGGACAACCTGATCGTAGTCCCAGAGAACTCCTTTGATCCGCCCCCACCCCTCTAACTTGACTGTCATATTGGTGGAGAATTCCTTGGGCTCAATGCGGGCAAAACCGCTGTCCTGCGCGACCAAAAGAAAGATGGGAGCGTCGAAGACATCCAACGAGAAGCGTCCCTGGGCATCAGTCGTGCAATACTTCCAAGGCTGAAGGCGTGGTTTGCCCATCACGTGCCCGGATTCCGGTTCAAACAGACGGGGCGTGCCTGTCAGACAAATCCCAGAGTCGGCTGAACCTAGTGTAGTGTCCCGGAAATGACTATACATATCCTCCTCATTTTCGTTTTTTCCGTTTTTTTCGCAGCGCCCAGCCCGGTTTGATTTGATCCAACTGGTTTCGCGCCCGGCTTATTTTCTCCAT
>JBKQWF010000141.1:0-11926 GCA_052139695.1 Limisphaerales bacterium
TTTCCTGCATTGGGGCGCAATAAACCTGTTCAAAAACCTTCCGTAGGATTTTAGTCTCGACTCATTCTTGCTATCGTTGCCGCGCATGGAAACGAGGCAACGCTTTCGAGGGCCGCGCTGGCGCGCAACGGCAGAATCGTCCCCCTCCCGCTGGCCCATCGGCCGGCAGCTTAACCGGCGCATCCAAAACGCCAACTGGCCCAGAACCTCCTCTCCCGGCTCAACCAGATGCCGGAAGTCCAGGCCATCCCGAACCAAATTGAACCCAATTGAGGTAAATTGAGCCGCTGTGACCCCCCCGGGGGGGGCCGCGCCCTGCCGCGATGCCTTCGCTCTCTCTTTTCGACTGGAAGAATCTGTCGTGTGCTTGGAAGCGCCTTGCCGCCTACTTTGCACTTGGCACCCTCGGGGGCTGCGTTTATGCTGAACGCACTGTGGGCATGGTTGATGTTTCGTTGGGCAGCCGAAGTTACCCCATTTTCATTGGGAACGGTATTCTCGTTGATCTGGGCGGGCATTGTCGGCGGCTGAAGCTGGGGAAACGCTGCGCGGTGATTACGGATAAGAAGGTGGCGCCGCTTTATGGCAAGGCGGCCCTCGCCTCGCTGCGCAAGGCGGGGTTTGATCCGGTGCTGCTCCCTGTTCCGGCGGGAGAAACATCCAAGAATCTCGAGATGGTGCAATGGTGCTGTGACCAATTGGCCCGGCAGCGGCTGGAACGGAAATCCTTCGTTGTCGCCTTGGGCGGAGGGGTCGTGGGCGACCTGGCCGGGTTTGTGGCCTCGGCCTATTTGCGCGGCGTCGCTTTTATTCAGGTCCCGACAACGTTGCTGGCGCAGGTGGACAGCTCGGTCGGCGGCAAAGTCGGTGTCAATCTCAAGGCGGGCAAAAATCTGGTCGGGGCGTTTTATCAGCCGCGATTGGTGCTGTGCGATTTGGCGACTCTGCGCACGCTGCCGCCGCGCGAATTTCACGCCGGGCTGGCCGAAGTTATCAAGTATGGGATCATTTATGACGACGCGCTTTTCGCCCGGCTGGAGCGCGATTTGCCGTTGCTCTTGAGTCTGGACGCGCGGGTTTTGGCCGAGGTCGTGGCCCGCTGTTGCGAAATCAAGGCGGAAGTCGTGGCCCAGGATGAAACCGAAAGCGGCCTCCGCGCGATCCTCAATTTCGGCCACACCATCGGCCACGCCATCGAAGCCATTTCCGGCTACGGCAAATATCTGCACGGCGAAGCAATCTCGATCGGGCAAATGGCCGCGGCGAAGCTCTCGGAGCGGGCGATGGGCTTCCCGGCCGGCGAGGCGGTGCGCGTTAAAACGCTGCTGGCCCAAGCGGGGCTGCCCGTTTCCATTAAGTTCTCGCCGGCGCGACAAACCCGCCTCCTCTCCGCCATGCTGCTGGATAAGAAAGTAACTGGCGGCCAAATTAAGTTTGTCCTCGCGCGGAAAATCGGGCAGGTCGAGCCGGGCCATGAGATACCTGCGAAATGGATTCGACAAGTTTTGACGGAACTCGCTAAACTCCATCCCACCTGATATGGCCGCGGTCAGCGAAACCATTGTCCGGGAATTCTTTGAGATGCACGGTTTTCTCGTGCGGCAGAGCCGCAAGTTCATGGCGCGAGAAAAACCGGAGCGCGGCGGGATTGATTTTTTTGTCTGGAACCCGCATCCGCGTTTGAGGATGGAGCCGCTGCCGTTCATCCTCACTTCCGGCGCGCTGGAGGGAGTGGTGCGGGCGGTGGTGGTGGTGCGGGGCTGGCACACCGAATCGTTTGGCCCCGCCATTTTGGAAAATGCGCCGGCCATGTTCCGCTTCGTCGAACCGGAGATTTTTCAGCAGGCGGCCCGCAACTTCAGCCCGGACATTCCACCCCTGAAAATCCTGATTGTTCCGACCCTGGCGCAAACGGCCAAGGCTCGCGAGCAAACCGTCGCTCTCCTCCTGGCCAAAGGGGTGGATGCGGTCATTCTCTTTCGCACACTTCTGGCCGACCTGATCGCCGAGGCCGAGGTCAACCGCAATTACGACAAATCGGACCTGTTGCAAATCATTCGTGTTTTCAAGAGCTACGAGTTTTTCAAGGAGCCTCAAATGGAATTCTTCCCGCCGAAGCGCCGCCGCCGCGCCGAATGAGGGATTGAGTTGGAACTTGGATTCTCGGCCTGCTCCGGCCAACATCGCGGCGATGAGCAAACGTTTTTACGTCACCACCGCCATTGATTATGTCAACGGCCAGCCGCATTTGGGACACGCCTACGAGAAGGTCGTGGCCGATGTCATCGCGCGCGCGCGCCGGGCCATGGGCGAGGAAGTTTTCTTTTTGACGGGTTTGGACGAACATGGGCAGAAAGTGCAGCAAGCGGCCCAGGCGGAAGGCCAGGACCCGCAGGTTTATTGCGACGGGCTGGCCGCAAGCTGGCAGGAGTTCACGCGCAAGCTCGGTTTGTCCAATGATGATTTCGTCCGCACCACGCAACCGCGGCACAAACAAGTGGTGCAGGCCATTCTCTCCAAGCTGCATGCCGAGGACCAGTTCTACAAGGCCACTTACCGCGGATTTTACTCGGCCAGCGCGGAAACATTTTTGACAGAAAAGGACCGCCTGCCGGACGGCTCCTTCGATCCGTCCTGGGGCAAAGTCGTGGAGCTGGAGGAAGACAATTATTACTTCAAGCTGAAGGTCCATCAGGATTGGATGATCGCGCACATCGAAAGCCATCCGGAGTTCATCGCGCCGGAAATCCGCCGCAATGAAGTGCTGGGCTTCCTCAAAAATGAGCCGTTGGAAGACCTTTGCGTCACTCGGCCCGCCGCCCGGCTGAAGTGGGGAATTCCGCTCCCTTTTGATCCCGGTTTCGTCACCTGGGTTTGGTTTGACGCGCTGGTCAATTATATCAGTGTTCCTCTCGCGCTCGGCGACCCCTCCCTGGCCAGGGCGCTGCCTGAAGCCGCCGCCGCGGTTTCCCCGCCCCTGTTGGCGTGGCCGGCCGATTTGCACGTGATCGGCAAAGACATTTTGAAGTTTCACGCCGTTTATTGGCCCATCATGCTCAAAGCCATGGGCGCCCCGCTGCCGCGGCAAATCCTCGTCCACGGCTGGTGGCAGAAGGACGGGCAGAAACTGAGCAAAAGCACCGGCAACGTCGTTGATCCTGTGGCGGTCATAGACGAATGGGGCGTGGACGCCTTCCGCTATTATTTGGTGCGCGAACTGGCCATTGGGCCGGATGGCAATTGGACCGACACCGGTTTTCGGGCGCGTTACCAGTCGGAGTTGGCCAACGGCCTGGGCAACCTCGTCAACCGGTCGCTCTCCATGATCAAGCGCTATCGCCAGGGCGTGGTGCCGGGGGGCAGCAACCAATTGGCCAAGGAAACAGCGGAGACCTGGGACCTTGCTTTGGCGGCGTATCGCGCCAATTCGTTGCAGGAGGCCTTGCAGCACGCTGCCGCTCTGGTGACACGGGCCAATCAATTCATCGACCGAACCAGCCCGTTCAAAATCGCCAAAGACCCGGTGCGGGCCAGCGACTTGAACAGCATTCTCCGCACCCTGGCGGAAGTCTGTCGCGTGTTGGGCATTCTTCTTTGGCCCGTCATCCCCGGGGCGGCGGAAAAGCTCCAACGCCAGCTTGGCTTCCAGAATGTGAATACCAGTTTGGCGCAGCCGCCTCCGGCCCTGCCCGAAGGCCACGCCATCGGCGAAATATTCCCGCTCTTTCCGCGCAAGGACCCGGAGTAAGGTGGCCAGGATTATCGACGCAGCACCCTTCCAGCACTGATTACCTTCCTTCGGGGCACATATTCAGGGACAAGAATCGGGAACCTTTTTCCGCTTCCCCTCTCTCACCAGTGGCCATTGAGATAAACGTTAAATCCAAAAGAATATGCAAGAATTAATACATCCTCTAGTCGAATCTACGCAGGTGGATCGGAGAGCGCGGGCGTCCTCGCCCGCAGCCTTTGGCGTCCCGTTGAACGCTTTGGCGTCTCGATATGGTTCACATCACCTGTGGACCTTATTCACTCGCGTTGTTGCCGTCACGGTCCTGCTCCTGGCTGCCTGTTCCTTGTCCGCCGCGGACTTGCAACTGAGCCGCCAGTTTAATCTGGCAGGCAATATCCTTATTGCTGACCAATTCAATAACCGGGTAGTTGAAGTGACTCCCGCCGGTAAAATCGTTTGGTTTTTCGGTCTGGGGCCGAATGATTTTACGACCAATTCGATCATTGGGGTCAACGACGCGCAACGGGTGGGGTCGTTAACGTTAATGTCCGGCACGGGGACTCCTGGCGGCGTCATTCCCCAAGCCCCCGGGGGAATCCCCGATAACCGGGTCCTTCTCGTGGACGCATTCGGCCGGGTCATCTGGCAGTATGGTCAGTTCGGTCAAATCGGCTCCGGGCCCAACCTTCTGAGTTCCCCGGTGCAATGCACTTTCCTGCCGACCTACCACTTCCTCATCACCGACCAGGGCAACAACCGGATCATCGAAGTGACCCTGGATAAAGACATTGTCTGGCAGTATCCGGGCTCCAACACCAACGCCGCGGACCAGCTCAATAGTCCCAATTCCGCCGAGGTGCTGGAAAATGGCAACATCCTTATCGCGGACCAGAACAATAATCGCGCCATCGAGGTGACGCGTGACGATGTGATCACCAATACCTTCACGGCCGGCGGAACAGTGAGCATTGCCGCCTTTGCCAGCCGTCTTCCCAATGGCCATACGCTCCTGACCGATTCCGGCAACGCTCGGGCTGTCGAGGTGGATAAGAACGACCATGTCGTCTGGGAATACTTTACCACCAACAGCGCACTCAGCATTCCGTCACCGCTGCCTACGCGGGCCATTCGCCTGCGCAATGGCGATACCCTGATCAGCGACCAATTCAACAACCGGGTGATCCGCGTCAATCATGCCAAACAGATTGTGGCGCACTACGGCCTGCCTCCCGCCGGCGGCACGGGAGCCATTGGCACCAACGTCGGCTACGATACGAATTCGGTGCAAAAGGGCCTTTATTCGCCTTACGACGCCAAGGTCGTGGGTGATTATACAGGCCTCACTCCGCCAATCGAATATTACGGCTACGGCGAGGACGAGTAAGGGGATGACGGCAAGATCTGGCTTTGGAAGGGCCCGAGACGAACTCTTCGTCTGGTAGCGGCGTCTACCAGATTCCGGAGGGGTTCTGTCTTGTGCGCGCTTTGGAAAGAAAGCTCGTTTTTGAGGGGCGCGCGGCACACTCTCCGGGCATGAAAGTCCTTTGTGTGCATGCCCATTATGACGACTTTGAATTCGTGGCGGCGGGCACATTTGAGCTGTGGCGCAGAAAACTCGGAGCCGGGCTGCAAGCGCGCGTTGTGGTTTGCACGGATGGCTGCGCGGGACATCAATTCCGCACCCGCGCGGAGACGGGGCGGATGCGCTTGCGCGAACAGGAGGCGTCGGCGCGCCTCGGCGGCTATGAGTTTGAGTTGCTGAAACTGCCGGATGGCTCGACGCCGCGCGAAGGCTTTTTGCAAGTGACTCCCCCGCTGCTGGCGGGCCTCTGGAAGGCCATCCGCGATTTCGATCCAGATTACCTCTTTTGCCCGCCGCTGCCGAGCGACCCGCTGGCGGGTGTCCACCTGGACCACTTGGGCGTGGCGGAGGCAGTGCGGCAGGTGGCTTATCTGCTCAACGTTCCGCACGCCTTCACCCCGGAATATCCGGCGGACGAGACCCAGCCCGTGGCCCACAAAACCCCCGTCATTATAAATGCATTTGACAGCTATATGGCGGGCGGGAACGCTTGCGATATCGCCGTGGATGTGGGAGAGGTTTTTGAGAAAATTTGTGAAATGTCCTGGTGCCATCAATCGCAGATTGCCGAGTGGCTGCCCTGGGTGGGACGGCATGACATGGTCGCGCCGAAATCGGTGGCGGAATGGTCGAACGTGCTGCGCCGCCGTTTTGAGCAAAAGAACCGCCAGATGGGGCTGGCTTCCGATCGCCTCCTGGAATTGTTCAACGTCACCGCCTGGGGAGTCGTTCCGAGCTGCGAACAAATTCTCCTGGACTTTCCCGGTATTCTGCCTGAAGCGTCCAACCTGGATCGGCTGCGACAGCGTTTGGCAAGATATTCATGAGCGGGTGCCGTTCAATTCTGCCGGGGCGGTCGGTCCTCTGCCCGCCGGAAGGGCGCGCGCGGAGTGGAGCGTTTTACTTTGCCCGGGTCTTTGATCGCAACCCTCGGGACCTATGAGGGCCATTCGCACTTTCAATGTCGAGGCGGGCCTGCCGATTCTGGACGAGGCGCGGCGGTTGATCATGGCGGAAATCAAACAGGCCAAACGGGAGGGCGCGCGGGTGCTGAAAATCATTCACGGCTACGGCTCTTCCGGCAAAGGCGGCACGCTTTGCATCGGGTTACGTAAGTCATTTCGGCTGCGGAAGAAAGAAGGTGTCATCAAGGATTTCATTGCCGGCGAGGAGTTTTCCATTTTCAACCAGGCGACGCTGGATTTGCTGGAAGCCGTGCCGGAGTTGCGCGCCGATCCGGATTTGGGGGCGACCAACGAAGGAATCACGGTCCTTTGGTTGACGGGGAAAGGGACGTGAGTGTCTTGTTCCGTGACTCTCGCGGCATTTTCGCCGCGGATTTAATCCACCTCCGCAAGGAGGAACATATCACGGATGGCGGATCGGATGGCTCTCCTTCGTTCAAAACTGACGTGTCCTCGCATTCCAAATAACTCCCTGGAATCAACCGCGTAAATGACTGAACAATCGCAGAATGTCTCCCAGTCCAATCCCTCGGCGCTATTGAGCATCACTTCAAATTCATGGGGCCTTCGGCTTTGTCGCTGGCTGGTGCAAAAGAGCACGTTGACCACTCGTGAGCGTGCGCAAATATCCGGATGAGAAATCAGCACGCAGGGATGAACGCCTTTGCCGGGAAAATCGAATTGCCAGACGTCAAATTGATCTTTCATCGCGGCCCTTGAACGCAGCCCTTGAGAATAGCAAGCTGTTCAATATCCCGCTTCTCCGTCAGATACTTTGTCAAGCTTCCTTTGGGAAACCGCTGTTTGATCTCTGCCTTAACCATCGTGAGCGTGATGGTCCCATCCCCGTGATTTTCATAGGCAAAAACTGTATGGGGCGCCGCGTCAGGAATGCGGATACGTTTGCGCGAGTCAACGGTCAGCGTTTTCACACGGTGAATTTCCCACAGTTCCGCGGCGCCAGCAAGCTTCAATTGGCTCGCTTCAACTGGTTCGGAATCTCCGCGTTTTTTCAACTATTGAAGAGGCGCTAATCAAGGTCTCCAAATCGGCCGCGCCCATGCCAAAACTATAAAAACACTGGGGCGCCGCTTACCACGCGCAGAGTTGGTTGACGTAATCGGCGGAGCCGTCGCGCAGCCAGCCGTCCAGTTGCGCCTGGTCCTTGAGCTGCTGCCCGCGGGCGCGGGGCACGACGACGTAATTCGTTTTGACTTCCGGCAGGGCGGTCATATCGACCCACAGTTTCTCGAATTGGCTCACGGGAAAAACGTCTTCCTGCCCGTGGCCCCAGCGCTTTTTGACCTCTTTAATCGTGATGTAGGTGGGCATGCGCGCGGCCAGGGCGCGCGTCGCCGCGCCCACGCGTTCCGGATTGGCAAGATCGCCGCGGCTTAGACCGAAGACCTCCAGCAATCTGTCGATATTAATCCAGCAGGTGTTGGAATTGTAAAAACGCAATTGGAATTCATCCTCTTCCCGCCGCATGGCCAGGCCTTCCACCAGGCGCACCTGGCCGTTGACGCGCGCCAAGCCGCCGCCGCGGTCTTCCAGCCGGCGGGTAATGACCTCAAAGGTCAGGCAGGCGTCCCGCGAGAGATGCAAGCCCAACATGGCCGGATCGGCATCCGCTCCGAGCGTGTCAATATTATGGAGCATTAGGTGCCGCAGTTGGGGACGCTCGGCGAGCAGCCGCGCCAGCACGCCGTTGCGCAGCAAGTTCGGGACTTCGAACCAGTGGCCCACCGGATGGAGGCATTGCGCCGGGAGATTGTCGGTGTAATCGCCGCCTTCTCCGGCGTCATGGGCCCAATGGAGGAGGGCGGCGCGCAGGCTTTCGCGCACTTTTTGCTGCTGCTCGTCAAGCCGTTGCTGCGGCATTTCTTCCCAGAGAAAGCGCAGGTCCCGCACCATCGGGATCATGCGCAGGCCAATGGAACGTCCCGGCGAGAGGAGGAGGGTGCCCGGATAATGATAGTTTTCCTGGCGGCGCAAAAACTCCTCCGTCGCCGCGTGTGTCAAATAGCTTGTAGTGAAAATATGGGCCAGGGGCTGCCCGGCCATTTGGCCGACGCGACGGCTTTTGGCCAGGTGCGTTTCGAGGAAGGTCCGATGGCGGCCGTTGAATTTGCAGAAGGGATGCAAGGCTTTCACGACCCCGGCGCCTTGTGTCCAGCGGGTGCCTGCGCCGGCGGCGAGCGTGACGATGGCCAATTCGCCGCGCCGCAGCGCTTCGAGACCGTCGCGGCGCAGCTCTTCCGCCAGCGGCGCCAGGGCGTTGACCACGTCGGTATCCTGCGCGTCCTTGATGTCCGCGCTGGCCGGCAAGCGGTTTTGGGCCAGGCCAATCCGGCCATTTTTCAACTCCTCGCGAACCTGCTCATGCTGGAGGCGTTCAAAGCCGTTTTGGCCGAGCAACTCCTGGAGGCTTTGCTGGCGTCCGCTTTCCGCTTTGACGCGGGGAATGAGATGGTCAAACAAATTCTGCATCATGCCGGACCAATCCGGGCGGGTGCGGCAGGCGGCGCTGAATTTGTCCAACTCCGCGCGTTGCGGCTGAGACAAGGCTTGCGGGGCGGCGCGCAACCAGCGGGGGACGTGCAGTTCGTAGTAGCCGCGTGGGAGCAAGCTGTCCTCTCCCGTCAAAAGTTCCGCCCAGGTGCCGCGCTCGTTGATCGCAAAATCATACACGACCGGTTCCATGGCGAAGGGGAGCGCGTGTTGCAGTTCGCGCTTGGTTTGGGACATGATTTCCTGCAACCGCCGCTGTGCGTCCGCCTTGCGCTTCGGCTCGAAGATGAACCCCATGCCGCCGCCGGACATGCCGCCGAGCATCCAGAAGCCCCAGAAATCCTCGCCGAATTCGTCCCGGACGGAATCGATGACCGCTTCGGTGAAGGCATTGCTGGCCCACGGAATAATGGTTTGGATGGGCTCGCGGAAATTGCGCGTGGTCAGTTCGCCCAGGGCGCGCACGTCGCCCGCCGCGAGCGCGTTCACGATGCCGTCGAGCAGGCCGATGGCTTGCTGCCGGCCTGCCCATTCGGAAGCGGAACGGAGCAAGTATTTTTCCGTCACCATTTCGAGGATCGGCCCGACGTTTTGAGCCATGCCGCCGTGGACGAGCACCAGGCTCTCTTGCAAGCGCTCACGGGTGGCGGCGGAGGCGTCGTGGCGATCGAGAATGCGGTGGGTGGGCATGAGGCGTCCGCGGCTGATGCCGAATTCCGGATCGCCTTCCCGGGCGATGACGCCACTGATGAATTTCATGCCCGGCCAGACGCCGCCGGAATCCTGCCAGCCGCCGCCGGAGCCGCCCAGCCATTCGCCGAGCAAGGCGCGGGCCAGCACCAGGCGCCGTTCCTCTTCCTCCAGCGGGCCGGTCAGCGACTTGGCCTGGCCGGTGGCCCGCATGAGGACAGAAATCAAGGAAGCGAGCAGATTCGTCGAGACGGCCAGGCGCGATCCTTTTGGAATATTATTGACGTGACTGGCCAATTCCAAGCCCCGTCCCGGTCCCACGACCCTGGCCAGCACGTCGGCCAAATCCAGGCCGGAACCTTCAATTCCGGGCGGCACGATGCCGGCCGCGATCACAGCCGCTTTCAGCAAGCCAAGATAATCGCGGGCGAAATCGAAAATCTCCGAAAGGCTGCTGATGTCAGCCGTAGCGCCCAGATCGACGCTCGTCAGGCGCAAAATCGGTTCGTCAATCACCCGCAGGAATGCCTCCACCGGCGGTTGCGGCGCGCGGTCACGCCCGTGGACGCCCAAATCGATCGACACATTGAGGACGCGCGCGCCTTCGGGGAAATCCATGCCGAGAAAGAAAATATCGCTCCATCCGGAGTGGCTTAGATCCATCCGCACCGGCGTGCGCTCGCGCAAGACGGGGTAGGTGCCGTCGTCGTCCCGCTGGAGAAGTTCCGGCCGAAGGCGCAGTGGGTGGTCGGCGGGATGGCCCATGCGGAACATCCATTGATTGCCGCGCACGGAGCGGACACTGCGGCGAACCTGGTCCGCCAGCGTCTGAAAGCCCAGGCGTTGATAGACCGCGGCCAGCGCGCTGGAGATGCCGTCGCTGGGCCCCTTGCTCTTTTGCGCCGAAAGAAACTGTTCGAGCGCTTCTTCAAAACGGCGTTGCAACAAATGTTCAAATCCCTTGAACGGAATCATCCCGTCCGCGCCTGGCGGCAATTTGCCGGGCAAATGAAAACGGTGGATCGCGTAAAGAAAAAACAAGGCGCGGACCCGTTCGTAAAGATTGTCGCTCTGGCGGCGAAAGGCCTCCAGGTCGGCGCAGGCGGCCAGCAGTTCATCGGCCGAGGAGCGGGCGCAAAGAACGTCAAGCGACTGGTTGCGAATTCTTGTCTCCGCGGAAGTTATGATTTCGATGAGCGGGCTGGTCATGCGCGTGTCCGGTTGCCTTGGTGCGAAGTTTATTGACTGTCCTGGGCCAGCAGTTCCACGAGGAGGGAGAGAACTTCGGCGCGGGCGGGACTGTTTAAGGCGAGCGCCAATTGCGCGGTGAGCAAGCCATACTTCAAGCCGATGTCAAAACGTCGCCCGTGCAATTCGCAGGCGAGATAACGTTCCCGATTGGCCAGCTTGGCCAGGGTGTGGCTCAAGCTCGAAGTCTGCCCGGCGGCCACGTCGGCCCCCAGCAAGTCCATGACCGCCGGCGTCAAAACGTGCATTCCAAAAAAGCAGAGATAATGGCCGGCGCGCAATCCCGGCACGATGAGGCGCTGCTCGGCGAGGGTGGGGGTTGGCTTTTCCAGCACTTCGGTGACGAGGTAAAGGCCCTTGCGGTTTTCCGCCAGGCGGCCGCCGGCCACGCCGTAATAGGGCAATTTGCTTTCGTGCGTGGCCTGGACGGCGGAGACGGCGCAGGCCTCGGAGGCGGCCACTTCGAGCAGTTGCCGCGCGCATCCGCGCTTCTCCCGGCTGAGATAAAGGTGGTCGCCCACGAGCAGGAGGAAGGGATCACTCCCCGTGAAGGTCCGGGCGCACCAGACCGCGTGGCCGTAGCCGAGCGCCTTTTCCTGTTCCACGAAATGCAACCTCTTGCCGTGGGACCCGGCGGCGGCGCGGTAAGCGTCCGCGTCGCCCGGATAGACGACCACGCAAACTTCCTCCGCCCCGGAGTCCAGGGCTTCCTCGACGATGATGGCGAGAGCGGTCTTGCTTTGGCCGTCGCGGTCCACGAGTTTTTGCAACGGCAACATGCGCTGGCTGGGCCCCGCGGCAGTGATGACGGCTTTTCGGATGTCCATGTGACAATTAAGTGGGAGCAAACAACAAATGTCAAAACAGGATGGTCATTGGCGTGAGATTAAATGTGCCTTGAACCCGCGAACCCGCTCTGCGTTGTTCCATCACCCTCTCCTCCACACACTTGTGGAGGAGAGGGCCGGGGAGAGGAGGTTATTTTTGGTGGACCGTTCATGGACGGCAGGTTCTCGGTCAATGCCATTTTATCGCGTCCAGCAATCATGCTTCAGAACGATTAAAGTAAATATTTCTAGCCTGGATTTCCACGGAACGGAATTAAGCTAACACGGGGTTCCTTTGGGAGAAACTTCCTCCCGCCCCTTTGCTGGCTCGCAGCGTCTTTTCTCCTCTGTTGCCCGCGACAGTCTGAAA
>JBKQWF010000142.1:0-39473 GCA_052139695.1 Limisphaerales bacterium
CATGACTATGGTTCCCAGCCGTATATTGTAACCGACCTGTCATGCCTAAGGAAAAAATAATCATATGTCCTTGGATATCAATGCCCACATGTTTCCAGTCCTATACAATTCCTATCGAAGCATTCAGGTGCAGAGCGAACATTAGGCGAGGATTTGGGTGAATGATGAGCGGTTGACTTCTCGCCAGTCGGCGAGACGCCGACTGGATGCGACCGAGACGGTCGCGCTCCCCAATCCAACCGCATGGAAACGGGTGGGGGTCCAGTTTCAGTGGTCAGCCGCGACCGGGCCGGATTTGGCCAGCGCATTGGAAAGCGTTTTCATGGCTTCGCGCAACTGGGTGTCGCTATTGGTGCCCAGTTGTTCTGGCGTCAACTCCCGCTCCACCGATGGCCGTAACGCGGGCGATTGCAAGGGCATGGCAACTCTCACATCCGGCTCGATCCCACGATGCCAGAAGGAGCGCTTATCCGGCGTCAGCCATTCCCGCACGGCCAGCATCAGGGCGGAACCGTCAGCCAACTGGAATTGGCTCAAGACCGTTCCCGTGCCGAAAGTGGTTTCGCCGACGAGGGTGGCGCGATGGGCGTCGCGCAAGGCGCCGGCCACGATCTCGGAATCGCTGGCCGACCCGAAGTTGATCAAAACGGCCAGGGGAATATTCAACGCCCACGCCTTGCCGCCGGGCAGAACGGGGACCGGCGTGATGGTGCCCCCCGCGTCCCGTTCCCACAGGACATTGCCCGACTTGAGAAACTGGCTGGCGGTGGCGACCGCTTCATCCAGCACTCCGCCCGGGTTGCTGCGAAGGTCAAGTATAATGCCTTGCAGGTCCTGCTGCTCTATTTCCTGCAACGCCCGGCGCAAATCCTTTGACTCCCCCGCGCTAAACATGGCGATGCGCAAATGCGCCAGGCGCGTCCCGGGCAAGCGCTGCCAACTGACGTTGTTGAGCTTGATGGAGGCGCGCACGACTTTGATGTCCCGCCGGATGCCGTCGCGCGGGTTCACCACCGCCAGGGCGACCGGTTTCCCAACGTCGCCGGAAATCCGCGCCGTAATTTGGTGCATCGTCATCCCGGCGACCGGTCGGCCATCCACTTCGAGAATCACATCGCCCGGACGCACTCCCGCCAGTTGCGCTGGCGAACCGTCGAGGGGGGCCACCACCACCGCCTGGCCGTCACGCGCCTGAATTTCCACGCCGACGCCCGTCAACATTCCTTGGACAGCGGAACCCGCCTTGCGCGCCTGGGCGGAGCTAAGAAAAACGCTGTGGCCGGTATCGCCCAAGGCTTCGGCCATGCCGTTAATCGCAGCCTGGGTCATGGCGGCATGCCGCACCGCGACCCGGTCCACGTAGAATTTATCAATCGTCTCCCACGCCTCCGCCATCAAACGGAAGTCCTCCACCGCGTTGGGCGGTATCGCGCTGCGCAGGACCCAGCGCTCCATGGCCGCGCCCGCGCTCAACGCTATGGCCAAAGCCAGCGTCAGCAAGTACCCTCTCCGGGCACGGAGGGACAGGAGCGTTAGCTTTTCGCCTTGGGCGCCATTCATGAAAACTATAGGTAAGCATTGAATTCATCCGAAGTTCAATGAAAAACGAAGGATGGGAAAACGGCTGGCCGGGGCGGCTCGCCGAGCATCCGCAGTTTTTTCTCGCCGGAGCCGCCTCGGCGAGGGGGGGCGAGCCGAGCTTGGTGATCGCGTCCCGGGATGCCTCAGGTGGAGTTGGCATCACGAAGACCCGCATTCCTCCACGTTCCTTTTTGTTGTGCCACAACCCTCTGACAGATATAAGATAATGGTATGGCAACAGGCAGCAACAACGGATCTTCCATGCTAAACTTGAGCGATAAAAGATCGCCGTGAATTTGCGCACCCAACACCTTGCGCGATGTCTTCAGACGCTGGAGAAATCCCTGGAGCAGCTTAAACGCGCGCCTGCGGACAGCATTGACTACGAGGTTTACCGAAACGCTGTCGTGAAGGGTTTCGAGCTGACCCTGGAAACCGCGGGCAAACTGTTGCGCAAAGCCATCAAGACCTACACCGGCAATCCGCGCGCGGTGGATGAACTGATTTTCAAGGACGTGCTTCGCCACGCGGCCAAACATGGACTATTGGACGCCGCCGCCGTGGAACGCTGGTTCGCCTATCGCGACAATCGGAACAACACCGCTCATGATTACGGCCAGGGTTTCGCGGAAGAAACACTGTCCCTGATGCCGAATTTTCTGAGCGACGCCCGCCGCCTTGAAACCATCTTGCGCGAAAAATTTGGCCATGCCGAAACTTAATCTTAAACCAAACCACCTGCGCCTGCTGTTGGAAGTCCTGGAAAGGTGCGCGCCGGAAGCTGAGGTATGGGCTTACGGCAGCCGTGTCAACGGCGGCGCACACGAGGGCTCCGACCTCGACTTGGTTGTGCGTAATCCGGCTAGCCTGGACCAACCCCAAAAACAACTTGGCTTATTGCGCGATGCCTTAAGCGAAAGCAATCTTCCGATGTTGGTGGAGGTCCTGGATTGGGCGCGGATTCCAGAATCCTTTCGCCGCGAGATAGAACGGCAGCATGTGAATGTGCCTGCCCCTGCTGCCACACAACATCTGGGCTCCAAATGAAGCGAGATCCACACTTTGATCCTGGCGAACCAGGAACGAATTCTTAATTTGATCCAGACAACCCGCCAGACCCGATTTCCATTCTTGGCGTGACGGAGGCCAGGAGGCAAACAGATTCCATCGAAGTATTTCCGTGTCCAGTACCCGATAGCACAGGGTGTTACGTGAACAAGTTTCTTGTGCATGGATTGCGCTGGCTGCCAACAGCGGCGCAAGATCGGATCAATCACCTGGAACCGGGCGAAAAACTTTGCATGATGGCGGATTTTTTCAATGAGAGCGATCCGCAAGCGGTTGCGCTTCGGACCCAAAAGGGGGAGCGGTATCTGATTGGCTACGTGCCACAGTACCTCGCGCGAGATGCCTGGAAGATTCTAGAGGGATGTGGTCCGGACTTTATCAATGTGAATGTCGAACGGATTAACAAGGAAGCGCCGCGCCAACAGCGACTCCTGTGCCGGATGAACGCTTGCTGGCCGGAAGGTTTCCGCCCCTGCGACGGAGAGGAATTTCGGCCAATTCCTACGCAAGTGCCGGCACGTTGCGATGGCGCCCCCTGATTCGAGCAGAACGATAAGATTTAACCCATCCGCGCAAGGCTTGATCTTGTCGCTAATGATTGGCGGTCCACATGCCCGCCTAATCCTTCTTTAAACTTCCCTTGTTGCGGTTTAAGGTGCATCCATGAATTTCTTGGTCACGGGCGGGGCGGGGTTTATCGGCTCGCATGTTTGCGAGCGGCTTTTGGGTCTGGGCCATGCTGTCTGGACGCTCGATGACTTGAATCCCTTTTATTCGGTCGCGCTCAAAAAACAGAACCTGGCAGCTCTGGCAGAATTGGGCGGAAGATTTCAATTTATCCAGGGCGACATCTCCGACCCCGATTGTGTCAACCAACTTTTCTCCTCCGTCCGCTTCGACCAAGTGGTGCATCTGGCGGCGCGGGCCGGGGTGCGCCCCAGCTTCCTGGACCCCCCCCTTTATGTTCGGGTCAACGTGGAGGGGACAACGCGCCTGTTGGAGGCCGCCCGGCGGAACGGCGCCAAGAAACTCATTATCGCCTCCTCCTCCTCGGTCTATGGCGTCAACGCCAAGGTTCCCTTTGCGGAAAGCGATCCCGTTTTCTCGCCTATTTCCCCCTATGCGGCCACCAAGCTGGCCTGCGAAGCGCTCGGCCGCGTCTATCATCACGCGTACGGACTCGACATCGCGATGCTCCGTTTTTTCACGGTGTACGGCCCGCGGCAGCGGCCCGACCTGGCGATTCACAAATTCGCGCAATTGATCGACGCCGGCCAGCCGATTCCCGTTTTCGGCGACGGCGAGACCGCGCGCGACTACACTTACATTACGGATACTCTGGAAGGCATCCTCGCCTGCACCCGGCAGGAATTTGGTTTTGAGATTTTCAACCTCGGCGAATCGCAAACGGTCAAGTTGAGCGAATTGATCCTGCTGCTGGAAAAGGCGCTCGGCCGCAAGGCCGTCATCAACCGCCTGCCCCCGCAGACCGGCGATGTCCCAGTGACTTATGCGGACGTCACCAAGGCCGGGAAACGGTTGGGCTACCACCCGAAAGTGCGCATTGAAGAAGGGATTCCGCTTTTCGTAAAATGGTTCCGGTCCTCGCGCCAGCCTTTGCCATCATGACCCAAACTGAAAAACTGCTTTGTGACCTGGTGGCTTTGCCCAGCGTCAACCCTGCCTTCCTCCCGCCGGGCCACGCGCAAGCGGGCGAAGGGCGCGTCGCGGAATTCCTCGCCGCCACCGCCGCGCGGGCCGGACTGGATGTCGCCTGGCAGAAGGCCCTGCCTGGCCGGCGCAATCTCATCGCGCGCCTCTCGCCGTCCGGCAGAATCAAACAGCGCATCCTCCTGGCTCCGCATCTCGATACCGTGGCCGCATTTTCGGAAGGCCAATTTGTGCCCCGCCTGCGGGAAGGGCGCATTTACGGCCGCGGCGCTTGCGACACTAAAGGTTCGGTTGCGGCCATGCTCACCGCGCTGATGCTTCTGGCGGAGCGGGGCCCGCGGCCCGCCGACACGGAGTTTATCTTTGCCGGCCTGATGGACGAGGAACTGGCGCAGGGGGGCTCGCGCGCCCTGGCTGCCAGTTCATGGCGCGCGGACCTGGCGATCGTTGGCGAGCCGACGCGTCTGCGCGTCGTCACCGCGCACAAAGGCAACGTCTGGCTGCGCTTGGTCACGCGCGGCAAGGCGGCGCACGGTTCCTGCCCGCATTTGGGCAAAAACGCCGTCCACGAAATGTCCCGCATTGTTGATCTTCTCCAGACGCGGTACGCGCGGCAATTGCGACACCGATCTCACCCCTTGCTCGGCGCCGCGACGGTGAGCATTGGTTCGATCCACGGGGGCACCCAGCCGAACATTGTTCCGGCCGAGTGCATCGCGACGGCGGATCGCCGCACTTTGCCGGGGGAAACCGAGGCCTCCGTCGTCCGCGAAATCAAATCCCTGCTCCGCCAGCATGGGCTGCGGGCCTCATTTGGCAGCGAAAAATCTGTCTCCTGCCCTCCACTCGAAACCGACCACCGTTTGCCGCTGGTCCGGGCTCTCCTCGGTGCCGCGCGGCAAAAGACGCCCGTCGGCGCCACCTACTTTTGCGACGCCGCCATTCTCGCTGAATCCGGGATGGCGAGCGTGGTCTTTGGCCCGGGGGACATCGCCCAGGCGCACACGGCGGAGGAATGGGTTTCCACCGCGTCCCTCGCCCAGGCCACCCAGGTTCTGCTTAAGTTTTTCCGTTCGCTGTCGTCATAGAGATGAGTGTGAAGCGCCAATCCGCCTTCTTTCGGCAGAGCAGTTGGATGGTCATAGCCACATTTGTCGGCGGCTTTTTTATGGCCATGGTCCATACGGTCGCCCGCAAAATGGGAGCGCAGGAGTATTCCACCTTCGTCACGCTCCTGCGCGTGCTCATTATTCTCGGGGTTCCGTTTTCGGCGGTGCAAACGATTTTTGCCCGGCAGGCCGCGGCGGTGACCAATGAAAAGGAAGAGGCCCAACTGGCCGCCACCACCCGAGCCATCCTGGCGGGAACGTTCCTGCTCTGCCTGGTGTTTGCGTTGGCGGTGCTCGCGTTTACCCGCCCATTGTCGCATCTCTTCAAGATCAGCAATTCTCTCGCGTTGTGGGTGACCGTGCTCATGACCTTGATTGGTTTGTGGATACCGGTCACCAAAGGTCTCTTGCAGGGGCAGCATCGCTTCGGTGGTTTGGGCTGGCTGCAAATCACGGATGGCGTGGGGCGGTTTTCCATGATGGTCGTGCTCATTCTGCTCTTCAAGGATAAGGCGGCGGGCGCCATGTTTGCCGCCTTTACCGGACAATTGATCACCGCCACGATCGGAGCGGCCTTGACCCGCGGGGTTTGGTGGACGCGTTCCACTGTGGCGTTTAATGCCAAAGCGTGGCTGGCCCAAGCCTTCCCATTAACACTTGGTTTGGGAACGGTCTTGCTTATGTCCAGCATGGACATGGTGTTTGTGCAGGGGTTCTTTACGGATACCCGCCAAACGGCCCTTTACGGCGGAGCGATGCTGACGGGCTTCGCCATTATTCAGTTCATTGCGCCAGTGGCCATGGTTATGTTCGCGCGCGTGGCCCAAAGCGTCGCCCGCGCGCAACGGACGGACAGCCTGAAACTCACCTTGACGGCGACGATTACATTCGGTTGCATCGCGGCGCTGGGCTGCACGCTGTTTCCAAAATTGCCCCTCCGCCTGATGTACTTCAGCAACCGCGAAATGTGGGAGGCCGCCCCGCTCGTGCCGTGGTTTGCCTGGGCTTTGCTCCCGCTGACGGTGGCCAACGTCCTGGTGCAGAACATCCTCGCCCGCGCCCGCTTTCGGGCCGTCCCCTGGCTGCTCCTGGCGCCAGTACTCTACGCGGCGGCCCTCTGTTTCCAGGCGCCAAAACTCCTGCAAATGCAGGCGTTCCCCGACGCTTTTGTTCGCGTCATCCAGACGCAAGGTGTCGCTGGTTTGACGCTCTGCGCGATCGCCGCCTTTTTCTCCCGCCCAACGGGAACGGCTACAGTTTCGGGTCGGGGTTCGGCGGAGGCGCGCGCAGTTTCCGGTAAATCCAGTTCTCCACCGGAGTAAACAATCCCCGCAGCCCCTTGAATGGGGAGTAAATCCAGCGCAAGCGGATGACCGACAAAAGCATCGTGGACGAGGTCCGCCACAACGTCACCTTGGACCCGGCTTTGTCCGTCCATTCGGTCGGCACTTCCAGGATGACGCAGCCGTTGCGCTTGAGCAAATAGAGCAGATTGATATCAAAGGCCATGTCGGCGATGCAGAGGGACGCGTGGACCTTTTCGACCGCGGCCCGGCGCATGACCTTGGCCCCGCATTGGGTGTCCGTGATGTTCATGTGAAAGAGAATCTGCACGGCGGCATGAAAGACCCGGCTGATAAAACGGCGCTGGCCTGATTGCATCTGGTGCAAAACGGCCCCCTTAATCCAGCGCGAGCCAATCACACAATCAGCCTCGCCCATGTGCCGCACCAGGTCCAAAAAGGCCTTTGGCCCCGTGGCTCCGTCGGCATCCACATAACCGATCACATCCGCGAGTGGCGCCAGCTTAAGGCCTTCGATGAGCGCTCCACCTTTGCCGATGGGAGCCGCGTGATCGACCGCGCTGACTTCCGGATATTTTGCCCCCACTTCCTGCACGACGCCGAGAGTGTTGTCCCGGCAGCCGTTGAGGATCACGACCAACTGAAATTTTCCGTCATAATTCTTGCGGAAAAACTCCGCGTACTCCCGCAAAACGGGACCGATCCGGCGCTCCTCATTGTATGCCGGTATCAACAATAAAAGGCTGGGGGGTCCCTCTGCCATAGCCTCTGTTTACCCAACAGACGCCCAGTTGTCGAGGGTCATTGCTGGGCCTGATTGATGAGATACAAAACAATGTTGGAACAGCCTTGCGGTCCGAAATGCAGTCCGTCTGGCTGATGTGGTGCTGGCCTTGTTGGCCAAATCAGATCGAGCGGAACGAGTTCTTTGTGTTCTTCTGACAGTGAAACCTCGTGAAGATTTTGTGACGTTTTTCGGTTTCGCTTGACTTGTTGCGGCGTGGGGTGGTATTTTCTGGTTCGTTGCGAGGTGGTATGATGAAAAGTGCATTGGTTTCTCGGCGTTTCTACAGCGGTTTCCGCAACGTATTCCAGACATGGTGGCTTGCAAAGTTTGGGCTGCTATTGGCGGGCGCGGGCTTGTTCTTGCCCAGAGGCGATGCCAGGGCGGATTGCACGCCGACCCCGCCGGGTCTTGTGAGTTGGTGGCGAGGCGAGGGTAATGCCGTGGACGTGGTGGGCGGGAATGATGGCACGGTCAACGGCGGGACCACCTATGCGGCTGGCGAGGCCGGCCAAGCGTTTAACTTCAACGGTGTCAATGGTTTCGTGCAGGTTCCTGACGCTCCCACACTGGACTTTCCATCGAATTCTCCGATGTCAATCGAACTTTGGGCTTACCGCACCGGGGCTGAAACCACCATGCACTTGCTGGGCAAACGGGTGGCTGATTGCGGTGCCCTCCAGTATGAAATCTATTTTAATCCTTACGTCGGTCTGGCCTTCGCCGGCGGCAACGGGTTGGTCCAGACCGGCTGGCTGATGCCGCTCAACACTTGGGTCCACATCGCCGGGACATTCGACGGCATGAACACTTTCTCCTTTTATACCAATGGCGTTTTGGCGGCGACCGGCAACGGCAGTTTAGGGGCATCCAACAATGGTCCGTTTACGATTGGCACTTCCGGCGAGTGTTCCTATTTCGCCGGCTTGCTCGATGAAATTTCGCTTTACAGCATTTGTCTGACGGCTTCGGAAATCCAGGCTATCTACAGCGCCGGTTCGGCGGGCAAGTGCTTTACCCCTCCCGGCATTACCACCCAACCGCAAAGTCAAACAGCGCTGCTGGGCGAGACGGTTACGTTCAACGTGGTGGCCAGCGGCGGCACGCCCCCGTACAGCTACCAATGGCGGATGAACGGCGCCGATATAAGCGGAGCCACGTCCAACGTACTGGTGCTCAGCGATGTCCAGAGTAACCAGGCCGGCAGTTACTCGGTTGTGGTTGGAGGGGTAGGAGGCGAGGTGGTCAGTTCCAATGCCGTGCTGGCCGTCGTGACGCCTGTGCCCGGAGAGGTGGTAGTTATGAGCCAAGCTGGCTTGCTTGCCGGTTTGGCGGCTGGCGGCACTGTGACATTTGGCAGCAATGGAACGATTGTCCTGTCGCAAACTGTGGTCATCTCGCAGGACACGGTTTTGGACGGAAGCGGCCATAACGTGACGATCAGCGGTAGCCGTGCAGTACAGGTGCTCTCGGTCAAGTCAGGGGTCCATTTCTCGCTGAAGAACCTGACCATTGCCGACGGTCTGAGTATCGGATCCAATGGCTCAGGCGAAGTGGCGGGTGGCTTCTACAATGGCGGTGGCACAGTGAGTATAGTGCAATGCGTCTTTGCTGGAAATGCCGCCGTTGGGGGCGCGGGGGCGAGTGTTTATGGAGGAGCGATTTATAATGATCTTGGGACTCTCAATATCACCAACAGTTCCTTTCTCAGTAACAATGCGACTGGCGCCGCCGCCGGCGGCGAAATAGCAACCGGGGGAAACTCTTATGGCGGCGCGATTTACAATAACGGGGGAACGTTGAATCTGGCTGGTTCCACTTTCCTCTCCAATTCCAGCGTTGGAGGGTTTGGCGGAATTGTTTTGTCGGGCAGCGCGTTCGGCGGAGCGGTGCATAACTCCGGCGGCACATTAAATGTGATGGAAAGCACCTTTACAGGCAATAGCTCCTCCTCCGGTTCAATTGTGTCTGCGATTATGAATCTTCCTGGTGCAGAAGGCAGCAGCTTCGGTGGAGCGCTCTCGATCCTGGCCGGAAATGTGACGGTGATCAACAGTAGTTTTTTCAGCAATAATGCCGCTTCGCCAAGCATAGATGCTTATCCTGAAGGGGGCACGGCTGGTCCAGCTTTCGGTGGCGGCATTTATCAAGCCAGCGGAACGTTGAACTTGGTGGATACGGTGCTGGCAACCAATAGCGCGATGGGTGGCTCTTCTTTGACTTATGCTCAACCCGCGAACGGATACGGCGGGGGAATATTCAATGCTGGAATGCTCAACTCGACTAATTGCGCGTTCTACGAAAACGACGCGTTGGCGGGCGCGTGCGCTGATGGCAGCCGTACGATTGCTGACGCGTACGGCGGTGCCATTTTTAATCAAGGCACAGCCAATCTCGTCGATGCAACGTTGTCCGGAAACCTGGCGCTTGGTGAATATGGCGGTTATATTATGGCTGATATTCCCGGCAACAGTGGTACCGGAAACGGTGGCGGTATTTTCAATAGTAATGTTCTGTTATTATTGGGTTGCACTTTATCTCAAAATAGTGCCGTAGGACAGGCGGTCGCAAGTGAGATGGGGGGAGGAGGAATCCCCGGCAACGGCTTCGGAGGCGGTATCTATAATCTCGGAATCTGTCTTGCGACCAACGACACTCTCGTTGGCAATTCAGCCACTGGAGGATCAACTGCCGCTCCCTATGCGGGCGGCTCCGCTAATGGCGGCGGGTTCTTTAGTCAAGGCGGCACGGTGACGTTCGCCTACCTGACCATTTGCGGCAACCGCGCTATCGGAGGCGCGGGTTCGCCCAACGGACTCGGTGTCGGCGGCGGAATCAACGCCACCAACGGTTCCCTGCTCTTGCTGGACTCCATCGTCGCCGAGAATCCTGCCGGCAGCGATTTTTACGGGACTTATGGAGCACTCACCGACGGTGGAGACAACATCAGCTCCGACAGCAGCTTCCCATTTAGCGCCGCCGGCAGCATGAACAACACCAATCCGCAACTTGGTCAGCTGGGCAATTACGGTGGACCTACCCAAACTGTTCCCCTCCTTGCGGGCAGCCCTGCGATTGACGCGGGCGGCGCTGGCGGTTGCCCAGCCACCGACCAGCGCGGAGTGGCCCGACCCGTTGGGGGCGCCTGCGACATTGGAGCGTTTGAGTTCGGGCCGTACGTCGCGTCCTTTACGATTCAAGGCCAAGTTCGTTCCTTCGGCTTGACTGGAATCATCACGGTGTCTGCGGGTGTTCAGTCCAGTACAACGGATAACGATGGAAATTATGTCTTGAATGGCGTGGACGCCGGCACGCATTCCGTCACGCCGTTGTCTTCCATTCCTGGAATCATTTTCATCCCCACCAGCCAGACCATCAGCGTGGGGCCGAGCGCGACGAACGTCAACTTCGCCGCTTATCTGCTCAACTCCCTGAACATGGACTCTTACTCCAATGGCGTCTTGCAGTTTGCCTTTGGCGGGACCAACGGCCAGGCCGAGGTGGTGGAAGTATCGACGAACCTCATCAACTGGGAGCCAGTCGCCACCTACGTTCTCGGTTCAGACGGCCTCCTGCCATTCGCTCTGACCAACAACGCGGCGCAGCCGATGCAGTTCATTCGGACACGTACGCCTTAACGTTGGACATGTCGCGGCAGATGATGCCGCTCCGAAACGGAGCTTGGAAATCCTTCTGGTCCTGGTTCTACAAAGAGGCCGCGCCAACGGTGCCACTGCGGCAGCGGCCCTCCGCTCAATCTCCCCAAGCTCGTCAAACCTCATTTTTCTCTAAAAAAACGCTTGTGAAAAATTTCACTATGATGCAACTTCTTGCCCGCTTACGCCGGAAATCGCGGTTTTTATCGGCGAAAGCGATGGTTCCCCGTGGATAGAGTCATGTCCATGCGATTGATTATCATTACATTTTTGTTGGCGGTTCTGGCAATTTCGCCCCTCGCCGCCTTGCAGGCGCAAAACGCCGGTTCGCCAGCCGTGTCTTCACTGGCTGAAGCGAAAACAGCGGCGAGTCCCGCTGCCAAGGCTGAACCTGCCAAGGAAGGCCTGCCGCCGAAAGCCCCAACCGTCTTCAATATCGGCCCTTTTCCAGTGACCAATTCCATGCTCGTGACGTGGATTGTCGCCATTGGCGTCATCATCTTCGCCCGAATTGCCACCCGGCAGATGAAGGCGGTCCCAGACGGCGCGCAGAATTTCTGGGAGTTTCTGGTCGAAAGCTTGTACGATTTCTTGCAGGAAATCGTTGGGGCTGACCTGATTAAGAAATCCTTTTGGTTTTTTGCCACCATTTTCATCTTCATTTTCTTTACCAATTGGTTCGGGTTGGTCCCGGGCGTCGGAAGCTTCGGTTGGGGGCATCAGACGCCGGAAGGCTTCGAGGTCACCCGGCCCTGGTTGCGCGGCGGCAACGCTGACCTCAACATGACTTTCGCCATGGCGGCCATCTTTATGGTGGTTTGGCTGATCTGGGCGCTGCAATCCCAGGGAATCGCGGGTTTTGTCAAGCACATCTTCGGCCCCAAGGGCGACAGCGAAGGCGCCCTGAAATACTTCATGATCGTGGTCTTTTTCGCGGTTGGCTTCATTGAAGTCCTCTCCATCGCTTTCCGGCCCATTTCGCTCAGCTTCCGTCTCTTTGGAAATGTATTCGCGGGCGAAAACCTGCTCGATGCCATGTCGCATGCCATCCAGCATCCGGCCTGGGCAAAGGCGGTGTTCAGCGCGGTGTTGCCGATCCCATTTTACTTGCTCGAATTGCTGGTCGGGTTTGTCCAGGCCATCGTTTTCATGCTATTGACGGCGGTCTTTACCGGGGTGATTTGCATGCATGACGACGACGGGCACGGGCACGCGGCCGCCAAGGTTCAGCACTAATGTTGTGACAAAGCAATCTCGACACATTGAAGGAATCTGGCGCGCACGGAGTGCGCGCCCTGCCGCCGCTTCGGTAGGGCGGGCACTCCGCTGCCCGCCGCAGACTGTGGTGACTTTTTTAACGAACCTGCTTTGTCGCGCTGCTAGAAACCAGGATTTCGGCGGCCGGACCGTATTCAATTGCGGGGGCCGCTGACACAACAGAAACAGTAAAGAAAGGTAACTATGGTATCGCCTATGTTAGCAGAAATGTCAGGCAGCATCCACGTCGGCTTGGCCGGCTTGGGCTCCGCCGTGGGCGTGGGATTGGTAGGCATGAAGGCTTCCGAAGCGGTGGGACGCAATCCCGGCGCTTTCGGCAAAGTCATCGCCATCGCCATTCTTGGCATGGCGCTTTCCGAAGCCATCGTGTTCTACGCGATCTTCATGGTGAAGTAATACTTAAATGGCGCGGGGCCTTCGCTCCGCGCCAGCCTTTCCAACAATTATGACCGCAATGATTTTATTCGCCAGCATCGGCAGCGACTTGGCCAAAACCGCGACCGACACCGCGGAAACTTTCGGCCTGGACTGGCCGCATTTCATCGCCCAGGTGATCAGTTTCACCATCGTCGCCGCCCTTCTCTTCAAATTTGCCTACAAACCCATCCTGAACGTCCTGGAAGAGCGCCGCCAACGAATCTCCGAAGGACTCGCCAACGCGGACAAGATCAAGGCGGAATTGGCTCGCACGGAGGCGATGCAGCGGGAAGTCCTGGAAAAGGCCAATACCCAGGCCACCAAGCTGATCGAGGAAGCCCGCGCCGCCGCCGCCCGCGTCCAGGAGCAAGAGACGCAAAAGGCCATCGCCCAAGCCGAGCAAATTATCAGCAAAGCGCGCGAAGCCACCACGCTCGAACGGCAACGCATGCTCGTCGAACTCAAACGCGAAGTGGCCGCCCTTGTCGTCCAGACCACCGCCGTGGTCAGCGGGAAAGTCCTCACGGCGGACGATCAGCAACGCCTGACCGAGGAAACCCGCCGGCAGATTGCCGCTTAAGCCGGCTCTTTTGTCGAAATGAAAATCTCCAAACAATCCCGGCGCGAAGCCCGCCAGCTTTTCCGCGCCTGCCTGGTTGGCGAAACGCTCGACGAATCCCGCACCCGTCAGGCTGTGGCTGCCGTCGTCCAGCAGAAGCCGCGCGGTTTCCTGGCGCTGCTCACGCATTTTCAAAGGCTCGTGCGGCTTGAGATCGCCCGCCGCACCGCCCGCATCGAAAGCGCCACGGCCCTTTCGGCGCAAACCCAGGCGCAAGTGCAGGATGACTTGACCCGCCGCTACGGCCCCGGCTTGACCTTCACCTTTGCGCAAAACCCGGCCTTGATCGGCGGCGTGCGCATCCAAGTCGGCGGTGATGTTTATAATGGGAGCGTGCAAGGCCGATTGGCGGCGTTGCGGGACAGTTTTTAAAGAGTTCTGACCAACCTATGAGTACATTGTTGCAAGAGATTGAAGCCCAGATTTCCGGTTTGAAAACCGGCGTTACCCGCCAAAACGTCGGCATCGTGCGCGAGATTGGCGACGGCGTGGCCAAGCTGGAGGGTCTGTCCGACGCCATGCTCAATGAGATGCTCGACTTCGGCAACGGCATCGTCGGCCTTGCCTTGAACCTGGAGGAGACGGACGTGGGCGCCATCATCCTGGGCGATTACACCAGCATCAAAGAAGGCCAGGAAGTGCGCACCACGGGAAAGCTGCTGCAAGTGCCCGTCGGCAAGGCCTTGCTGGGCCGCGTGGTCAACGCCCTCGGTGTCCCGCTCGATGGCAAAGGACCGATCAATACTGAGACGTTTTATCCTGTCGAAAAAATCGCCCCCGGCATCATCCGGCGCAAATCCGTTTCGCAACCCGTGCAGACCGGCATCATGGCGGTCGATGCCATGATTCCCATTGGCCGCGGCCAGCGCGAGCTGATCATTGGCGATCGTTCCACCGGGAAAACGACCATTGGCATCGACACGATTATCAGCCAGGCGCGCCTCAACAAAGCGGCCGAAGCTGCCAAAGACGCCAGCTTCCGTCCGCTTTACTGTATTTACGTCGCCATCGGCCAGAAGCAATCCAACGTGGCGCGCGTTATCGCGGTTCTGGAAGAAGCCGGGGCCATGCCTTACACGATTGTGGTCAGCGCCAGCGCTTCGGATTCCGCCACCAACCAGTACCTCGCGCCCTTTGCCGGTTGCGCCATGGGTGAGTGGTTCATGGACAACGCCATGGACGCGCTCATTATTTACGATGATCTTTCCAAACATGCCGTCGCTTACCGCCAGGTTTCGCTCGTGCTCAAGCGCCCGTCCGGTCGCGAAGCCTACCCTGGTGACGTCTTCTATTTGCATAGCCGGTTGCTCGAGCGCTCGGCGCGCGTCGGCGAGAAATATGGCAACGGCTCTTTGACCGGCTTGCCGATCATTGAAACTCAGGCGGGCGACGTTTCCGCTTATATTCCGACCAACGTCATTTCCATCACCGACGGCCAGATTTACCTGGAAACGGACCTTTTTTATCAAGGCATTCGGCCGGCTATTTCGGTCGGTTTGTCGGTGTCGCGCGTCGGTTCCGCCGCCCAGATCAAGGCGATGAAACAAGTGGCGGGGCGCGTGAAGCTGGATTTGGCGCAATTCCGCGAGCTGGCCGCCTTCGCGCAATTCGGCTCGGACTTGGATGCCAAAACCCAGGCGCAACTGGAGCGCGGCAAACGCATCGTCGAGGTCTTCAAACAGCCGCAATACAATCCCATGCCCGTCGAAGTCCAGGCCGCTGTCCTTTGGACGGTGCAGAATAGCCTGATGGACGACGTGCCGGTCGATAAGATCAAAGATTTCCAAGCCAAGCTGACCGAGTATTTGACCAGCCGCAAAACGGCCTTGATGGATAAAATCCGCAATGAAAAGGCGCTGAGCGACGCGCTCATCGCGGAGCTGAAGGCCGCCGTGACCGAGTTCAAGCAAACCTATAAATAAGCGTCATGGCCAGCACACGCGACATTCGCCGGCGCATTAAGTCGGTCAAGAATACCGCCCAGATCACCAAGGCGATGCAAATGGTGGCGGCGTCCAAGATGCGCAAGGCCCAGCAGGCCGCGCTGGCCGGCCGGCCCTATGCCGAGTTGATGAACAAGGTGCTGGCCGCGCTCGTGGCCGAGTCCCGCGATTTCAACCATCCCTTTGTCGAAAAACGGGAGGGCAACTCCCGTTGTGTGATCCTGGTCAGCACGGACAAAGGGCTGTGCGGCGGCTTAAACAGCAGCCTGATGCGAGAAGCGTCCAAGTTCGAGCCGGGGACGAAATTTGTCTCCGCCGGCCGCAAAGCTTCGCAATTCCTGGCGCGGACCAAGCGGGCGCTCGTGGCTGAATTCACTTACAAGGACGCCCCGGCCTTTAGCGAGGCGCGAGCCATCTCGAAATTCGCGCAGGACATTTATCTCAAGGGCGAAGTCAGCCAGGTCGATATTTTGTTTACCCGCTTCCTTTCAACTTTGAACCAAAAGCCGGAAACACGCCAATTGCTGCCTATGGGCGCCGTCCAACCGGTCACCGCCGGCATTGGAGCGAAGGCGGAAACGATCCAGCCCGCCGGAACGAACACGGGCGAATTCCTCTTCGAGCCGAGCCAGGAGCAAGTGCTGGGCGCGCTGCTGCCGCACAGTTTGAATTTCCAGGTTTACCAAATTCTGCTCGAAGCCAAAGCCAGCGAGCACAGCGCGCGCATGGTGGCGATGAAGAACGCCACCGACAACGCCAAACAATTCATCAAAGACCTGACGCTGGAATACAACAAGCTGCGCCAGGCCAACATCACCAAAGAGCTGCTGGAAATCAGCAGCGCCGCCATGGCCATGGGATAGCGACGAGGGCGTCAATCCAAGCGCTCCAACTGACAGCCCCGGCAGCTTTTTCCTGCCCGCAGCGGAAACTTTGAATTCGCCGACCAGGTGCGGCTGTGGAAACGGCTCATTGCATTTAATTGACTGTAAGAGTATTTTGAAGAGGACGGGAGGCGATGCAGGCCAGATTATTGCGCCCAAAATCTCGTCGAATTATCTCTCTCAGATTTAGGATTGAAACCACAGAGGCACAGAGAAATATCTTTGGCTAAGCTTAACAGATTCAAAATGCGCGGGCGTTGCTTAAACTTCCCATCCTTGACGATAAGACCCGCGAATATATTCGACGGCCTCCGGCGCATTGGTCACGCGCAGACAGGCTGAATCCCATTGCAACTTCTTCCCCACTCGGAGAGCGACATTTCCCAGCAGGACCCACTCAGAGAAGGGGCCAGCAATGTCGAAATTAGAACAAGCCGGCGGGCCGCCTTTGCAAGCGCGAATCCAATCCTGGTGCGGACTGTTTCCCGGAACGCGGGCAATGGTCTTGGGCGGCCGCTTGTATTCGGCCATGCTCGACTCCGGCAGCAGTTGCGGCTTAACGCCGTAACAGCCGCAAATAATCTTGCCCTTTGCGCCGATGAACAGGACCCCATTGCTATCGAGTCGTTTCCGTTCCAATTCAGCAGGGCGCGGCGGCTGTTGCCCGGAGTCGTACCATGTTAGCGTGCATGGAGGCATCTCATCGCGGGCGGGGAATTCATAACGGAGGACGGACTCAATGGGCAGCGTTTCCGGGAAGCATTGCGAGGATGAAACCATTTCCACCGACGTTGGCGGGCCGAGCTTGAGAGCCATTTGCGGACAATCGATTAAATGGCAGCCCATGTCCCCCAAGGCGCCAGAGCCAAAGTCCCACCAACCCCTCCACGCGTTCGGATGGTAAGGGCTGCCGGAAATGGTGGTTTGCAGTTTCTTGGGTGGCGATTGCAAAACCTCCGCGGGCAAAGCGCGCAAGTAGGGACGCTTCGGAGCGGGGCCGATCCACTTGTCCCAGTCAAGAGCATTTGGCACGGGGTCCGAACCTGACGGGCGAGGCACGCCCTCGGGCCACCAACCCCTGGAGCGGTCGGTCCAGCAATGGACTTCCCGGACCTCGCCAATGGCGCCCGCCCAGATCATTTCGCACAATTCGCGGATGCCCTCACCTGCGTGGCCCTGGTTGCCCATTTGCGTGGCCACGCCTGCCGCGCGAGCGGCACTGGCCAGTTGGCGCGCTTCCCATACCGTATGGGTCAGCGGCTTTTCCACATAGACGTGTTTGCCGGCCCGAATGGCCCGGATCGCAGCCGGGGCATGATGATGATCGGGCGTCGCCACCACGACGGCGTCAATGCTCTTTTCCTTTTCCAGCATGACGCGGTAATCGCTGTAACCGCGCGCACCGGGATACTTTTTCAAAGCATCCGCCAGATTATTGCCATCCACGTCGCACAACGCGACAATGTTCTCGCTGGAAAGCTCTGTCAGATCGGCTGCCGCGCGCCCATTTGTGCCGACGCCCGCGAGGTCCAATTTTTCATTGGGTGATTTGTAATTGGGCCGCGCCAGGGCCGGAAGCAAACCGACGTGCAGCCCCGCCCCCATCACCGCGGAAGTGTAAAGAAAATGGCGACGGTTGATTTGTTTGGTTGGGTGTTCGGTCCTGATGATCTCAAATCGACAGCGGACAAATCTCCTTGTTGTGTCCTGCGTAAACGCGGATCGAATGCAAATTGCCGGGGTCCGCCTGGTTGTAGAAAAACGCTTCGTTTTCACATTTCCTTTCTTGTTACATTTTCACCCTTTCCTATAACTTGGTGCCAGCGCGGGAATCTTTCAATTTTTTTGCGTGGATCCTTATTCAGGTAAGCGCTCTGGCTGAATATATAGCTCTCGACAAACCGGAGCCCGCGTCGAATGTGGTGCGGCGTGTTTTTGGCCACGTCGAACTCCTCGGCGCACAACTGGAATTGGGACCGATCGTTCCTGAGTTACGCCCCCATTCCCGTTACCGTCAAATCGTAGAACCACCCTGCCGGATTGTCTATCGGCACGACAAAAAGCCAGGAAAACTCTACATTTTGGGTGTGATGCGTGGGGAAAAGTTATTCCAGAAGCGTTTAATTCCGCGCCGCGACAGGTCAACCGCCAAATGACGGCCGCGCCCAGAATAGCAACCGCACAAAGCCCCGACTCAAACTTTGAGGCATGTCGATGGGACGGAACTGTTTCGGCGAAACCTGAACCATTGCCCTGCTTGAACCTTGGGGAGGAAACGGTTATGGTGGGCGGTTCATGCTAACGATTTCGGATGTCAGTAAAAGTTACGGGCCGCAGGCGCTGCTGGACGAGGTTTCGCTGCAAGTCAATCGCGGCGAACGCGCGGGGTTGATTGGGCCCAATGGCGCGGGCAAATCGACGTTATTCTCGATGATCCTGGGGCAGGAAGAGCCGGACTCCGGCGCGATTACGATGGAAAAGAACGTCGCGGTGGGACATTTGCCGCAGGAATGCGCCCCGGCGGGCGATAGCACGGTGCTGGAACTGGCCGTGGCCATCACGCCGGAAATTGTGGAGCTGCGCCGCAAAATCCTGGCCTGGGATTCGTCCCATCCAGACCCGTCGGACCATCACGAGAATATCCACTCCCGCTACGACCAATTGGGCGGATACCAATTGGAGCCGAAAGCAAAACGGATTTTGGCCGGGTTGAGCTTTCGGGAAAAAGACTTTAACCGGCCATTGCGGGAAATGAGCGGCGGCTGGGTGATGCGCGCGCACCTGGCGCGGTTGCTCACGCTGGAGCCGGATATTCTCATGCTGGACGAGCCGACCAATCATCTTGACTTGGAATCGCTGCAATGGTTCCAGGAATATTTGCGCGCCTACCCGGGGGCGATTCTCCTTATTTCGCACGATCGCAGTTTTCTCAACGAATTGACGACGCACATCATCGAAATCCGCCAGCGCAAACTCATCCGCTACCGCGGCAATTTTGACGCCTGCCTGGAACAGCGGGCGGCGGCGGAGGCGCAACAATTGGCCGCCTACAAAAACCAGCAGCGGGAGATCGCGCAGAAAATGGAATTCGTGGACCGGTTCCGGGCCAAGAACACCAAAGCCGCCCAGGCGCAGAGCAAGCTCAAGCAAATTGAGCGCATGGAAAAAATCGAGGCGCCCGAGGAGAGCGAAAGGAAAATCCACTTTAAATTCCCCCAGCCGCAACGGAGCGGTTTGAAAGTGATCAGCCTGAAAGGCGTGGGCCATGCCTATGGCGCCAATGTCATTTATCGCGGGCTCGATTTCCAGGCCGAGCGCGGCCAGCGGATTGTTTTGGTGGGACCGAACGGGGCCGGGAAATCGACCCTGCTGAAAATCCTGGCCGGCGTTTTGCCTCCGCAGGCCGGCGAACGCGAATTGGGCCATAACACCAAGAGCGGCTACTACGCCCAGCATCGGGTGGAGATGCTCAACCCGGAGCGCACCGTCTTGCAGGAGGGGATGGAGACGCCGCAACGCGTCACGGAAGAATTTGTCCGCACGGTGCTGGGCTGCTTTTTGTTCCGGGGCGACGATGTTTTTAAAAAGGTGGGCGTGTTGAGCGGCGGGGAGAAGAGCCGGCTGGCGCTGGTGAAATTACTGCTCGATCCGCCAAATTTATTGTTGATGGATGAGCCGACCACCCATCTCGATATGGCGAGCATCGAGGCCTTGATCAGCGCCTTGCGCCAATATTCCGGCACGCTGATTTTCATCAGCCACGATGTCTATTTCATCCGGCAATTGAGCAGCCACGTGGTGCGGGTGGAGGCGGGACGTTTGACGCATTATTCGGGCGGCTACCCGTATTACCTGGAAAAGATGGCGGCGCTGGCGGCGGCGGCGTCCGTCGCGGCGCCCGCTGCCGTCCCGTCCAAAGAGAAGAGCCAAAAACGGTTGGAAGCGGAGCGGCGGCAGGCGCGCTCGCGCGAGCGCAAGAATTTCCAGGAGGCGGTGACGCAATTGGAAAAGGAGATCCAACAGTTGGAAAGCCGGCACAAGGAATTGACGGCGGAGCTGGAGAATCCCGCGACTTACGAAGAGGGTGGCCGGGCCATGCGGGTGAACCGGGAGTGGCAGGACACCGAACGCCGCCTCAAGGAGTTGAGCGCGGAGTGGGAGCAGGCGGCCTTGCAACTGGCGGAGACGGACAAGGCCTGAGCGGAACCGGTTTTCCCCTAAGCGTCAACGGGTTAGCTCCGTCACTTGACACAAAAGCGATCCCCCTTATAGTTGCTCAAAAATGCAAAGCGACTCATTTGACGGGCAGGCCGAGAAGGACGAACCCGACTCGGCGCGGCTTAACTCGCTCAAAACCTTCCGCTCTGCCGGCCGGGGCTTCTGGAACGATGTTCCACAATCGGACTGGGATGACTGGCATTGGCAGCTCAAACATCGCATTACCACGCTGGCCCAACTGCAACGTTTTCTGCCCACGCTCACGCCCGAAGAGCACGAAGGCACCCTCCTGGCCAACCACAAATTGGCCCTGGCGATTACGCCTTACTTTTTTAATCTAATTGACGGGAGCGACGAGAATTGCCCCATCCGGCGGCAGGTGGTGCCGCGGGTGGAGGAGACCTTCACCGCCCCGTGGGAAATGAGCGATCCGTGCCACGAGGATTCCCACTCGCCGGTGCCCGGCCTGGTGCATCGCTACCCTGACCGCGTGCTCTTTCTCGTCACGGATCGGTGCGCGTCTTACTGCCGGTATTGCACCCGGTCGCGCCTGGTCAGCAACGCTTCCGGCTACGATTTTCATCCGGCCTTTGACCGTCAGATCGAATATATCCGTGAACATCCGGCCATTCGCGACGTCCTGCTCAGCGGCGGTGATCCGTTGTTGTTGAGTGACGAGAAGCTGGAAGTTTTATTGAGCCGGCTGCGGGGAATTCCGCATCTGGAATTCCTGCGCATCGGCACGCGCATTCCGATCTTTCTGCCGCAACGCATCACCCCGGAATTGTGCGCGATGCTGCGGAAATATCATCCCCTCTTCCTCAGCGTCCACTCCAATCATCCGCGGGAATTGACCTCGGAAGCGCGCCAGGCGCTGGAACGGCTGGCCGACGCCGGGGTGCCGCTGGGCAATCAATCCGTCCTGCTGCGCCAGGTCAATGACGACCCTGTGGTCATGCGGGCGCTGATGCAAAAACTGCTGATGTGCCGCGTCAAGCCTTACTACATTTATCAATGCGATTTGATCAGCGGCTCGGCCCATTTGCGCTCCACGGTCCGGCAAGGGCTGGAGATCATGGAAAGCCTGCGCGGCCATACGAGCGGTTACGCCGTGCCGCAATATGTGATTGACGCTCCCGGAGGCGGCGGCAAAGTGCCGGTCAATCCCGACTACGTTCTGAGCCGGGAAACGGGCCGGGTGATCATGCGCAATTTCGAAGGAAAAGTGTTTGAGTACCCTGAGGATGCGGCTGGCGCGCCGTTCTCGCCGCCACCGCGGGAGATGGAAGAGCCGGAGCTGGTGTAAAGGGCCTGGAAAGGCGATTGAAAACTGGACATTGAAGATTTGACATCGGTCATGGCGGACACGTCCTGCAATGACCATTAACAAATCTTCAATGACCCATGCCCAATCAACGCATGCAGATTTTCATGCGGAGCTAAACGAGGTTTTGCGCCAACCCTGCAGCCTGAAGGCAGCCGGGCTTAGCCGCCGGTATCAAATGAACGGCCGCAGCCGCAGCTTTGCGCCGCCCGCGGATTGGTGATTTTGAAGCCGCCGCCCGTCAAGGCGTCGGAGAAATCGATTGCCGAGCCGCGCACAAAATCGGCGCTGAAGGGGTCCACCCAGACCCAAACACCGAAAAAGGTCTGCGCCCAATCGTCCGGTCTTTTCTCATCGAACACCATGCCATATTGCAAGCCCGAACAGCCGCCCTTTTCCACGTAGAGACGCAGCCCTTTCTTTTCTCCTTCCGGGTCCGCCGCCAGCTTGGCGCGGATTTCTTCCGCGGCGCTTGCCGTCAGCGTCACCACTGTCTCGTTTTGATGGGCCGTTTCCATGCCTTCAAGGTAGGCGAACCCGCCACCCGTGTCAAAAGCCGATTGCCGGTTGGGGCAACGGTCGCAATTTTATTTAATTTAGTAGATCCCGGCTGTACAAGAAAGCCCCGGCAAGAATGAGTATTTGCTACGAGCACAAAAGGACCATCGGCGAAGATGAATTTATCGATCTTCTGCGGCGTTCTGCTCTTGCGGAACGCCGTCCGGTGCGGGATCGAACCTGTATCAAAGCCATGATCGAACATGCCAACCTGCTTTGCACCGCGTGGGATGGCGAGAGATTGGTCGGGGTGGCCCGCTCAGTGACTGATTTTGAGTATTGTTGCTACCTTTCGGACCTGGCGGTGGATGCCGACTACCAGAGAAAGAGGATCGGGCGGGAATTGATCCGCCTCACCCAATCGCGGTTGGGCAGGCAGGCGAAAATCATCCTGCTGGCGGCGCCGGCGGCGGAGACCTACTATCCCAAGATTGGTTTTGAGGCGCATCCATCGGCCTGGGTTCTTCCCTCAACCAAGGTCCTGAAGTGAGCGGGGAAAGCCCCGGCTTTTGCGGTAAGTTCTAGATTCTGGCAAATGAAATTTGGGATTAAATACAGATTGGTGGCGCTCCTCCTGGTCTTGGCCGTGATGGGCGTCTCGATCTTGCTGGCGACTCTTTATTCGCAACGGCAAGCCGGGGACTTGCGCGTTCGCCTAAGCCAGGTCGAGTCCGAAAGCTTCAGGATTGCCGATGAGTTCCGGGATTTGTTTCGCGGGGTGAACAACATCCTCTACGACCCCGCCGTTTGGAATGAGTTTCTGGAATCCAGTCACAAGCTGGAGGGCTGGTTGAGTGAACAAAAACCCCGGTTGACCACGCAACGCGAAAAAGCGGCCCTGCAAGGGATTGATTCCGCCTATAAAAAATACCTGGAAGCGGCCAAAGAATTGCAGCGCAGGGTCAATTCCCCCGGGCATCCCAGCGCTTCCATGGCCGATTTTAAACCGCTCCGGGCCCAAGCCCAACACATCTTCGATTTAGGCCAGACGTTGATGCAGGCGCACTACGATTCCCGCAAAGAATTGTTGAACCAGGCAAATGTCACCTTAACCCATCTCCATTGGCTGGTGCTGACTTCCCTTGGTCTGTTGTTTCTCTTTGGCTTGGCCATGGCGGCGGTAGTTTATCGGGACATGATCGCTCCCTTGCGGGTCAAACTGGGGGAAAGCCAATCGCTCATCGAACGGCATGAAAAGCTGGCTTCCCTGGGAATGCTCGCCGCGGGGGTGGCCCATGAAATTCGCAATCCGCTCACCGCCATCAAAGCCGCCCTCTTTATTCAACAGAAGAAATTCCTGCCGGGTTCCCAGGAGCACACCGACGCCAAGCTGGTGGAGCGCGAAATCTTGCGGCTGGAACGGATCGTCAATGATTTCCTCCACTTCGCCCGGCCCACGGATCCGGAACTAACCACGGTCCAGGCGGAAGTGCCTTTGCGCGAAACCCAACTTTTCCTGGCGCCTTCCCTGTCGGAGTCCCGCATTCAGATCGTCCTGGAAAAGCCGGCCCCGCTCTTTGTCAAAGTGGACCTGGCCCAGATCAAGCAAGTCCTGATCAACCTGGTGCAGAATGCCGCCGACAGCATGGCGCATGGCGGCATCATCACTCTGCGCGCGCGGCGCGCCCGCAAGAATCTTCCCCAAGGCGAAACGGATGTGGTCATTATGGAAGTGGCCGACACCGGCGACGGTATTCCGCCAGAAGTGGAAAAGCGGCTCTTCGATCCATTCTTCACCACCAAAAAGACCGGCACTGGCCTGGGCTTGCCCATTGCCGCGCGCATTGTGCAAAAGCATGGTGGAGCGCTCCAATACCAGACCCAGGTCAATCGCGGCACCACCTTCGGCATCATTTTGCCGCAAGCCACCCAATGAGCGCGGCCAAGATTTTACTTATCGAGGACGACCCGGGCATCGCCGATACCCTGCGCAGGGTTCTGGCGGAAGAAGGGCATGAGGTCGTCCCCTGCCAGCGCGGTGACGATGGCCTGGCCCTGGCTGTTGCGGCTACCTTCAACGTCGTCATTACGGATTTGAAATTGCCCGGGCTGAACGGGCTGGAATTGGTCCGCCAGCTTCGCGCTTCCCAGCCTCACTTGCCCATCATTCTCGTCACGGCCTTTGGAACGACAGAGACGGCCATCGAGGCGATGAAACTCGGCGCTTACGATTACCTGCTCAAACCTTTTGACATTTCCCAGATGCTGGACTTGGTGCGCCGCGCCGCCGACAGCAACCGCCTGGCTTCGGAACCGGTCATCCTGGGCGAAGCAGGCGCCGCGCGCACCGCCCTCGTAGGGCAAAGCGCTCCCATGCAGGCCATCTACAAGGAAATTGGGCTCGTCGCCTCCAAACCCGTCAGTGTCCTGATTCGCGGGGAGACGGGGACCGGCAAGGAGCTCATTGCCCGCGCCCTTTACCAGCACAGCGACCGCGCCAACGGCCCTTTCATCGCCATTAACTGTGCCGCCATTCCCGAAACCCTCCTGGAAAGCGAGCTTTTCGGACACGAACGCGGCGCCTTCACGGGCGCGGAGTCGCGTCGCATTGGCCGATTCGAGCAGGCCGATCACGGCACGATTTTTCTCGATGAAATCGGCGACATGACGCCGAGCACCCAAGTCAAACTCATGCGGGTGTTGCAAGAGAAGAGCCTGCAACGGCTCAGCGGCAAGGAGACCATTTCCGTGGATGTCCGCGTGGTCGCGGCCACCCATCGTGACCTCGAAACCGCCATCAGGGAGAAACAATTCCGCGAGGATTTGTATTATCGCCTGAGTGTGGTCGTCATCTCTCTGCCGCCCTTGCGCCAGCGCAAGGAAGACATTCCCGCGCTAGTCCGTTATTTCCTGCAAAAATATGGCCCGGAACTGGGCAACGTTGAGCCTTCCATTACCCCGGACTCCATTGAATTCCTCGAGGCCCAATCGTGGCCGGGCAATGTGCGCGAATTGGAAAATGCCGTGCGCAAAGCTCTGCTCCTGGCGCAAGGCTACACGATCAATTCGGATCATGTGCGCGCCGCTTTGAACAGAACTGGCGGCCCGGCCATTTCCCCGGCCCAGTCCGTTGGAGAATATGTGGACGGGTTGCTCGCTGCGGCGCGCCGTGGAGACCTGGGCGACGCCCACAGCCAGGCGCTGGCCATGATGGAACGTGAGCTGTTCACCCGAGCCATTCAACAAGCGCACGGCAACCAGGCCAAGGCCGCCCGCTGGCTGGGCATCTCGCGTATCACCATGAAAGCCAAGCTTCTCCAGTTTGGAATTCATCCCAGCCAGGACCAGCAAGGGGAATAATGCGCGCCGTCATTCAACGGGTCACGGAAGCCCGCGTGCTCATCGCGGGCGCGGTCAAGGGCGCGACTCAAGCGGGGCTCCTGGTGCTTCTGGGCGTGGAAGAAGCGGACACCGCGGAAGACATTGAATGGCTCAGCGGGAAAATTGTCCGCCTGCGCATTTTCCGCGACGCCGAAGGACTCATGAACCATTCTGTCCAGGAGAGCGGCGGCGGGATTCTGGTGGTCAGCCAGTTCACGCTTTTTGCCAGCACGAAGAAGGGCAATCGCCCCAGCTATAGCCGCGCCGCCCGCCCGGAAACAGCCATTCCGCTTTACGAGCAATTCGTCCGCCGCTTGGAGCAGGACCTGGGCAAGCCCATCCAAACCGGCGCATTCGGCGCGGACATGCAGGTCAGCCTCGTCAATGACGGCCCCGTCACCATTGTGATTGACTCAAAGAATCGCGAATAAGGTTCGGCGCGCACTCCGTGCGCGCCGCTTGAGTTTGGACGTTTTTGGAGACCCAATCGGCGTAAAACTCGTTTAGATTCGATCAACCAATGGCGAATTCGACTGTGGCTGACGAGTGGAAACAATCCTGCAAGGATTGAAATTACTCAGCCCAAGGTTGCGAGGAACGTCCACCCCCGTAGCGGAGCGACCTCAGATGCCTCCCCTCTTGTCACGGAGCGACCTCGGATATTAGCCAGACACGCCAGTGTCTGGTGATATCCGCCAGAGTTTTTCCGTCCTGAAGGGACGGCGGACTCGCACAACGAAAAATACCTCTGGCGCCGCTTTCCATCGTCCCGTCGGGACGAATTTGAAATGGGGGGGGGGCGTATTCCAGGCACTGGCGTGTCTGGCTAATATCCAATGTCGCTCCGCGACGCCCGTCTTCTCCCCTGGGAATCGTCTGTAAAATTGTGCCGCCGCACAGGCCTTACAAGTCATCCCCCAAGGTAGCTCGTTCCTCGCAACCCGTGGGGCTGAATGATACATTCCCGTCGGGAATGGCTTCTGAACGGGCTCAAAAATGTCCAATCTCCAGGGGCGCGCCCTCCGTGCGCGCCGGGGCCGACCTTCGGACAAACGGCGCGCTCGGAGAGCGCACCCTACCCAAGCTGCCGGCACGAGCCTCTTTTGAGACAGCCGTCTGCGAGCCGTCCCTACCGCCGGAATTTACACTAGACAAACTTCCGCGACGGCGGCGTCTTATATGGAGAGATGGCGGCAACCCCAGACATCGCGCGGCTTTATGATGAGCACGCCGCCTCCTTGTTTGCCTTTCTCCTCAACCTCTTGCGCCAGGAAGCGGACACCTTCGATGTCATGCAGGATTTATTTTTCAAGCTGGGCCGCCGTCCCGCTTTGCTGCGCGGCGTGCGCGACGAACGCGCTTTTCTCCTGCGCCTGGCCCACAACGCCGCCATTGATCTGATCCGCCGCCAGGAGACGCGGCAAAGAAACTACGACCAGCTTGCCCGCCAATCCCTCGCGCTCTTCGCCGAGGGCGCCGATCCTGATGAACAGGTCTTCCGCGAAAAACTGGCGGAGGCGCTCGGCGAACTTCCCTCCGACCAGCGGGCCGTCGTGCATTTAAAACTCTGGGAAAAACTGACGTTCGACGCCATCGCCGAAATCCTGGAGATCCCCCTCAACACCGCCGCCAGCCGCTATCGCTATGGGTTAGACAAATTGCGCGCGCGGCTGCGTCCCATCTATGACGAGATCAAATGAACTCAGAATTTGAAAAACGATTGCAAGACCAGCCGATGCGCGAAGTTCCCAGCGATTGGCGCGCGCGAATTCTTGAGACCGCGTCAAGCCTGGAAAAGGCAGTGTCGCCTCTCCGAAGTGACCGCTCCGGTAAGAGCCGCCCGCGGACGGCTCGGCGAGCCGTCCCCACCGCGGAAGGTGCCATCACGGACGCATTGCCTTGGTGGCGGCAATGGCTCTGGCCTTGTCCGCGAGCGTGGGCCGGTCTGGCGGCGGCGTGGATTCTCATTTTGGGAATGGACCTGGCGGCGGGCAAAGGCCCGGCGCGTCCAGCCGACGTGAGGACGGCTCTTTCGCGCCAGGAACTGCGGGAATTGCGGCAACAACAGCAGATGCTGGCGGAACTGATCTTTGCCGGCGAAACCGCGGAGGCGGAACCGCCCAAGGCAGTCCCTTCCCCGCGTAGCGAGCGAAGCGGAAACCAGGCTGCCGTTTGAACTTGGCCAAGAAGATTTGAGATTAGGGCGTTGCGGCAGCAACGCCCCACCCAAGGATGGTAGGGCGGCGCTGCCGCGCCTCCCAAATGTTTGAACCTATGAGCGAGCCCGAGAAAAATGTTGGGGCGCAGCCCCGCCATCTCCCGACCTTCTGGAAGTTGCTGCGTCCGCGAATGCTGCTGCGTTATCTGTTTTGTTTGGCGTGTCTGGCCACGGTGATCGCGCTCTTTTACGCTGAAGAAGACCTGCGCGGCAAGTACTCCTGGGAGAGTTTCATGCGAAAATCCAAAGCTAAGGGACTGGACCTTGACTGGCGCGCCAATCTCCCTCCGCCGGTGCCGGATGACCAGAATTTCGCCATGACGCCTCCTTTCGCCGGTTTTTTTGATTATGAGCGGACTCCGACGAAAACCGTCTGGCGGGACACCAACATCTGGGTGCGGATGGACCGTTTTGTCTTTCCTACAGTTGGCCAGCCGCCTCATTCCCCTCCAGAAAGCGAGTTGGGGGGTTGGGTCCATGGCCGTCCCTTGGATCTAAAGAAATGGCAGGATTATTTCCGCGCGTCCATTACGAATAGAGTTCACACTAACCGCCCAACCTTAACGAGTCACGCTTGGCCTCTGCCGAGTCAACCCCATACGCCCGCCAATGACGTTTTGTCCGCGTTAAGCATGCTGAATCCAGAACTGGAAGCGCTTCGAAAGGCCAGCAGCCGGACGCAATCGCGATTTCCCATTCATTACGAGGAAATTGAAGACGCACTTCTCCCCCACCTGTCCTTCTTGAGAAACGTCTCTCGAGTCCTGCAATTGCGGTCCGTTGCCGAGTTGGCTGTGGGTGACAGCCAGCAAGCCTTTGCGGACGTCAACCTGGCGTTCGCTTGCGCGGATGCCGTTAAGTCGGAGCCGTTTTCCATCTCGCAGATCGTTCTGCGCCGCATCTTGGAAGGTGATCTGCAACCGATTTGGGAAGGGTTGAGCGCGCAGCGCTGGAGCAAGGACCAACTCGAATCTTTCCAACGGTATTTTTCCGCAATGGACCTACTGACCAAATACGAGGAAGTCAGCAAAACTGAACTCGCCTTTACCTGTGCCTGGATCGATTCTCTCTCTGCCGAACCCGGCAGCCTTTATCTCAACAAGGAACAGTCTTTTAGCGACTACCAATGGGACTATATTAATCCCATTTCGCCCCGCGGTTGGTATTACCAGAATGAACTCACGGCCGCCAGGTTCTTCCGGGACGATTTGCTTCCTGACGTCGCGACGCAATCCCAGCGCGCCTTTCCTGGTGCCAGCCGGACCAATGCAGAGCGCTTTAAAAGGATTTCCTTCACAGCCTACACCTATGCCTTCAAATTCCTGGGCAGCGTTCTGTCGCCACAGGAATTTGTGCGCACCCAAACGGAAATCAATCTCGCCCTTGTGGCTTGCGCCCTGGAACGTTTCCGCATGGCGCAGGGCCGTTTTCCTGACAAGCTGGATGCTCTGGCGCCAGTTTTTCTGGAAAAGCTGCCACACGACATCATGAATGGCCAACCCTTGAAGTACCGCCTCACCGAAGATGGCCGATTTGTCCTTTATTCGGTCGGATGGAACCAGATCGACGATGGCGGAACTGTTCCAAACCCCCTGAAGACGGACAGCCTTCGCGAACGCAGTTCATACCGATCCGAAACCGGCGACTGGGTGTGGGAATACCCTCGAAAAGAATAGAATCTCCTTATAATCCTTTGCCTTTCTCTGCGCACTCCGCGGCTCCGCGCGAGCCGAATTCACGCGCAGAGGCGCCGAGACCGCGGAGGACGCTGCGAATGGAAAACAGGCGAATGGGTGAGCTGCGCCGCGCTATGGATTGAGAATTGGGAATTGAACATTTTCAATTTGCAATTCTCAATCAGGGGAGCCTCGGAACGCTTCCAGCAAGACCATTTGGAAGTAGCCGCTCGTCTCCATCGCGGTAAAAGCGACCGGATTTTCACGGGCCAATCTCAGCCGCGCGCTCTCCATCTCCGGGCAGCCCAATTGCACCCAACTCCCCACGCGGATGTCGTTCAAAACCTGCAACAACCATTCCAACTGCGGCGGTGACAAGGCCAGGCGCAATTCCCCCTGCTCTGTGCGGAAGAATTGCTTTTCGGCACGGAAGAATTGGGACAATTTCCGCCGATGGGCCGTCTGTTGCTGGGCCATGGATTCTTCCAGCAAACGCTGTTCGCTGGCGCGGGCGGCGTTGCGATTCTTGGTCAGTTGATGATGGGCGCTCTCCAGGACGGGAAAAAGCCTCAAAGTGGTGAGCAAGACTGCTTTTTCGCCAGGGGTTATTTCAAAGACCAGGGGCGACGCCGCGCCGGCTTCCTTGGACGGGGGGAGAAATCTCATTCCTCTTTTTCCATGGTGGCATGCAGCCCGTAAGCATGCAGTTGATGCACGTAATGCTCCGCCTTTTCGAAGGTTTCCCGCACGAGGAGGCTCTTGCCGGAGTTATGCACTTGCAGCATGTGCCGCTCGGCGCGCGCTTTGGGCCAGCGGAACACCGTCTGGAAAACATGGGTCACATAATCCATCAAATTGACCGGATCATTCCAGCAAATGACCAGATAGCCCCGGTCCGGAAGATTCTTGGTATCCGTCTTCTCTTCCTGCCCGGTGCCTGGCGCGGTTACGGGTATGGCTGTCTCCATCGCCTCGCTCCTATTTGCAATTCTAATTCTACTCTTAATTTCGCTTTGAGCTTAAACAGGAGTCCATTTTCCCGCCATTATTCCCAATTTTCAACACCGAAATGAACGGCTGGAGTCGCACAGGAGTTTCTGCCCCCTCCTCTCAGGTTCCGCGAGGGAGTGGTTCCTTTTCTTTCGCCGGCCAAAAAGCCGTTGCGGCCAGCGGCACCAAAAGCGCCGCTTCCAGGAAAGCCCAGCCGGCGAATATCAGGTGTCCAATGCCGCCAATGTTCCTTTCCGTTTCGCGCAAGGAATGACCGGCCGCCACGAATCCGGAATTCTTGCCAGTAAAATGAATGATGCAGGTCGCGCTCCGCACGCCGGGCCGAGGCTGCCACGTGACCCGGAATCGGCCATTGCGGCGCGCCGTTGCAAAAACGCCTTTGGGCGGAACTGGCTCTTGGCCGTTTAACACGGCGGTGGAAGTGATCGGCTGCGCCGCATCATTTAGATAAATGAGATAGGGAGAGAGGCTTTCTCCCAAGTCCACTTTTGCGGATGATTTTAAAGTGCCGGGCATTTCTCCTCGCGCCAAAGCGGCCGCGGCGTCTTCCGCCCATTGCACCGGGATTATGTCCGCCATCCGTCGGAAGGTTTGCTGCATCGTCGCATAAATCAACCCGCATAACAGCGTGGCTGAAAGTGAAAAAACGAGAAAAAGCTTTGCTGGCATTATCAATGACTTATTCATGGTATGCTTTGCACCAAAAAGTGCTCATAAAGTTATATGCGTTTTATGAATCACGAACGGGACTACTTTGCACTACAAAGTATATCGTGTCAACGTTTTATTCTGAAGCCGTTTTCCGGGCGCGATTAAGGAGGCTAATAGGCATCCATCCGAGAGCCGCCATTTTCTGTTGTGCCTTTGACAAAAAGCGTGGATTGACCGTATCCGGGCAAAGAAGTGAAACTTTAGCGACACGAAAACGGTGGGTCCGCAAGAGCACCCGAGAATTATGGCTGTCCCAATCGGATCCAGTTCCTTATGAAATATCTCATCAGCTACTTCCAAACCTTCCCCCGTCCCGGACCATCCAAAGCCGCGCGCTCGCTCACGATCGAACGATCCGGCTGGAGACGCTGCCGTCTCGAGCCTGTGCGCCTCTGCCTGGTCCTCGGACTTTCAGCCCGAATCATCGGGGCCGCCTCCTTTGAAGGGCGCCTCCTGGACGACTCCACAGGTGAGCCGCTGGTCGCGCGGGTTGCCGTCACCGACGGCAACGGTAAGTTGGTGGAAGTCGAGGGCCAGCATTCGCACGTTCAATACCTGGACAAACGCTGGTGCTATGTGAATGGATCGTTCCGGCTGCAAATGCCGAATTCTGGGGCATCCGTGGAAATCCGGCGCGGCCTGGAAACGCGTCCGGAGTTTGCCGCCGTGACCAATGATGGAACGGCACAACCGATTGTGAGGACATTTCGCCTCCGCCGCTGGATCGACATGCGTCGGGAGGGTTACGTTTGCGGGGACGTCCATGCCCATGCGCCCACCCCCGCGGAAGCCCATTTCGAGATGTTGGCCGAGGATTTGAACGCAGTGAATCTTCTTCAAGTCGAGGATCCCCAGTTTTCCGTGCCGGCAAACGGACACTTCACGGGCCGGCTCGATACGAATTCAACACCGGGCTGCGAGATTTATGTCGGCCAAGAACTCCAGGAATGGCAGATGGGACACGTGAACTTGACCGGCTTGACCCGGCCCGTGGACGGTTATCCCAATATGGGCGGGGGTCTGGAATATTGGAAGACCGAGCCGCAATGGGATTTGGTGCGCGGGATGCGGGCGGCCCGCGCGCAACACGGGACCATCATCTGGGCGCACTTGGGTAATCTGCCTGGCGCCCAATCTCCTGTCGCCGCGGCCCTGGGTCTTCTGGATGCCATCGAACTCGTCACCTGGAACGACCCCGCGCAGCTTCCGAATCATCGGGACCCGTGGGACAATTCCGGAATGCCGCAGGCTGAATTCCCTGTGCTGCGGGCGGTGGATCTCTATTACCAATTCCTGAATGCAGGATTTCGCATCCCTGTCGCTGCCGGCACCGATAAACTGGGGGAGGATATTCCGCTGGGCAGCAATCGCACTTATGGCCGGGCCAAGGGGTCGGCCAGCTACGAGTCCTGGATGGAGGCGATCAAATCCGGCAGGAGTTTTGTCAGCAATGGCCCGCTGCTCAAGTTCGACGTGGCGGGTCAAGAACCGGGCGACGTGGTCGAGTTCCAAGGAACCCGGCGAGTCAAAGCTCGCGTAACGGCTCGTTCCATCCTGCCCTTCACCACGCTCGAAATCGTATTGAACGGCGTGACCGTCGCCCATCGGACAGTTGCGATCCCCCAGAACTCCCCGGCGGATGGCGTCTATGCCATGTCGGTGGAAACTGAAGTGGAGTTGGGGCGTAGCGGCTGGCTGGCCGCGCGAGTCATTGATCACCCGGACCTTCCGAATCGTATTCTTCCGCGAGGCGTTTCGGTGTTCGCTCATACCAGTCCCATCTACTTCCTGCGCGACGGACGAAACGTGCGGGAGCAATCGTCGATCGAATACCTTCAGAAATGGGTGAAGGGTCTGCAACACTGGCTTCGGTCCAACCCGCCATTTGCCAATAACCAGGACCAGGAAAACGCCCGGCGCACGGCGGACCAGGCTTTGCGTTACTACCAAAACCTATGAAAACCCGGCAATCGCCGGGTCGCCGTAGAGCGTGAACGAACCGGCGCGGGTGATTTTTATGTCCAGCAATTGGCCGCGATGGCGCGCGGCGCCTTCAAAGACCACGATTTTGTTGCAGCGGGTCCGGCCGGAGAGCCGCGCGGGGTTGGTTCTACTGGGCCCTTCGACGAGAATTTGCATCGTCCGGCCAGCATAAGCGTCGTAACGGCGCTGGCCGATGGCGTTGATGGTTTCCAACAAACGCGCGTGGCGTTCTTCCTTCAGTTCCGCCGGCACTTGCTCCGGCAATTGGGCGGCAGGAGTGTCCTTGCGGGTGGAGTATTTAAAGACGTAGGCATTGTCGAATTGCACCTCCCGCGCCAAAGAGAGCGTTTCGCCAAAGTCTTCTTCAGTTTCGCCGGGAAAACCCACAATGATGTCCGTCGTGAGGCCGATAGAAGGCCGAGCTTGCCGGAGTTTCTCCACGAGGCTGAGATACCGGGCGCGGGTATAGCCGCGGTGCATGGCCTTCAAGACGCGATCACTCCCGCTCTGTACCGGGAGATGGGCGCTTTGGCACAATTTGGGCAGGCGCTTATAAGCCTCGACAAGGTCGTCACCGTAGCCCTTGGGATGCGGCGAGGTGAAGCGGATGCGCTCCAAGCCGTCGATCTCTTGCACGGCCTCCAGCAATTGGACGAAGCCGGATTTGCCGTCGCGCGGCGGGATTTCGCGCCGTCCGTAGCTGGTGACAATCTGGCCCAGCAACGTGATTTCTTTGACACCTGCGGCGGCCAATTTCCGGCATTCCGCGGCAATGTCCGCGATGCTCCGGCTGCGCTCCTCGCCTCGCGTGTAGGGAACGATGCAAAAAGTGCAATACTGATTGCACCCCTGCATGATGCTGACATAGGAAGAAACTGGCACGCCGGCGGCGCGAGTGCCGCCGGCGGCAGGCAAATGCTCCTTGATGGCGGCTTCGCTGCCGGACTCCGCCTCGACTTCGACGATTTTCTCGCGTTTGCCGGCGGCAATTTCATCGAGGTAATCGGCGGTGCGGTGGAATTTTTGCGTGCCCACGACCAGATCCACCTGCGGCAACTCGTCGAGCAATTGCTGCCCGCGGCTTTGCGCCATGCAGCCCAGGAAACCCAGCACAACATGCGGGCGGCGACGGCGGACGGCGGCGGCGATGTTCTTCATTTTGCCGATGGCTTTTTGTTCCGCGGCGTCCCGCACGCTGCAGGTGTTCAGCAGAATCACGTCCGCCGCCGCCTCGGACGGCGCCAGCTTATAGCCTTTGGCCAGCAATTGAGCGGCGACCGCTTCGGAATCGCGCTCATTCATCTGGCATCCGTAAGTCTTGATATAAACGCTAGGCATTTTGCGAGACAACCCGGGCAATGCGCCAATGGCAGACGGCAGGACGGCTTCGCCGCCGTCCGCGGCTGTTTCTCAACTGGATCGGTCGCCTCGGCGAGGCGACCCTGCCTTTCCCAAAATTACCGTCACGGACGCATTACCAACGCCGCTAGGTTACGCCGGAAGCGAGAGGTTGGAAAGGCGCATTACTGTTGGGGTGCGACGAAAAGGACAGGGCAATGTTGGTGGGGCGGAGCTGCTGCTCCGCCCAAATTTCCTCCGCACCGACTGGGCCAAACAATGGGCGGCGCAGCAGCACCGCCCCACCAATTCTCCTTGCTCACCCCTTTTCGTCGCACCTACTTCTTAAGCCCGAGCATGAGGATGACCAGGTCGATGACAAATAAGAGCACGATGGTGACTTCCAGCGTCAGCATCCAGCGGTTGGTGCGGTCCAGATTGAGCAGTTGGTAAAGATTGTCCAGGGTTTTAAGTTTCTCGTCGATGGTCCGATGCCAGTCCGCCAAGTGGAAACGGGCGGAGATGTTTTCATAAATGCGCGCGACATGCCAATCGCCGAAAAACTTGGTGATGTTGGACAATTCATCGTTGAAGCGCGCCAAATCGATGCGAATTTCGCGCAATTGCCGCATGATCTCATTGCGGCTGCGCGGGCGGCTGGTGAGGTCGCGGTAGGAACGTTCCAGAGCGGTATCCAAAATGCGGTCATAGCCCTCCAATTCAGCCAGTTGCAGATTGGCCAGTTCCAAAACGAAGAGGATTTCGTCCAATTGCCCCGGTTCCTGGACGATTAAGGCGGCATCCCAATCCAGCACCGCCAAATCGTTCTCGTAATAGCTGAGATAGCGGCCGGTGGATTCGTCAGCCTCCTGGCGGGAGAGCTGGTTAATGTCCGATTCCTGGGTGAGAAGAGCGGCCACCTGGCGCCGGTGCTGTTGCAGCCAGTCCTCCGCGCTCAAAGGATGCCCGTCTTCGGCGATCAGGGGAGCGTCAATGCAGAAAACGGTGTAAGCCTCGTCTTCCGCCAATTGGGTGGCGGGTTTGACCAGGAGCGGCGCTAGCTCGTGACAGGCTTCCTCGACCAGTTGGCGGACTTCCTGGCTTAAAACGCCATTGGAAAACTCCAGATCATGGTAAGCCACAAGTTCTTCGATGGAAGCGACTTGGAACGGCACGGAAACGGTGATGCTGACCGCCCCGACCGGCAGGAGCTTGAGCGTTCGCTCGATCCGGACCGGTCCATTGGGGCCGATCCGTTCCATCGGCGGCAAGCGGACCATTTGCGGACGGAAAAAGAAGAGGTGGCGGGGATTGCGCCGGCTGGCGTCGATGGAGAACTGGGCCACAGGCTGGCCGAGCAGTTGCGTCACCGGCTGGCGAGTCATCTCGTAAGCGATATCATAGGCGTAAAGATAGATCGCCCGCCCGGTGTAACCCTTGACGCCCCGTGTGATTCTGCTTGTCATAAACGGTTCCGGCACGTAGTATAATACACCGGAACGTGACCGGGTGCGAAAGCGTTGTTTGTTTGATAAAACCTTGGATGGCTAGTTTTTTCCACCTTGGGGACATCTAAACAGGCACGGGAAAGACCGGGGGTGCTTCCATCAGGTGTACGTTCGCTTCATCGTCTGTCTATTGGAATGAATGGAATGCTGTTTGCTACGGGCATTGCAAAGAGCCGCGGCAAGCGCTTCTTTTTAATCAGTCATTATCAAGTATGAAAATGAAAAAAAGCGCGGCGAAAGCCGCCCTGAAACCGAACTCGACCGTTTCTCAACCTAATTCCGTTAATTCGGCACCCGTATCCGCGCCAAAGGAACTGAAACCGACCCCCACCTTTTCCCAGCCTAATTCCGGCGCGGTGGCCACCATCGACGTCAAAATGGATGTTGGCTTTGGCAACGCCATTTTTCTGCGGGGGCAAGGCTCCGGTTTGACGTGGGACCGCGGGATACCGCTGGTTTGCGTCGATGGCAGAACCTGGAGATGGACCCAAACCGTCACCGCCCCGGTTAAGTTCAAAATCCTTCTTAACGACAAAGTATGGTCTGAGGGCAACGACCTGACGATTGCTCCCGGCCAAAAGCTGGAAGTGGCTCCTCATTTCGTGTAGGTTGTAGCAGCGAAGCAGGAATTCGGAACGAAGCGGAAGCGTCGGCGGAACGTCCTCGGCGTCGAGGAAGGGTTTTGCTGGTGGCAGGTGGTTTGGCGTCATTTTTTGGCGCTTTACTAATTGCTTGGGGTGGTTTACGTATAAGCAGGAAGTGCATTTTATGAATACAAGTTTAGCAGTTTTGGGGCTCAGCGGCGGAGAGCTGATTATAGTCCTGGTGGCCCTGTTGATCCTGTTTGGCGCCAAGCGGATACCGGAGTTCGCCAAAGGACTCGGCCAGGGGATCAAGGAATTTAAGAAGGCCTCCCAGGACGTGACCACTGAGTTCCATAATGCCATGAACCAGGAACCGCAGCCGCCTCCCCCGGCGCCGCCCAAACAAGTGACGGCCCCCGAAACAGCAGCCCCGTCTTCCACCGTTCCGAAGTCCTGAGATCGCGCCGGCTGGCCCTCAAGCATGGCAGAACCGAGCGATGACCCGCAGCCACCCGACGAGGAGGTTGAAGGTGGCGCTGTAAAATCCTTTCTCGAACATCTCGAAGACCTGCGCTGGACGCTGGTCAAGAGTGGGGCGGCTGTTTTGCTCGGAATGATGGTTTGCCTCTTCAGCGTCAAGCAACTGGTCTTCATTTTGCAGTGGCCCATGCAGCGCGCCCAGCAGCGGCATGTCGCTTTTCTGCCGGAAGACACCAATCAAACGGTGACCGTCGAGCTTGGGACGGCCACAATCTTCTCCGGCCCGGTGAAATCCAACCAGTTTGGCCCCCTCAATCTCGGCACGAATCAGCACGTTACCGTGCATCTGGACCCGGTGGTGGTGGGAACAAATACGTTGCTGGCAGCGACTGTGGACACCCAGAGCGCGCCGCCCGCGACCTGCGGGCCGAGAATGGTTTTTATGGATCCGGCGGCGCCGTTCATGTTTGCGTTGCATGTGGCCTTCTTTGGCGGGTTGCTGCTCGCTTCGCCTTTTGTCCTCTATTTCGTGGGCGAATTTGTCATGCCCGCGCTCAAGGTCATCGAAAAAAAGTATTTTTTCCGCGCGTTTATTTTCGGCACGGTTCTGTTCCTGATGGGCGTATCCTTTGCCTATTTCCTGGTCATGCCCGCCGCGCTGAAGTTCGCCCAGCTTTACAGCGCGTGGATGGACGTGGATGTGCCCTACTGGACGGCGCCCGAATACGCGAGCTTTCTCATCAAGTTTATGTTTGGAATGGGTGCGGGTTTTGAATTGCCGGTGGTTCTGCTGGCCCTGGTCAAAATCGGGATTCTGGACTACGCCAAGCTCTCCGCCATGCGGCGCTATATGGTCGTAGGGAACCTCATTCTTGGAGCGTTGCTGACCACGCCGGAAGTTTTCACGCAGGTTTGCATGGCCATCGCCCTGCAACTGCTTTTTGAGATTTCAGTGTGGATCGCCTGGTATTGGGAGCGGCAAGAGAAAAAGAAAGCGGCCCTCGAGGCCGCGGGGGGGAAATAAGGCGTATTGGCTTCGAGCAGGCTCCCGCTTAATTTGGGCTCTGGACAGGCTTGCGCGCACTCGGCGCGTTTCTATTGGGGAGTGTGCTGGGCCATCCAGGTATAATCAGCCGGGCCGCAGGGTCGGTTGAAAGGGCCGTTCTGGTTCATCGTGTCGGGCTTCTCCCAATGCTGGGAATTGGCCCATTTGCGAATTTCGGAATGGCCGTCGGCAAAACTGAAAACGCCGGCCCCGTTGTTGGCCGCGCCGGCGCCGTGACGGGAGGATGGTATGTCAACAAATTCGCCCTGGTCCAACGGCAGGCTTGGATTCTCATAGAGATTCATGTCGTTGATGCCGTCCGCGTCTTCGCAATCGAAGACGAAGGACAAGGCGGGTCCCGGCTTGACCAAATTAGCCATTTTCACCATGGCAATGCACCAAGAAAAATCCTTCTCGCCGCCGCCCAGGGCGGCATCCATGGAGTAGCTGCGGACCCGTCCCAGCCAGCCTGCCTTGAGCTGCGCGGGGCTGAGATAAATGTCGGCGGGGCATTTGTAAATCTTGAAATTGACGACGAAAGGTCCCATTTCCGCCCTCTTTGGGTCGATGAGCAGATTAAAGTTGGTGTTGTCCGCGGAAAGGCTCCAGTCCATCACCCCTTGGCAATAACTCTCGGGCTCTGAGTAGTCAGTGCCGGAGTCATTGTTATCATCATTATTGTTCGCCAAACGGTCTTGATTGTCTTGAGCGTAACTCACCCAGGCCAGCGTGAGCTGGCGAGTGTTGCTCAGGCACTGGGTTGTCTGCGCTTGGGCTTTTGATCTGGCCAGCGCCGGCAACAACATGGCAGCTAAAATGGCAATGATGGCGATGACCACGAGCAATTCAATTAACGTAAAACCACGTTTTTTGTTTTTGAATTTCATAAGGTGCATTCCATTTTTCCCGGCCAAAGACCTACAGCAAAAACGGAACCAAGAAAGCCGGTTTTTGCCCCCAAATACTGAAGCTGCGTGTAGCATAAATCGGAGGGCCTGCGTTTGTCAAGTTGGGCCAATTAATCCGGAATTTGGGCGGCGCGGCAGCGCCGCAACTCCCTAAGGGTCCGTGCATAAATAAACGCTTCAACTAATGGATGGAATGGTGTAGGCTTCCTTCATGGAAGCATCTGCGCAGGCGATTGAGCAGCGCTATGAGGCCCTTTCTCCTGTTCTGCATGAGCG
>JBKQWF010000143.1:0-29896 GCA_052139695.1 Limisphaerales bacterium
CCCCCCCCCCCCCCCCCCCCCCCCCCTCCCCGGTCAAGGAACCGATTTACTCCTTGGGTTCTGCTGGGTTGTCCTCTGCCAGCCGGGCTCGTGCCCGCTCTAACGAGTTGGTTCATGTCGTATCGGCGCTTGGCCTGAGCGAGTTTGACGCGTTCCGTTTGCTGTGAAATCAGGGTTGCCTTCTGGCCACGGTCTGCTACTTTGTCCGTTCCTTCGGGGTGGTGTTCACCCGGAAGGCAACGGCCTTATTTCCGTCCCCAGGTCGGGCCGGGCGGCCATCGTAACTCTAAACTGAATCCCGTGTTCCGCGGGATGGCACGTTCCGTAATGCGGCGCGAGCTTCTAACAAAAGGAAATTGAGTGATTAGCATTGGTATTAAGGAATTATTGGACGCGGGGGTTCATTTCGGGCATCAGACCAGGCGTTGGAACCCCAAGATGAAACCCTTCATCTTCGACGCCCGCAACGGCATCCACATCATCGATCTGAGCAAGAGCCTCTCCCAGTTGGAGACCGCTTGTGATTTTCTGCACGGCATTGTCAGCAAAGGGGGCAGCGTCCTTTTTGTCGGCACCAAAAAGCAGGCCCAGGAAGCGGTCAAGGAATCGGCCAAAGCTTGCGGCCAGCTCTACGTCACCGAACGGTGGCTGGGCGGCACGCTGACAAATTTCAACACCATCAAACGCTCCATCGCCCGGCTGAAACAAATTGAAAAATGGGAAGCCGACGGCAGCATTAACAATTACGTCAAGCAGGAGCAGTCGATGTACCGGCGCGAGGCCGCCCGCCTCTTCAAGAACCTCGACGGCATTCGTTCGATGGATAAATATCCCGCCGCACTTTTTGTCGTGGACATCAAGCGCGAGCACAACGCCGTGGCGGAAGGACGCCGCCTGAAAATCCCCATCGTGGCGCTGGTTGATACCAATTGCGACCCGGAATTGGTCGATTATCCCGTTGCGGGAAACGATGACGCCATCCGTTCCGTCCGATTGATTTTGCAGACCGTTGTGCAAACGATCACCCAGGCGCGCGCTGAGTATGAGGCCAAATATGGCCGCCGCCGGCAGGAACAAGGCGAAGAAACCTCGGCGCCGGCAGCCGCTCCCGCGGAGGCGCCCGCCCCAACCGTTGCGCCCCCACTTGCTGCCGCCCCCGCGCCGGGACCTGCTCCCGTGGCCGCGCCCGCTGCCGCTTAAACCCTTTAACTGATTATTTGAAACATGGCTGAATTTACCGCTGCGGATGTTGCCCGCCTGCGCGAAACGACCGGCGCAGGCCTGATGGATTGCAAGAAAGCTTTGGTTGAGTCAAAAGGCGCGTTCGACGCCGCCGTCGATATTTTGCGCAAACGCGGCAGCGCCTCCGCTGCCAAGAAAGCCTCCCGCAAAACCAGCGAGGGAGTCATCGCGCAATTTATTCCGCCCGGCGCCAAGGCCGGCGTGCTGGTGGAGATTAATTGCGAGACCGATTTCGTGGCGCGCAACGAAAGTTTTCGCGCCTTTTGCGATGACATTGCCCGCAAGGTCATCAACGGCGCGAGCTTGGAATCACTGGAACCGGAACGGGTCGCCGCGGTGGCTCGCATTGGCGAGAACATTCAAATTCCGCGCTTCACGCGTTTTGAAGTGAGCAACCAGGGCATTGTCGCCGCTTATATCCATACCGGAGCGAAAGTGGGCGTGCTGGTGGAAGTCGGCGCCGGCAAAGAGGCGACCGTCGCCAGCGATGAGTTCAAGCAGTTGGTGCGCGACATCACGCTGCAAATCGCCGCTGGAAATCCCACCGTCATTTCGCGCGAGCAAGTGCCCGCCGCCATCCTGGCCAAGGAAAAAGAAATCGCCGCCGACCAGGTCAAGAACAAGCCGCCGCAAGCCATCGCCAAAATCATCGAAGGCAAACTGGAGAAATTCTACCAGGGCATTTGCCTGGTCGATCAGGGCTTTGTCAAGCGCAATTCCGAAGTCTCCCTCAAGGAACACATCGGCTCCATCGCCAAGCAACTGGGCGACGACATTGTCGTCCGCCGCTTTGCCCGTTTCCAAGTCGGCGAAAGCCCGGCGGCGGAATAGGCAACCGCTTGGATTTTTAATCTCGAAACCATCGAATTCTTGGGCGGAGCTGCCGCGACGCCCACTGGAGTTTGGGCGTTTTTGCGGAGCCGGCCCGCATGACAAGAGCCGGGATTGACTTCTGCGTTCAGCCAAAAGATGTCCACTCCAGCCTTCGGCGCCCTGCCGAAGGCACACTTCCGTTGTCGCCCCTGAATTCGGCCATTGAACCTTTTCTCGTCTTTGTCATTCCACTGGTTGTAAATGCTGGTAGTGGCTGAAGACGAACAACCGCCCGTGGCGCGGGCCAGGGCCGGAGAGCAGGCGGCCTGGGAAAGCCTTTTCCAGCGCTATCAACTGCCCGTGTATGTCTATGTTTTTGAGCTGGTTCACGATGAGCAGACGAGTCTCGACATCGTTCAGGAAGCCTTCGTCGCGGCCGTCCGCCACATCGCCAGCCTGCGGGAGGATGGCAAGTTCGGAAGCTGGCTGTTCGGCATCGCCCACCAGAAATGCATCCAGCGATGGCGCAAGCACGACCGTGAATCCGCGGCTCTCGAACAAATCACCCAAAGGCCGCAGGAATTCGGGGGGGACCCTGGCGAGCTGCTCATCCGGTGCGAAGACGAGGCCCAGTTTATGAAATTGCTCAACCAATTGCCGCCGGCGCATTGCGCGGTGTTGCTTCTGCATTTCATTGAGGACTTTTCGCTCGACGAAATCGCCCGCATTACCGGCGCCAATATCGGCACCGTGAAATCGCGCATGCACTACGCCAAAAGAGCCCTGCGCAAACTTTGGGAGGAAAAATGAGAACGCCCCGCGAGATTTTGTTGCATCACCATCGCACCGCCATTCCGAAACTAAACGTCCTGCGCCGCGAGGTCGTGCGGCAATTGAACCCCCGGCAACCTTCCCACCGCGCTGCCTGGCTGCTGTGCTTTCCGGGGAATTTTTGGTGTCAAATGATCTGGCCCGCCCGCCGCGTCTGGACGGGGCTGGCGGCGACGTGGCTCTTGATTCTTGTCGCGAACTTTAGTCTTCGCACAGGAACGCCTCAAAAGACCGCCAGCATTTCATCCAATTCTTACGGCTTCGTCTTGTCGCTGCGCGAAGAGGAACAGTTGCTGGGCGGGTTCAACGAAGCGCCCGCGCCGAAAATGGCAGCGCCACCCGCGCACCAGCCCTCCCTTCTTCGTCCGCGAACCGAGCGGCGCGGGCATGTCACTTTTTGGTGCGTCGCTCTCCTCTATAGCTCCGCTAGGAGCGGCATCTTTGTAGATGAACAACCTCCAACGAGAAATGAGACCCGTAGGGGCGGCATCTGCCGCGCGGCGGCGTGGAATATGCCGCCCCTAAGGGCCCCTAAGGGGCTTCTGGTTTCTAGTGGACGGGGATTCTACAACGATGTCGCGCCTCCGGCGCTGCTAACCGAGTCGGATGCGCCCCCGAACGGGGTGGCGATTTGGACGTGATTTAAAATGAATCCTTACGCTGGGAAAACTCCAAACCGCCGCCGGTTTTTCCGCTGGCTTTTTAGTTGGCGGACAGCTCGCCGCGCGACAATTGCCCTGGCCTGTTTTGTCACACTCATCGCGCTTGCATATACGGAAGAAGATTGGCGCGGCAAACGAGCCTGGAAACAGTGCAAAGCCGAACTGGAAGCCAAAGGCGATGTCCTCGACTGGGCCGCCTTTATCCCACCACCGATGCCGGACGAACAGAATTTTTTCAAAGCACCCGGCATCAACGAAGAGGAATGGCTTGGCAGAGACGATACAGCATTGTCAAAGCGGCTCTATGCAGCGGCCCCTAAAATCTGGCAACACACCAACGCGCTGCTCATCGCCGAGGTAGCGATTGTGCCGCCGGGCAGCGAAGCGCTTTTGCGAATCGACGACACTAATGCTCCCGTCCAGGCCAGAAAACTGATCGAAGACGCTGTTGGTCCCACTTTGAACAGCACGCAGGGTTTTACGCTCGTGTCGCGTCCACTCGAGGGGATTCGACCAGCGAGAATCACCTTGTCTGCCAGCCAGAAAATACCGACGGGTGACCTGGTTAATTTGTTTCCAAGGTCGATTGACCCTCTCGGCTGTGATCCTCTACGAACGGTCCTTCGCATCGAAAGCGCTGGAGGCAATTCCTTTAAGATCGTGCTGCTACCGCCACCCGAAAACGCGGCGGATTACCTGGCCCGAACAGACACACTACGAGCGGAATTCGACGCCATTCGGGCCGCGCTCAAGCGTCCCTTCGCCCGCATGAATGGTAACTACTCGCAACCGTACGTTATACCCATGCCCAATTTCTTAATGATGCGCGCCCTCGCGCAAACGCTGGCCAACCGCGTGCAATGCCATTTTTTGCTTGACGATTCTGGCGCGGCCTTGGCCGATTTAACGTTGATCCACGACATTTGCCGCATCCTGGAAGCCAAGCCGAAGACGTTGATGGCGGCGACAATGGATGTTGCCATTACCGGAATTTATGCCTACATGATCGCGCAGGGACTCCAATTGGGCGCGTGGCGCGAACCGCAGCTCATCGCCCTCCAGCAACAACTGGCGCAAACCGATTTGCTGCCCATCGGCACTGAGTCCTTTCTGGATGCACGCGTGGCCACCACCGTCTCACTGGAAAACATTCCGCCGGCTGAACTGTTCAGGGAAATATATGACTCAAGCCATGGAAAGGAGCAGGATGTCTCCACCATGGAAATGCTCAAGGACCCTTTTTATGCGTTTATGCTTTTTGCGCCGCACGGCTGGGTCTATCAAAACTTGGTTTCCAAGGCCAAACTGCATCCCCTCTTTGAGATAGGCGATGTCCGCAAGCATCTGGTGCTGCCAGAAATTGCCGAACGCGCCATGCGGGAAGTCAATGCTTGTCCTAAATGGGCTCCTTATTCCTTCGTCTGTAGTCGTTTCTCGCTCCCATACGCCACTAAAGTGTGGCAGAATATTGCGCGCAATCAAACGCTGGTCGATCAAGCGCAGATCGCTTGCGCCCTGGAGCGTTACCGGCTGGCTCATGGAGACTATCCGGAAACCCTGGCCGCCCTTGCGCCACAATATATGGAAAAAATCCCCCATGACATCATCGGCGGCCAGCCGTTGCATTATCGCCGCTCGCCGGACGGGACATTTTTGCTTTATTCCATTGGCTGGAATGAAAAAGACGATGGCGGCGTGGTCGCGCCGGATAATCAAGGCCTCGGGAGTGGCGATTGGGTTTGGCAGGGCGGGCAGAGGCATTCTCAGCAACCCGCTAGTTTCAACAAACCAACAAGATGACACTGGAACATATTGCGCTTCCGCTCTGACGCTCGCGGTCGCTGGGCTAAATGCTGCAAATCTTTTCGCCAGAGGCCAAGCCGTCCAGTTACAATCCCGGTCGTGAGCGGCTTTCCGGGGAGCGCGGTCGTCTCGACCGCACTCCGTCGGCGTCCCGCCGACGGAATTCTTCCCCTGGCCAAACTTGTCGCTAATGCTAACCCGACTTAGCGGATTGGACCCGCCGAAAGTTTTTTCCATCGCGCAAGTGGTTGATTTGTAGGCGAGCAATTTTCAAAAAGGCCAGAAAGAGGCTGTAGTGAAGACCCAGCCTCTTCCCATCGCAAAGAAGATGTGCATAATCGAATGCCGTTATGTTTTTGCGCCTCACCACGCGAAAGAAGAACGGCAAGGCCGAGTGAACAAGGAGCGGGCGATGCGCCGCCGGCAATTAAAAGGCCTCTGGGCGCGGCTGAAAAAGTTGCAAGAGATGAAAACCAAACGCGACGAGTTGCTCAAGAAACTGGGCGCGGCCTTGCACGATTATCCGGCTGCGGCGCGTTTGGTGGAGACGAGGGTGCCACCCGGCAAAGCCAAACTGCGTCAGGCCCGCAAACGGGAGGGCCGCTATCTTTTGCGGACGAACATCACGGGCGGACGAACCGCCGAAGAACTGTGGCAGTTTTACATTCAGTTGACTGAAGTGGAAGCCGCCTTCAAAAATCTCAAAGACGATTTGGCCCTGCGCCCTATTTATCATCAATTGGAGCATCGGATCGAAGCCCACATTTTTATTTCCTTCCTGGCCTATTGCCTGCACGTCACGTTGCGGCGGCGCCTGCGCGATTTGGCGCCCGGCCTGACCCCACGCGCGGTCTTGGAAGAATTCGCCACCCTGCAAATGCTCGACGTGCATTTACCCACGACCGATGAGCGCACCGTGATCCTCAGCCGCTACACGCAGCCGGAAACCGATGTCCAACTCTTACTGCAACGGCTCAAACTGGAGTTACCCGCCCAACTGCCGCCCGAAATCACCCGCCCAAAGTCTTCCAGCGAAACCGGCTCTCTAGTTCTAGTGAAGACCTAGAAATGCGCCCGTTGATTTGCAAGCACTTGCAAATATTAGCCGCCCGAATCCGCTAAGTCAGGCTAATGATCGGGATTTCAAGACATTTCACGCATTTCACGAGGCAGGCTTGACCAAGACCGGTAGGCTGGTAAAGTCAATCGCCTGTGAAATCAGAAATCCAAAAACGTGCCGAAGCTCTAGCTTTGGAGTTTAAAACGAAGGGTCGCAAGCCTGTGGTAATTGAATTTGCCGGCACGCCTAAAGCTGGAAAAACAACTACCCTCGGCACTCTTAACGCATTTCTGAAACGCTGCGGTTTTAAGGTTGAGGTGGTAATTGAACGAGCTTCGGTCTGCCCGATTCGAGACAAGAAACACGGGAATTTTAATGTTTGGACGGCTTGCACCACGTTGGCCCAAGTATTAGAGAAAACACAAAGTCCTCCACGGCTAGACGATCCAGATGTCTTGATCTTGGACCGGGGACTCTTCGATTCACTTGTGTGGCTGAGAATGATGTGGAAAATGGCTCGCATTAAGGAAAATGAGCTTGATGCGGCGGAGAAGTTTTTGCTCCTCGAGGAATGGCGGAAGCGAATATCAGGCGTGATTGTGATGACAGCATCCGCAGCGGATGCGATGCGGCGCGAGGCAGGCGATTTGCCTGTTGTTGGGGTGACAGGCTCCATAATGAACCTTGAAATGCTTGATAAATTCAAGGCAAACGCCACGGAAGCCTGTAAGCGGCTCGAAGGACAATTCCGCATTTTTCAAATTAATACATCGGATATTACATCCAACAAGAAACAGACAGCGGAAAAGGTCGCAAGCATCGTTCTAGAGCTCATTGCTGAACAGCTTGATGAAGAGGTACTCTGCGCCAATAGGAGCGACGTCATCAGGCTTTTCGGTTGTAAAACCACCTTGGTTGGAAATGCGGCCTTGCCCGTTTCGGAACTCTTTGCGACAGGGGGAAAATTTGTCCCAAGAGCCGACGCCGAGAAATCAACGGATCTGGTGCAAGCTTTGCCAGTAGTGGTAGTGCGAACGAAGAAAGGCCAGGTGTTGCAGCTGCAGCGACGCGAGAAAACACCCACCAACCCGCTGCACAATAAGGTCGTCATCTGGGCTGGTGGCCACGTGAGGAAGGAAGATTCAACCAATGGCCATTCGCTTATTCAGTGTGCGCTTAGGGAAATTCACGAAGAGCTGTGTCTGAGTCTGGACGCCAGGGAACTGAAGTTAGCCGGAGCCATCTACGCGGACGTTGGTAAAAAAACTTCACAACACGTCGCTGTGGTTTACCAATGGCGAGCTGAAAGGGACGACGTTGTAGTAGTTTTGAGCAATACAGAGTTCAAGGAACGACGAGGGCAGTCGCTTAGCGGGAAATTCGTGGAGGTGAAGGACTTGATCAAAACCATCGCGAGCGAAGGAGAGAACATTGAACCTTGGTCAGAGGAAATCATCCGGCATTTGCTGGGCAGCGAGGCGGTCGTCCCGGACAAGCTGCTATTTTAACAACAAGTCAGCGAACCATACATTCAGTGTCTCCAAACATAAAGTATTGCAGCGGAGTGCCTGCGCCGAGGAGCTGACGGGCCAAAGAAAATTTGAAAGGCGCGTCCGATGAGGTTAAACTTCGCGCATGGCATTGACACCTTCCAATATGCTGCCGCTGGGCACTCCCGCCCCGGATTTTAGCCTGCCGGACATTTCGGGAAAACTGGTCTCGCTGGCCGATTTCCAGTCCGCTCCCGCGCTGGCCATGCTCTTCATTTGCAATCATTGTCCCTATGTCAAACATATCCGCGTCGGTTTGGCGCAGTTTGGCTGGGACGCCCAGCGGCGCGGCGCGGGCGTCGTGGCCATCAGTTCCAATGACGTCACCACGCACCCCGCCGACAGTCCGGAAGAAATGGCGATGGAAGCCAAGGCGGCTGGCTACTGCTTCCCCTATCTCTATGACGAATCGCAAGACGTGGCGCGCGCCTATCAGGCCGCCTGCACGCCGGACATATATCTCTTTGACAGCAAACGGAGGCTCGTTTATCGCGGCCAATTTGACGACAGCCGCCCGGGCAACGGCCGCCCCGTGACCGGCGCCGACCTCCGCACCGCGCTGGACGCGGTCCTGGCCGGGCGTCCCATCTTGTCGCGCCAAATCCCCAGCATCGGCTGCAACATTAAGTGGAAAACCCGATAGGGGATTACCCAGGCAGGGGGAGGAAGAAGAGTTTTGTCCCGCACCCTGATCCCGCCCCACTTAATCCGCGATTGTTGAACGGAGTTCTCGTGATATCATCATCCCCCGGGCGATGTCCTCAGCTTTAATCCCAGCTTGCGGTTTCTTGATCGCGGCCAAATGGAGCGCGCAACTGGCGCTCGAATGGCTCAACCAGCGGCATGCGCAAGCCCATGCCGGCGCGGTCCCGCCGGTTTTTGCCAATCTGCTCACGCCGGAAACCTACGCCAAATCCTCGGCTTACACGCTGGCCAAGAGCCGTTTTGACATGGTGCAGTTGACCGCGAGCGCGGTGGTGCTCGCGGCGGTCCTTTTCAGCGGCATCTTGCCTTGGATTTACCGCGCTTTTCAAACCGCGGCCGGCTCGTCGGCCTGGGCGGGCGCGGCGTTTCTCATGGTGGTGGGATTGCTCTTCTCGATCACCGATCTGCCCTTTGAATGGCATGGGCAATTCCATCTTGAAGAACGGTTTGGTTTTAACACCACCACTCCCGCGACCTGGTGGCTGGACCGGCTGAAAGGATTGCTGCTCAGTCTCGCGCTGGGTTATCCGCTGCTGGCCTTGATTTTGAAAATCACCGTCTGGTTGGGCGCGGCCTGGTGGTTTTGGGCCTGGGTTTGCCTGGCTGTTTTCCAACTGATCCTGATGGTCCTGGCGCCGATCCTCATCATGCCGCTGTTCAACAAGTTTACCCCCTTGCCGCCGGGCGGGCTGCGCGACGCTTTGCTGGCGCTGGGAGAGCGTGCCGGGTTTCGCGCCCGCGACATTCAGGTGATGGACGGGAGCAAGCGGTCCCGGCATTCCAATGCTTTCTTTACCGGCCTGGGCCGCTTTCGCAAAATAGTTCTATTTGACACTCTGGTGCGACAATTGCAAACGGAGGAGTTGGAGTCCGTCCTGGCCCACGAGATCGGCCACTACAAGAAAGGCCATGTTCCCAAGACGCTCGCGCTCTCTCTCGGTGGCTCGCTGCCCGTCTTTTACCTCGTCGCGGTCCTGGCAAAAAAGGAATGGTTCTTGCGCGCCTTCGGTTTCGCCCCGGGGGAGATGGCGCCCGTGTTCCTCTTGGTTTTTCTCCTGGCGGGAGTCGTGACGTTTTGGCTCTCGCCCCTTTTCCACCTTTTGTCGCGGCGCCATGAATACGAGGCCGACGCCTTCGCCGCCCGGCTGATGAATCAGCACCGCGCCCTGATCGGGGCCTTGCGCAAATTAAACGTGGAGAACCTGAGCAACCTGACCCCGCACCCTTTCTACAGCGGTTTTTATTATTCCCATCCGACTTTGCTGGAAAGGGAAACCGCCTTGAGGCAACTTCAGCCCAGCGTGTGATTTTCCCAATCTTCAGGCAAATCCTCTTTGTCCTCCTGGCCGGGGCTGCGTCCGGCAGCGTGGCGGCGGACCGAATCTGGCTGGACGCCAAAATCAACAACCAGCCCGTCCGGCTTTGCTTTGATTCAGGTTCGTGCATTTCGGCTCTTTGCCCGCAAGCCGTCAAAAGGCTGGGCCTGCGGTTTATTCCCGGGCCGACCAACGGAATCGTCGCCGGCCACACCGAGGACTGCACCTTAAATCTTGATGGGGTGGCTGGCCGGGCGAATTTTCCAGTGCTGGATTTGCCGGCGAATGTGATCGCCGATTTCGACGGGCTGATTGGATGGTGGACGGTCAGCCCCAATATCGTGCGGATTGACGCCACCGCGAGCGAGGTGGCGTTTTTGCCAAAGCTCCCGGACGCAGCCGCGCATTGGGACAAGTTTTCCGTGCTGTCAATCACCAATTCTGGCGCGCTGGATTTACAAGTGCCGCATCCGGGCCGCGCTGACGGTGTCATCTGCCTTGACACAGGTTCCGATTCCGGCCTGGCTTTGCCCGCGCCGGAATGGGCCCGCTGGCGGGAGGCGCATCCGCACATCCTTGTCACGCTGAAAACGGACTTTACGCCTTCCGACGGTTTCTACGTCACGGAAGAGGCCTGGGCTGACAAAATCTCGGTGGGCCAGGTAATTTTGACAGACGTGCCCATCACGCGCGCTGGTCCTTTGGGCACCAACCGGTGGGGAGAGCGCTACGAGGCCACGCTGGGACTGGCGGCGCTGAAACGTTTGGATTGTATTGTCGATGGCAACAGTGGCGTCGCTTATTTGCATGCCAGGCGGACGCGTCCGCCTGCCTATTCGCACAACCGGCTTGGCGCCATCTTTATCCCCACAGTCGAGCAACCGCATCAAGCCGTGGCCCAAGTGATCTCGGGCAGTCCCGCTGATGAAGCGGGCGTGCGCAATGGCGATGTCCTTTTGCGAGTGGATAAGCTCGATGTCACAAATCCCCTGAACGGCTGGCCCAGCCGTTTTTTCTTGCCTGCCGGGACCCGCTTGAAGCTTACTCTCAAGCGTGACGGCAAAGTCATTACCACGACCGCGACCTTGCGCGAAATTCTGCATCCCGATCCAGATTAATAACCGCTTCCATGGCTCCTGAAACCCTAAGCTGCCCTCAGTGCGGCGCGGTCGTGGCGAGTGAGGCCGCCCACTGCGAACATTGCGGCGCCCGCCTGGCGACAGTGGCGTGCCCTTCCTGCTTTGGGATGATGTTTATTGGCCAGCAATATTGCCCTCATTGCGGCGCCAAGGCCGCCCGGCAGGATTCCGACGAAACTTCCGAGCCGGAACCGTGCCCGCGCTGCCAGAACATGATGGAAGCGGTCGTCCTGGGCGACACCAAGGTGCGGGAATGTCCGCGCTGCGAAGGCATCTGGACGGATGCGGACACGTTGCGGCAAATCTGTGCGAGCCGCGAGCAGCAATCGGCTGTTCTCGGCATGGCGTCTCATTTGCCTTCCAATGACGGCGTGGCGATTGAGAAGCATATCCGCTATCTGCCCTGTCCCATTTGCCACAAGCTGATGAACCGGGTCAATTTTGCCAATTGTTCCGGTGTCATTGTCGATGTCTGCCTCGCGCATGGCACCTGGTTTGATCGCGATGAATTGCGGCGCATTGTGGAATTCATCCGCGGCGGCGGCCTGGAAAAATCACGTGTCAAAGAGATGGAAGACCTGGAGGAAGCCCGGCATCGCGCGGCGGCGGCCCAAGTCCCCATCGAACACAATCCGACCATTTTTGGGGAGGACATTCGCTACGGCGCCGTTTCCGCCGTGGCTCGGGTCGTCTTGGACCTCTTAGCGAAGCGATGATGGTTTACTCAGCCCGGCATTGAACGGCCGTCGCCGAAAATGGCGGCAAATCCACCACGCCGTCTTTCACCGGCAAGCTGACAATTCCGACTCTCTCTGGTTCCTGCCAGTGGTTTTCCACGTCCGGTTGCCCGCGATGCAAAACATCGCACACCGTTTCGGCGCGAAGGGCGCGCGGCGTGGAGTCGAACCCGCCGAAGCTGGGAACGAATTCGATTGAGTCATGGGTGGGATTGACCGCGAAAAGGACGACAGTTTTGCGGTCATCGGAAGCCGCGGCAAAAAGGTCCAGGCGATTTTCATATTGCTGAAGGCGCAATGGGATGGGCTGGGCGTTGAGTGAATAGAGCTTCATCACGTAGTGGCTGGGCTGCCGCAGGACGCCCGTCCCGGAGGCGGCAGTCAGAATGGTCGCGCCACAAAAGCTGTTGGCCAAATTGGAACGGTTGGCGATTTTGATCTTGTCCGAGTGCCGCATCATAAGATTGAGATAACGGGCGTTTTCCAGGCCCACCAAGAGGGTGGATTGGCGGGCCCGGCCCAGGCCCCAGGCGCCGGCATCAATGTTCCATTCCGTCACCGCCATCTTGATCTGGGAACAACCAGGCGTCGCATCAATCATATTTGCAATGCGCTCAAAATCGAGCTGGCACTCGTTGAGATCCGTTGTGTAGTGGTGCGGGCAAACGAAGTTCACCTCCCGGCCGACTCGGTCCAGCAAGCGTTGCGAGGGGTAAGACGTCAAGATCAGCGCCGCCGGGTCCGCGGAACGGATCGCCTGGATGAAGGCGGGGAACCGCTCCAGATAACCCGCGTCGTTGCCGTTAATCTCGTTGCCGACCTCCCAGTGCTTGACATGATAGGGCGCCGGATGGCCGTTGGCGGCGCGCCGGGCGCCCCAAGCCGTCTCAGCGCTGCCGTTGCAATATTCCACCAAGTCACGTGCGCTCTCCGCGCCGTCGGCAAAGCTGATGCAGATCAGCGGTTCGGCGCCGATCAGCTCGCAAAACTGGCAGAACTCGTCCATCCCCACGTCATTGGGATCGATCCGGCCCCAGTTCTCGTTGACCCACGGCGCGCGCCGGTCACGGTCGCCGATGCCGTTTTTCCAACGGTAATGGCCCGGGTCCACCGCCGAGCCGCCCCAGCGCAAGATTCCCGGGCGAATCTCTTTGATGGCCTCCACCACGTCAGCCCGCCATCCATTGCGGTTGTCGTCCGGCATGAGGGAGAGTTTGTTGACCCAGAGGCGCCCTTGCCCTTCGGCGCGCAGCTCGAAGACGGCGCGGTCCGTCTGGCCTTTACAAATCATCTTGACGGAATATCTGCGCCACTCCGGCGTCGGCGCGGGCAGCTCCGCGGAAGCCAGCGTGAACCATTCCCCCGTCGGCAGCATGGCTTTGAGCAGCACAGTCGTCCGCATTCCCGGATCACCGCGCAGATAAGTGGAAAGGGTGTAATCCATCCCTTTTCGCGCCGAGAGACCCGATTGTGTAAGGCTGGCCGCAACAGGGCCGGCGGTGAGTTTGGCGCAACGTTTCCCAATGAAAGGATTGCCGGGGTCAAAGCTCCAGGTGGAGTTGGTGTCCCATTGACGGTCGCAAATATCGAGAGACCCATCGTAATAGACCCAGTCAGCCGTCGGGACGACACCGGCGAACGACCGGTCGTTCAACAATTCAGCCCATGAGCCCGGCACGACATCGTCGAGCAGCTCCATGAAATTGCCGAACAAGGTGGGCTCAATCCGCCCGGCGGAAAGCGGTTCCGCCCGAATCACGGCATTCGTGCGCGAACTCTGCGCGGACAGGGGAAAGGCGGCCGCCATGAGCGCCATCGCCAGGAGAAACTTCGCCGGCGCATTCATGGCTACCGCAGCCAGCCAGGAATTCTTTCCCCGGCCCACAATTCTTCCAGGCGCTGGCGGCGGCGGACAACGGCGGCGCGAGGGCCTTTGACCAGAACCTCGGCGGCAAGCGGGCGCGTGTTATAATTGGAGGCCTGGACAAAACCGTACGCGCCCGCGCTCATCAACGCCAGATAATCGCCTTCGCCCACCTTCGGCAAGGGGCGGTTTTTGCAAAAGAAGTCGCTCGATTCGCAGATAGGCCCGACAACGTCGCTGCAAACCAGCGGCCCGGAGCGGCGCGAGACCGGAACAATCTCATGAAAGGCATCGTAAAAGGCGGGCCGGATCAAATCGTTCATCGCCGCATCGACGATGACAAAGTTTTTGCCGCCTGTTTGTTTGACATACTCCACGCGGGTGACGAGGATGCCGGCGTTGCCCGAGATGAGGCGTCCCGGTTCGATCAGCACTTTCAATCCGAGCGGCTGCAGCAAAGGCGCCAGGCGTTCCGCATAGACCGCCGGGGTCATAAACTGGCGGCTGGCGGGCGAACGCCACCATTGCGGAGAGCCGCTGGCCAGGGCGGGGTCATAGACAATTCCCAAGCCGCCGCCGATGCTGAGAAAATCCAGCTTGTGCCGCGCCGCGAGCGTCAGGACCAGAGGCATGACTTTCTTGACAGCGGCCTCGAACGGTTCCACCGCGGTCAATTGGGAACCGATATGCATCTGCAACCCGCGCAAGTGCAGGTTTTTCAGGCGGGCGGCGCGGGCATAGAGGGCTTCGATCCGTTCGAAAGGGACGCCAAATTTGTTCTCGTAAGTGCCGGTGGTGATTTTGGCGTGGGTGTGGGCATCGACGTTCGGATTGACCCGCACGGCCACCGGGGCGATTTTCCCCAGGCGGGCGGCGACGCGGTTGATGCGGACCAATTCCGCTTCGCTCTCCGCGTTGAAAGAGTAAATTCCCCGGCGCAAGGCAAAGGCGATCTCCGCCTCCGTCTTGCCCACTCCCGCGAAAACGCACCCATGCGGGTCGCCGCCGGCGGCGATGACCCGGCGCAACTCGCCTTCGCTCACGATGTCGAAACCGGCGCCCAGGCGGGCCAGGGCGCGCAAGACGGCAAGGTTTGAATTCGATTTGACAGCAAAACAAACGCGATGGTCCAGAGGGCGCAGGGCGGAGGTCAGGGCCAGGTAGTGCCGCGCCAGGGTTTCATAAGAATAGACATAGAGAGGAGTCCCGTATTTCCTGGCCAAGCTTTGCACGGACACGTCCTCACAAAAGAGTTCCCCGTCTTGCCGGTGAAAGAAGTGCATGGTTTTAAATGAAAACGCCGCCGGCTCACGGAGCCGGCGGTAGAAATCAACGGTGTTTCTACGGCTCGGCCAGGATCTTGGCGCGCTCCGTGTGATATTCCACCGGCCCGATCTCGTCGGCTTGATAACGCCGCAGAAGGTTCGCCAACTTTTGTTCGCGAGTCAAAGCGGCGCCCGGGGCTGGCGGCGGCGTCGGCGCCGCGGCCGCTGGTTGCGCGGCGGGTTGTTTGACAGGAGCGCTCGCGGCGGCGGCCGCTTGCCGTTCCTCCTGTGCGCGGAGCTTGGCTTCAGCGGCCTTTTGGTCCGCCGCTTTCCGGGCATCCTGAGCGGCGCGGAGTTGTTCGGCGGCGGCTTGGGCTTTGGCGGCCTTCTCCGCGTCCACTTTCTCCTGGGCAGCTTTGCGGGCTTCGCGTTCGCGCGTCAGGCGGTCTGCTTCGGCTTGGGCCTTAAGGGCTTCAGCTTCTTTGCGGGCCTGGAGTTTTCGGGCTTTGGCCTGTGCTTTAGAATCTTCTTCGCTCGGTCCTGCCGTCGTCTTGGTCTCTGCCTGCCGCAAGGCTTCCAAGGCTCGGGCCTCGTCGGTTGTCGGATGCACATTGGGCACAGGCGCTTCGGGAGCGGTGGGGCGGCCTCCTTCCGCTTGGCGGAGGGCTTCCAAGGCTCTCGCGTTATCGGAATCACTCGACGGCGGAAGGCCAATGCTGGCGGACGCGGGAGCGGCAGCCACGGGTGCCGCCTGTGTGAAAGCGGGCATCGGCGCGTGCTGGGCTTGGCGCAGGGCTTGTAAGGCCTTTTCGGTGTCGGCGTCAGTTGAGTCAGGCAACGCGGTAACAGCGGTCGTGGCAGGAGTAGGAGTAGGTCCGTGCTGGGCCTGACGCAAAGCCTCCAAAGCCCGCGCCGTGTCGGCATCCGTCTCCGCGAGGAGAGGCTGCGCGGGCGCCGACCGGGCCGATGATCGCCCTTGTTCGGCTTGGCGGAGGGCTTGCAAGGCCCTTTCCTGGTCGTCAGAATTGGTCGCGGCCGACTGGGCCTGCCCCAATGCGGCGGAGCCCAAGCCGACGCAAGAAGCCAATATGTAAATCTTTCTGTTTGTCATGTAATTAGTTTAAGAATAAACGGACGTGGAATCAACCTCAATCGGACGGTTCGTTTGGCGGCGGATTGGCATTATTGTCCAGGCGGAACTCCCCTGCCGCCGCCCATGTGCTTCATCATTTCCGTCTGCATGAGCGACATCATGCTGTCGTATTTCCTGAAGCCGACGGGCGGCTCAAACTGGCCGGCGTCGGGCGGGCTCAACTGCACGTCTTTGAAGATCATGGTCATGGTGTTGCCGTTTTGTTCGGTGACAATCTGGACTGGAAACTTTTTCAGGTCGGACGCATTCCAAACCGTGAACTCGCTGGCTTTGCCGGCGTTATCCGTCACGATGACTTTGTTCTTTACGCAATCGTGGCCCGCCACGCTCTCCTTGCTCAGTTCGGTCACGGCAATTTTGAAATCAGAAGGGGATTTGGGGGCGCTCGGATCCTGGCTTGGATTTACCGCGTAAGCCTGCAGGCCGGGATAAACCAAATAGGAGACATTTTTGTCAGGCCGGGAGATGGCCGTCATTTTGTCCATGCCCATCTGTTTCATCTGCGTGGCGGCTTGCGGCGGCATTTTGCTGTTTTTCATCTGCGACATGTCCATCTCGAAGCGGGACTTGCCGTCCAGAAAGGCCATTTTGCCCAGCATGACGACCTCCCCGCCGTCACTGCCGCCAGGCATGTGCATTTCCATCGTGGCCGAGAAGGCGGAATTGTCCCCGAAGATCTTCGCCATATCCGCGCCAAAGCCTGGTCCTGGAGGAGGCCCGCCCATGCCGGGGCGCGGGCCAGGCTGCGCGGGGGCGGAGAGTAGGCTGAGGGACAAAAAGGCGGCCGTCAAAAGATGGGGGTGGTATTTCATATTTGGTTTATTGCTTCGGTTGCGAAACAGGATAACAAGCTGTCCGGAAAATTGTCCAGCAAAACAGAAGACCCCTTTTGGCAAAATAACACCTTTTCAATCGCTAATTTTCAATTGCTCCACTCCGTCCACTCAGCGGGTTTACTGCCCGTCATAGCCAAAGGCGCGCCCGTAGCGGCCCAGTTCGCCCTGCCACGGTTGCAAGGCCGCCTCGTAATGCTTCCAGCGTCCGACAGCCCGGTTATGCAGCGGCTTGGCCACGTCGCTATAAGTGGGGGAGAAGATCAGCTTGCGCTGGGCGGCCTCATGAGAACGGCCCTGGCATTCATGCCACTCCAAGCCGAGAAGCGCCGTGATCCGCCGTCCTTCCTTCTCCACGTTCGCCACCACGTCCTCATACCGCGTCTCCATCCCATCAAAACCGCCCAGGTCACGCAGGCGAAGCCACACATCCATCATGTCTTTGTAATGTTGGACAGATCGTTCCAGGCTCAGAAAATTCACGTTGACCTGCGTTAAGGCCAGGTTTTGAAAGAAACAACTGAGAACCACGTCGCGCGGATCACGCAGCGCGATGATGATCTTTGATTCCGGGAACACCCGCAGCCAAAGATGCAGCGATGCCGTCGGCGACGGATTCTTATCCAGCAAAACGCTGGCCGAAACTTCTCCTTCGGTTTCGCGCTGGAGGCTTTTGAAATAACGGCTCCTCAACTCGCCGCGGCGGCTGGAGGAAATGGAATTGAGCGCGGCTAATTTCAACGGCGCCGCGGGCGGAGGAGGAGCGAGCTTGTCTCCCACTTCAGTCATGAACGCCTCTGATTCATCGAAGGCCGCGATGGCGGGATGCGCTCCAAGGATTTGTTCCAAAAGAGTCGTTCCGCTACGGGGATGTCCGCCCAACAACACGAGCATTGGTCCCGCGGGTGCTGGGGGGCTTTCCTGGCGCCATCGGCGCACCATTTCGGCGGTCAACTTCGCGAGCAAGATTTCCCGCTGGCGGGCCGCTTTGTCATACGCTTGTTGCAAGGCCGCGACGTTCTGTCGGCCGCGCAGGGCCTCCTTTGCTTGGAGCAGGCATTCCAGCGCTCCGGCATATTGGCTCTGTTCATCGAGCACGACACCGAGCAAATGCAGGCAGGAAATTCGCACGTCCGGGTCACGCACCTCGCTTCTTAACAAATCGCGCAAAATGGTTTCAGCGTCCGTGTCGCGATTCTGGCGATGGAGAAGAAAGGCGCGGTAATAAAGAGCGGCAGGGTCGCGAGCGTTGCGGGCCAGACAGGCATCGGTTTGTTCACCGGCTTCTTTGAGATGGTTTTCCCGCTCCAGCCAAGCCGCCCAACTCAGGCGCGCGTGGGTCGAAGACGGGTCCGCTTCCACCGCGCTTTGGAAGCAAGCTCGGGCGCGCTCCTGCCGGCGGAGTCGGTGGAACTGTTGTCCGAGCATGATCAGAAGCGAAGGATCGTGGATCGCGAGCCGCCTCGCTTGCTCAAGGGCCTCCGCGGCGCGGCTAAAATTCAGGTCAGCCGCGGCGGCGACTCCGAGTTCAAACCAAAGGTTGACCACGCCCGGAAACTGCTTCACCAGTTCCTGATAGGCCGGGAGAGCGAGGGCTGGGCGTCCAGCTTGCAACTGTTGCCGCGCTCTGTGCCAGCGCGCCACCTCTTGCGGCGCGCGTTCGAGACGGGCAAGATCGGTCTGTAAGGCGAAACCCAATTTGCGGCAATGCTTTCCGAGATTACCGCGGAAAGCTTCTGCCCAGCAATCTAAGTCCCCGCGAAACACTGTCAAGGTGGAGGGAGATCGGAAAGGTACGATCAAGAATGTCGGGGGATCTTGGCGGGCTGAGCTTAGCGGAAATCATTCGGCTGAGCGGTTTCAAACGGAGCCTCGACCGAATAGATTTAGCGTGAGTTCGAGCTTCGCTTCCGGGGTGTGGTTAGAATGCGCAATGCGCTCCGTCGCTAAAGCGGAGAATTGGCGTACAATCAGATCGCGGATCGTCTCCGGCTCTTGTGTAGCATCCAGACGAAATAAGTACGGCTTCTTGATGCTGTTAAAAACGTCTCTTGCCTTTTTCAGCGTACCTGTCTTTTCAAAATGATTAGCTCTGTCTCCGCGAGTTTTGATTCGCTGCAGGCCCAGTCTTGGCTCAAGGTCAAGAATAACAAGCAAGTCAGGCTCAGGAGCGAATAATTCGTTGCGTTGCATTATTTCATCCGGGTTCGCGCCACGCGCGCCCTGATAAGCCATATTTGAAAAATAATACCGGTCAACGATGACAGTGTGGCCGTCTTTCAAATTCGGATTTATTACCGTTTCAACATGCTCACGACGGTCTTTCAAAAACGCATCAACTTCTTCTTCAAGAGAAAGGCGACCGGTGAGCGCCGAATCCCGCAAAACTTGCCCCCATGTGCCAGTTGTCGGCTCCTTTGTTCTGACTACACAGAGTTTTCGTTGCTGTAAGCGCTCTTGGACAAAATGCGCCTGAGTCGTTTTCCCGGCCCCGTCAATGCCCTCAATCGCAATTAAAAAACCTGAAAAGTGATGAAGTCGGTTCACAGATTGCAATTTGAATTCTCGATTAAATAAAAGCAAGCGGTTCGCCTAAAATCTTGCTGACAGTATCCACAACTCAAGTAATCGAAAATCATTCACAAAGTTATTGGCCAGCTTGTTAACCGTGTTAATCACATGATATCCACCTAAAACATACCGCGAATGCGCCACAAAATAAAGGGTTTCCGAATAATATGTTAATAAAAGCACTCATCAGCATGATTTTCTAAAACGGGCCCAGTTTAGCATCGGCACATGGACAAATGCCATCTGAAACCTTTATGGTTTGGTGTTTGATTAAACATGGGTGCGGGACAGAATTCTTCATTGGAAGTCCTGCGCCGGGAGAATAGGGAGATTCCGCATATGTGTTTCGCATACATGGCGTCCTTATCGCTGGCTTCCAGTCGACCGGCCAAGGGATGGAGCGGCAAAAGCTCCCTCTCCTCCACGCCGTGGAGGAGAGGGACGGGGAGAGGAGGAAACCCTCTGGTTCAGGCTGGTTTCGTTGGCGGCTGGGTTAATTGCGCCACCCTCGGCGGCAAGTAGCGATGGTTTTGCACTTTTCGCAACACCACCACACAACCGGTCCGGCGACGCAATACGTTCCAGATTTCGAGCAACACACCGTCGCGGTTTTTCCGCCATTGATGATTCCAGAACCGGAGTTCCTCAATGCCGAGAGTCTGGAGAAACTTCGTGCGCTCCTCATCGTGCCTCTGTGGCCCAGGCAGGCCGTGCTGAAAGCCATCCAATTCAATGGACAGTTTGGCGGCGGGACAATAAACATCGAGAAAGTAAATCCCCACTGGATGCTGGCGCCGGAATTTGAATCCGGCGAACCGCCCGGCCTTGAGCATCCGCCAAAGTTCTTTTTCTTCCTCGGTTTGCTCACCGCGCAGACGGCGGCCCTTGGCGATACTGCTCATGATTAACGAGAGTAGAAGATCATCAGAAAAAATCAACCCCCTCTCCTCAATCCTCTCCCCGCCGTGCGGGGAGAGGAAGAAGAGTCTTGTCCTGCGCTGGACTCATCTTCCTCCGTTTTTGGCGATGGACGCGGAACGCGCGGTGGCAAAGCACGCCCGTTGGGAGATTTAGCGTCCAGACTCCAGGCTTGCGGAAAAGACCTGCCTGTGGTTTATTCGTTTTGGTTCAATTAACAATTAGAAAATCTATGAAAAAACTGTTTGCCTTTGTTGCCGCCCTCGCCTTGACGGCCAGTGTTTACGCGGCGGAGTTTCCCACCATCACCATCGACAGCGTGAAGAGCGCGATCGCTTCTCAGAAAGTCGTCCTGCTCGATGCCAACGGCACGGAGTCCTGGCAGGCGGGCCATATCCCTGGCGCGATTGATTTCGCGGCGCAGCAGGACAATCTGGCCAAGCTCCTGCCGAAGGACAAAAGCGCTCTTATCGTCGCTTACTGTGGAAATCCACAGTGCCCCGCTTATCGTGCCGCCGCCGAGGCCGCCAAGAAGCTTGGTTACAAGAACATCAAACATCTGACCGCAGGCATCGCGGGTTGGAAAGCAGCGGGCGAAAAGACGGAAAAGGGCGGCAAAGCGAACGACGCCTAACCCTCGCCATTGCTGCCGTTTCCTTTCCTCTCCCATTGCCGGGGGGTGCGCTGAGGTAGAGTGGTATCTACCTTGGCGTAATATGTTTCCCCGCCAAAGCGAGCATCGACGGCCTGTTGCAACGCCAGCGACGGCCGCACGAAGTAATTTTCGTGGGCCTCGATGAAAATCACCTCTCCTGCGGGCCATTTGCAGCAGAGGAACAATGGGCATTTGCCAGGGTGAGCCGCAGTTAACTCCCGTGCCGCCTCCATATCCGAGGGTTTTAGATGCGCCATCTGCAATCGGAGATGGACTTGTTTGGTGTGGGCCAGGGGGGCGTCTTCCAGGGGAATCATTTCCTGCGGAAAGATTTTTGGTTTATCCTCTGAAAGGTTCACTTCGCCGGTGAGCAGCACGGCACTCTTGGGAACGAGCAGGGAAATGAATTTATCGTAATTCTCGTTGATAAAAAGCACCTGCACGGACCCTTCCAAATCCTCCAGCGTGACCATGGCGTACGGTTTGTTGGATTTCTTGGAGATGCCCTTTTGCACATCGACGATCAACCCGCCGATGCGCGTCATGGCGCGATTCGAAAGCGTGGCAAGCTGGCTGGTGGTGTGCAAGGCATACTTTTCCAGAATCGGCGCGAAGGGCGTGAGCGGGTGGCCGGTGACGTAAAAGCCGAGCAATTCCTTTTCATGGGCGAGCAGTTCGTGCTGCGGCCACTCCGGCAATTGTCTCTCCGGTTCCGCGCCCTCTTCCGCGCGTTCCTCCAGTTTGCCGAAAAGCGTGTCCTGTCCGCGCTGCCGGTCCTGAATAATGCCCGCGGCCCGGCGCAGGGCGTGGTCGATCCGCGCAAAAAGGGTCGCGCGCGTTTCCCCAAAGCAATCGCAGGCCCCCGATTTGATCAGCGCTTCCAGCACCTTGCGGTTGACCGTGCGGCCATCGACCCGTTCGCAGAGCTCGCCAAGCGAGGTGAATTTTCCGCCCTGTCGGGCCGCCAAAATCGTCTCGACCGCGACTTGTCCCAAGCCCTTGATCGCCGCCAACCCGAAACGAATGGCCGGCTTGTCCTCTCCCGCCGCCCGGCTGGGAGTGAAAAAAACGCCGCTTTGGTTGATATCCGGCGGGAGGACCTCAATGCCGAATTGGCGGGCTTCCGCGATGAACAGGCCAAGTTTGGCGGTGTCGCCCATGTCATTGGTCATCATCGCGCTGAGGAACTCGACGGGATAATTGGCTTTGAGCCAGGCGGTTTGGTAGGCGACGATGGCGTAGGCGGCGGCGTGGGACTTGTTGAAACCGTAGCCGGCGAATTTTTCCAGCAAGTCAAAAACCTGGTTGGCCTTGGCGGCTGGAATATTATTGACTTTGGCGCAGCCTTTGACAAAAATCTCCCGCTGCTTGGCCATTTCCTCCGCCTTCTTTTTGCCCATGGCCCGGCGCAAAACGTCGGCGCCGCCGAGGGTGTAGCCGGCCAGGACCTGGGCGGCCTGCATGACTTGCTCCTGGTAAATCAGCACCCCGTAGGTCTCGCGCGAGAGCGGTTCGAGCAACGGATGCTCGTATTCGATTTTGATCTCGCCGTGGCGCCGGCGGATGAAATCCGGAATCAGTTCCATCGGCCCCGGCCGGTAGAGGGCGACGAGGGCGGTAATATGCTCCACCGAACTGATCTGAAATTTCCGGCACAAATCGCGCATGCCGCCGGATTCCAATTGGAACACGCCGGCGGTATTCGCTTTATTGAGCAGGTCGTAGGTCTTGGCGTCGTCCAGCGGCAAATTGTCAATAGGAATTTCTATCCCGCGCCCTTGCTTCACCAAATCGCAGGCGTTGCGAATCACGGTCAGCGTTTTCAGCCCGAGAAAATCCATTTTGAGCAGCCCCAGCTCGCCCACCGGATTCATCGCGTACTGGGTGACGATGACCTCGTCCTCGTCCTTTTTGAGGGGCAGAAGGTTGACCAGGGGCTGGTCGCAAATCACCACGCCGGCGGCGTGAACGGAGGCGTTCCGCGTCAAATCTTCCAGGACAAACGCCGTGTCCACCAATTCGTGGGTCTGTTCCTCCGTTTCATAGGCTTCTTTAAACTCCGGCGATTCTTCCAGCGCCTTTTTCAGGTCCATTTTCAAGTCGGTCGGGATCATCTTGGCCAGGCGGTCGCACTCGCCGTAGCTTAAGCCCATGACCCGCCCCACGTCGCGCACGACCGATTTGGCCCCCATCGTGCCGAAGGTGATGATTTGCGCGACCGAATCGCGCCCGTATTTATCGCGAACGTATTCAATGACGTCGCCGCGCCGATCGTCGGCAAAGTCGATGTCGATATCCGGCGGATTGATGCGTTCCGGATTGAGGAAACGCTCAAAGAGCAGCCCGTAGCGAATCGGGTCCACGTTCGAGATTTCCAGGAGATACGTGACGATGGATCCGGCGGCCGAGCCGCGCGCCACACAGGAAACTCCTTTGCTCCGTCCGTAACGGACGAAATCGCCGACGATGAGGAAGTAGCTGATAAACCCGGTTTTTTCGATGACTTTCAGTTCCACCGCCAGCCGGTCCATGACCGCCTTAACGCCCGCCTCGGTTTCGGCCGCGGTGGGAGCCGGCGCGCCGGGCGCAAAGTTGGGCAAAAGCCGGGGATTCTCTATGCCGTCCACGGCGAAACCTGCGCCTTCCGCGCGTGCTTTGATGGTGTAGCGCTTGTCCAAGCCCTCGGCCAGAAGCTCGCGCAAGTAACCTTCCCGGGTATGATTTGGAGGCGGACTAAAGACCGGATAATGCAGTTGGCCAAACTTGATTTGCAGAGAGCATTTTTCCGCCACCTCCAACGTGTTCCGAATCGCTTCCGGGACTTCGCTGAAGCGCGCCTTCATTTCCTCGGCCGAGCGGAGATAAAACTGCTCAGGCTGGTAGCGCATCCGCTTGACATCGCTCAACATGGTCTGCGTACCGATGCAAATGAGGCAGTCATGCGCGTGCGAATGCTCCTTGGCCACGTAGTGGACATCGTTCGTGGCAATGAGCTTGAGCCCAAAATCCTTCGCCCAGGGGATCAGTTGGCGGTTGACCTTGAGCTGGTCAGGAATGCCGTGGTTCTGCAATTCCAGATAAAAATTCTCCGCGCCGAGGGTTTGCTTGAACCAATCGATCGTCTCTCGCGCCTTGTCCAATTGATCGTTGACGATCAGTTCGGGGATTTCGCTCGCCAAACACCCGGACATGGCAATCAAGCCTTCCTTATTCTCTTTGAGCAGTTCCTTGTCGATGCGCGGCTTGTAATAATAGCCTTCGAGATGCGCGGAGGTCACCAGCCGGACAAGGTTTTTATAGCCGACCTCGTCTTTGGCGAGCAGGCCGAGGTGATGATAGGCATCGCGACCGCCGCTGGCCGCCTTCCTTTCCTTCCGGCTGCCCGGCGCGACATAAACTTCGCAGCCGATGATCGGTTGAATGCCCTTTTCGAGGGCGGCCGTGTAAAAATCAATCGCGCCATAAAGCACGCCGTGGTCGGTGATCGCCAGCTTGGCAAACTTTAATTCATGGGCCCTTTCCATCAGCCGGTCGAGACGGCAAGCGCCATCGAGCAGCGAATATTCCGTATGTAAATGCAGATGAACGAAATCGGCATGCGCCATAAATACAATTTAACGCTGGCTTGGTGGCATCGGCAAGTGAAGTGTCATGGAGGGATGCGAATAAAGGTGTCGGTTAAACTCACGGTGAGGCGGAGCTGCCGCTCCGCCCAAATCTCTCCCTGCCCGGCAAATTATGTGGGTCGCCCGACACATTTATAATCACACCCGTCGCGGAGGGTTTGGGAATGCCAATTTAGGCGACTTTCCGGGGATCGCGGTCGTCCCGCCGACGGAATTCTTTTCTGGCCGGTTTCCCGTCCGGGCCAATGCTGTGCCGCTTCATGAAAATCGCTAAAGTAAGAGGTTGATTGCTTCACGATGAGGTGGGAGGTTTCAGAAAGAGTTCGACCAATATCGTGAGAAGCGATCTTTGCTTCGCGCCAGCCTGAACATTTGAGAATCAATCCTCCAACTGGCTGGCCGCCACCATTCCCCAGACCAGCGACGCCAATATCATGAACACCACCAGCCAAGGCGAAAGCACTTTAGCGTCAAGTAACGCCAACAGCGGCCTGTCCAGCGACGGCAATTCTCCCCAAGGCATCCAATAAATGGATAGAACCAGCCCCGCCAGCGTCACACCCGACAACACAAGCGGACGAACCCAGGACCGGCGAGCAGGCCGCGGCAGCGACGAAAGTACCCGCGCCGTAAAACCGGCATCCTCAACATACGCATTCTGCTCCTGCAGCAGCTCGTCCGGCGGGTCGCTCGTCTCAGGTGGATTCATAATGTGTGTAAACGGGCGCCAGATACTTTCTCAATTTATCCTTGCCGCGCGATATATTCGTTTTCACCGTTCCCAGGGGGCACTCCAAAACCTGGGCCGCTTCCTCATGCGACAAACCATTTTGGCAGCAAAGCAATACAACCGCCCGTTCATTGGAGTTTAGCCGCTTTAAGGCCTCAGTCAAATCCAGGCCCAAATGAACGTCGCTCGTCGCGGCTGGTTCCTCCGGGGGAATTTCTTCGATCTCCGCCCAGCGAAATTCCTTCCGGCGCCGGGCGGCGCTCCGGAATTCATTCAGTGCAATGCCAAAAAGCCAGGAGGAAAAACGGGCTTCGCCCCGAAACGCGGCCAGTTTTCGCCAGGCCTTCAGGAATGTTTCTTGCGCCAGGTCATCGGCCAGATGCGAATCACCTTGGGTCATGCGCGTGAGAAACGAGCGGACCGGCGATTGATAACGCCGCACCAGCTCACCAAAAGCATTCTTGTCGGCGGACGAGAGGACACGGGCGATAAGATCGGCATCGGTGAAGGGCACGGCTCAGACTTTGGGTGGCTGGCCATCATTCTTGTCTTTCTTTTCAAACATTGAGGCCACGACAAAAGCCAGGCCCAGGAAAACAATGATCCAGCCAATCGTGTAGCCGACAATGGCCGTTCCGAATCCGATGCCCAGCAGGAGAATGCCGTTACGCAAGTCATGAGGCCGCCCCAGCCGCATCCCCAAATCAGTTTCTGATCGAGGCAGATGGGAATGCGCGTCCGCGCCGCCTTCGGCTTTCGTGAACAATTCCGGCGGGATCGGAACGCCCTTCTCAATCATGGAACGAATCGTCTCATGCAACATTTTCTCTCTTTGGTGCCGGAAGCACAGTTGAATGCTGATGAGAATGATCGGAATGCCGCAAAGCATGAGGGTCACCGCCGCGGAGAACAAGACGTCGCCCCCGGTGAGACTAATCACCGCCAGTGGTGCCGATGTTCCGGCAATCGCCGAATGGGATTGCGCGTGCAACGGCGCTGCCGCGAACGCCACGAGCAAGGCCGCGCTTCGAAATTTGTTTACTCTGTAATTCATACGATTTCTTTTTTGCGTTGTCTCGCACTGTTCATAAGTAAGAAGCATTGAACATGCTCTTTGGATTCAAAATTCTGCTTAAGTTTGAAGCGGAACACTAACGATCGCTCTTTGCGTCCGCAGCCGCCAAGGTGACTTTAATCAAATTAAACCGGTCGTGGGCCTTGATCCCCTTTTTTGCTCCGTCGCCATAAACGCTGAAAACGGCCCATAGAGTCATGCCGTCCGCGCTCATCCATTTTTCGGGAAATTCACAGGTTAGGCCCTCCCCTTCCGTTCCCATCCGGCCCCAGTCAGAGTAATAAGCAATCGTGGACCAGGGTCCCCACGGTTGTGGCGCCTCGAACACCCCCAACTGTCCCGGCCCGGTGTGATAGGCGGTGAGCAGATAACGTCCCAATCCGGGATTATAAACCATTCCGCCGGCGGCCACGCCATTGGTGTCGGTGAAAATGGGCTGAGCAGAGGTGAACTCGCCGCTCCACTTCGCCTGGCCTTGGGAATCAAGGCCGCTGAAAAAGCGATAGGCGTCGCGTTCGCGAATCCTTTCCCGAGGCGTTCGCGCCAGGAAAATGGCCTGGCTTTCAGCGCGCGGCGGTGGCTGCTTGCCGCCGCACACATAGACATAGCCTGCAAGCGACACCGGCACGCCCGCGCCGTCTTTGCCGAAATTCAAAAACCGCGCGGGTTCAAAATTGCCCACGCCTTTCGGGAACATCCAATCGCATTTGCTCCAGGTCGCCCCTTTGTCGCTGGACCAAGCGAGGACGTGGTTCACGTCCGGCCATTTGCCGTCCTGCAAATTGATGCTGGTATAAAGAACTCCCTGGTCGAAAAGGAGCGCGGCCGTTTTGCCTTTTTTAGGAAAAGTGGCCGGGTGCTCCGGATATTTCCCGCCGTTGATGTTGAACCCGCGGAAGTGTTCCGGCCCGCCTTCGATGCGGGCAAAGCCCATGCTGACCCGCCCATCGGAGTCCGACCCGGCGAAGCCGCCGCCATCGCCCCAAGCCAAGTATAAATGATCGTCCGGCCCCCACGTCACCGGCCAGAGATCGCTGCCCAGGGCCGCGATTTGGTAAGTATCCCAATGCCAGGTGATGCCCTTAATGAGATCGCTGGGGGGACACGGCGGCTCTTGCGCGACCAAGGCGGCGATCGTGACAAATTGCCAAAACACGGCAGTGAGCCCCCAGGCAAGTTGACCGCGAAGGGAGCGGCGAATCGTGAAGTGTGGAATCATCAGGGGTTTTATTAGTCCTGCAAGTCACTAGCCGGCAAGCTCCAATAGGAGAAGGCCCCAATCTTGGCCCTTTCCGGGGGATCGCGGTCCTCCCGACCCCCTCCGTTGGCGTCCCGCCGACGGACGTTTTTCTCTTGACTGGTTTCCTCGTTCGAGCTTGCCGGAAGGCTGATCGCTGATTATCTGGGATTCCTCTCCGCAATCCTCCTCTGCTTCTTCCGATGAGCGCATGGCAAATTCGTTAACTTTGTTTCCTTGTTATCAGATTCCGGTTCCACCCTGTTGCGTTGGCCACGCCAACGTCTGGTTAAAAATCCAATCGACTTGGAATTTCCGGTTCGCCTCGCGCGCCATGCCAGATGCGGGCGATGGCAACAGCGTGATTTTCCGCGAGCACCCGGTAAATAATCCTGTAAGGCGGCAAAATAATCTCACGGATATCTTCATTCTGCTCTTCCGGCACAATCCGTCCGATCTCTGGGAATTGTCCCAGCAGATCCACTTTGGCGATGAGGCGAAACCCAAACGATTCGGCTACGGAAGGATTGTTTGCCGCGATGAAGCTAACGATAGCGCGCAAATCGTCGCATGCTTGACGAGACCAGATTATTTTGAAAGCCATGCCGCCAATTGCCGTTTGACTTCTTCGTGGGGCACGGTTTCGCCGCGTTCTATTTGCTCAAACCCCTTGCGGACCGCCGCTAAAAACTCCAATCGTTCAGCGATGGTGTCAAGCCTCGCGTCGTCAGGCAGTTGCCGGATCGATTCCAGCGCAAGTTCCTTGTCGCTCATGGCATCACTGTGCCTCAACGAATCTTGCAACGCAAGGCGGCCATGGTTAGTTGAAGAACCCCACGGTCTTGCCCTGACGAACGCAAACGAGCGCTGGTAATGGACCGATCACTCGCCGGCAATGAGATCCATTCGTCGGATGGTTGATTATCAGCCATTGGTCTGTCAAAAATACGTTATCTCTTGATCCTTGCCGGTTGGGCCGACATGGCGGGCAGTCTGCCCGTTTAACCTGTTGACGCGCAGGGTCACCGGCTTGCCGTCAAGCTTTCCAATGATGATGGGACTGCCGATCTTGAATGTCCCGTTTGTCGCCCGCAAACTATAGAACTGGTCCAGCTTTGTGCCTCGCGCGACTGGCCAGATACTCGAATTTCGACCGGACGACTTTACACCGCCATGGTCGTAATCAATGGGGAACGTGGTCTCGACGTAACTATAGTGCGTATCACCAGGAGCGGTCAGACAAGCCATTGCGACAATTCGGACGTCGCCCACACTGCCGTCAGGCGCTTGAAATAGCCGGGCGCCATCATTGCCGCTCCCCGTCTCCAAAGCGAGTTCAAGTTCTGCGTGAAGCTGCGCCTCTCCCGCAGGCAAGGCATGGCTGTGGCCAGATGCATGCACGGTCAATATGACGACATCCATAATGTCGCTGTGAATGACCTCTTCCACGCCAAGTTGGAAGGTATCGGAAGGTTTGGGAGCGCGCTGGCAGCCGAGGAGCAGACCACAAGCTGCGATGGCGAGAAACTTAACGCAGGGTTGCTTGATCATATGGCAGGAAGTGTTTGAGAATTTGGTGTGTTTTTCTCATTGCGGTCGGTCATGGTCTCGCCGCCAGAGCGTAAAGTCGAGCCTTTCGCACACCACGCCCAAGCAGGGGGCGCACGACAAGACTCTTCCAGTCGAAAAGAGAGAGCGAAGGCATCGCGGCGGGGCGCGGCCCCCCCGGGGGGGCAACAGCGGCTCAATTTACCTCAATTGGGTTCAATTTGGTGCGGGATGGCCTGGACTTCCGGCATCTGGTTGAGCCAGGAGAGGAGGATCTGGGCCAGTTGGCGTTTGGGAGGGGCCGGTTAAGCTGCCGGTCGATGGGCCAGCGGGAGGGGGAGGATTCTGCCGTTGCGCGGCAGCGCGGCCCTCGAAAGCATTGCTTCGTTTCCATGCGCGGCAACGATAGCAAGAATGAGTCGAGACTAAAATCCTACGGAAGGTTTTTGAACAGGTTTATTCCGCCGCAATGCAGGAAAGCTGTTTTACGGTCATTCCTGAGGAGACTTAGAATACAGTTTGCCGCCAGGCAATTTGTGCCGGGGCGAGGCGAGAGCGAGGAG
>JBKQWF010000144.1:0-25136 GCA_052139695.1 Limisphaerales bacterium
GGGCGGCGCTGCCGCGCCGCCCAAATTAATCCCCCAATTGCGGACATTTATTGGGAGACAATGCCTTGGTGAAGGGGAGGCGCGTTTGTCATAGGTGCAACCCGATAGTAACGCTGGGCACTGGAAGGGTCCAGGTCTGAGAGTGTGCAAATGCTGCCATCGTTTTGGACGGTGCTGAGAGTAATCCAATCCGTGAGATTGGTTGATGTTTGAAGGAGCAGCATTGCGCCCGCTTGGCTGGAAACCGTCCAAGTCAAAGTGTATCTGGGCGTTGGTATTGAATAATAAGAAGAACCAGAGCCTAATTGCAACCGAACGGTCAGAAAATTCGTTCCTGTTTGGGTCGCCGGATAGACGATCGGGGGATTGGTGGAAAGGTCAAAGGTTCCCCAAAACGTGGACGAATCCTCCACTGAGTTTTCGGTCAGCGTAGCATCGCTTCCGAACTGCCGGCCCAATTTGGCGAAAGTAATTCGAACCGGCGGCGGGATCACCCCCGGCCCACCGCCGGAAGGATTGCTATTCAAGGAAGCATTGTTGATCCAATTGCTCGTTCCGGTGCGGGAGTAGGGAAGCACGGCGAGAATTCCGTCATAGGTATCGCCAGCGCAAAAGAGAAAATCAGGTTGGGTGGTGACGCGCTGCAATTGCTGATGCGCGACCGTGTTGTTGGTCACGTACGTATCCGTGAACTGGTTGGTCATGGGCAGAAACGCGCCGCTTACGGAGCTCAACGCGTGCGGCACAAAGGTCACCTTATCAACCCCGGGCCGCCAGGCGCCGTTGACAAAAGTGCTGGAATTGCTCCCGACCCCGGAAATCCCTGGAAGCAAAGTCTCATAGGCGACATTCTTCGTCGAAAGCAAGTAGCTCAAACCGCCCACGTCATCCTGTGTCAATCCATTGTAAACTTCTCCTGCCGCCAATACGTTGTCGGCTACGGCGGGATAATAAGGTTCGTAAGGTGGCTGGGGGCCTTCCATCGCCGGTTCTGCCCAACGGATATTCTCGCCAAGGGGAAGCAGCGATATGACTTGGTAAGTAAACAGAAAGCCATCAATGGATCTGCTCGACGCCAAGGTTTGAGGATCGTAGTTCCGTTGAACGAAAGCATATTCCTCATAAAACGGACCTCCTGGGACCGCTACCCACAGGTATATTACATCCTCGAAGCGGGTTGGGCTCGTTAGGCCCAATTGTTCAAGGAGCGCCTGCAATGCCGCCGATTTCAGATCGTACAAAGATCGCGACGCCGCCAAGGAATTAATGCCTTGGGTGATCTCCGGGAAATTTGTCATTTGAATCTTAGACGCAGGCGGTAAATCATTGAGAATCTGAATCGCCGCCTCCACCGCCGCCACGCCATTCGTTCCAAAAAAGGAGATAAACGAGGGGTCAAATCCGTAAGTGACGACAGGAACATTCCATCGGTAACCGTTGCTGATCACCATTGGTCCGCCGATGTCCCCAGGCGCCGGCGCATCAAGCCGGACAGGCGAACGAAAACTGTCCGACGGTTGCATCCACTCTTCGTAGGGGCCCAAGAGGGAAAAGGCTGGCAACCGCGTGGGCGTGAAGATCAACCCAAAGGAAACGAGGAGCAGCAATATAGCGCCGGGAACTCCTTGTTTCATGGCTGCATTTTAACACATTTTCGGAAAATGCCAAGAACCACTGGCACGACAGGTAATCGCAAAAAAAGTTAGCCAAAGAGGCCTGAAATTAGGGCGTTGCGGCAGCAACGCCCCACCCAATGACGGTGGGGCGGCGCTGCCGCGCCGCCCAAATGAATCCCATTTTCCACTGGGAAAAACCCCCTGGTCAAACTCCTCGTTTATTCAAAATCGTAAACTACAATCCTTTTGCAGGTCTTTTTGAAGACGCCGTTGAGGAATTCGATGTGCAGCGGGTGGGCTTGATAATCGTCCTGCGCTTTTTTGTCGGCAAAGACGATGTTGAGCGCGATTTGGTAGGTTTGATCGACGACCGCGCGGGGGCTGGCGGCCATTTTCCCGGCGTGAAAATGCAGGCGGCCAGGAATGGGGCGCAAATATTTTTCAATTCCGGCCAAGAGATCGTCGGCCGCCTGCGGCTGGGCCGGGTCAGTCCAAAAAACAACAATGTGTGAAAACATATTTGACTCCATTTGCTCAGGCTGGATCGGCTGGCACACGCACAAAGGGCTGGAAGCGTTCGACCAACTCTTTGGGCAAGCGTTGCGGTTTCTCTTGCACGCTGGCGCAAACGTGCCGCGTTTCGCCTTCCGCCAGAAGGCTGCCATCGGCCTGGGTGATGCGGAACCCGATGCTCAAGCGCACGCCTCTCATTTCCGTGATCCATAATTCGATGGTAATCAGATCGTCGTAACGTGCCGGCCCTTTGTAGTCGATGCGCGCGCCAATGACGGGAAAAGCCGTCCCGCTTTCCTGCCATTGACGCAACGGCTGGCTTTGCTGGCGGAAGAATTCGCCGCGCGCTTCCTCCAACATGTCCAAATAGCGGGAGTAATAGACGTGGTTTCCCACCGTGCATTCACCGTAAGTGACGCGGTGCTGATGTTTGAAAGCGATTTCCGACACAGGCGCATTTATCCACCGCGCCGCCGGAGATGTCGAGCGTAATGGTCAGTCACGGACGGCAGGGACGGCTCGGCGAGCGTCCGCGGGCGTTTCTCGCCGGAACGGTCGCCTCGGCGAGGCGCCCCTGCCTTCCCCCATTCCGCGTCGCGCCCCATTTCCATTGGCGGCGGGCGGATTTACCACGTAAGGTGAAGTTCTGATATTCGACGAAACATCCAAGGCCTTTCAGGCATCCGCCCGCGAACTGGCTGAGGTGGACGGGTTCAAACGAATTGGCTTGGAACGCGGCGAGGGCTGGCATCGTCTCGGATTAGGCGCCGAGTTGCACTCTCGCGTGCTGCGGGCCCGCTGCCTGGCTCGGCCCAGTTATCAACGCGAAGTCTCTTTGCGCTTCATCTGGCCGGTGGGGGATTGGACGGCGCTGGTCACGGGGCGGCTGGATGGCTGCGTGGAGCAAGCCGGCGGTTCCTGGCTGGTCGAAGAGTTTAAATCCGCCTATTTCCCGACCGCCGATATGCGCCGAAGCGACGGCGCGTTTGAGCGCCATCAGCGCCAGCTTTTGATCTATTGCCATTTGTGGCGCCGGCTGGGCCATGCTCCCGTTTCCGGGGCGCTGGTCTATTTGGACCTCGCCACTGCGGCGGAATTCCCCGTCCCCGTCGTCTATGACGAGGCGGACATGGAAGCCGATCTGGGGCGGCGTCTCGCCAAGGCGCTGGCGGTGTGGAAAGCCGAGGCGAAACTCCGCGAACAAAAGGCCGCCGCCGCGCGCACCCTGGCTTTTCCACATGACCAAACGAGGCCCGGCCAGAAACTCATGATGGACGCCGTCCAGCAGGCGCTGGAGGCCGGCGGCCACTTGCTGGCCGAAGCCCCCACCGGCTCGGGCAAAACCGCCGCCAGCCTTTTTCCCGCGCTGGCCCACGGCTTGGCGCAGGGGCGGCAAGTGGTCTTTGTCACCTCAAAAACACTCCAGCAAAGAATGGCCGTCTCCGTGCTTAAGTCCCTCAACCGCGAAGGCGCTTTTCGCACCGCGCAAATCCGGGCCAAAGAAAAAATGTGCGCGAACGACCGCGTTATCTGTCATGAATATTTTTGCCCATACGCCAGGGATTACCCGGGCAAAATGGAGAAGTCGCGGCTCCTGGACCGGCTTCGTTCCGCTCATTCGCATTATGATCCAGAAGCCGTTTTCACGGCGGCCAAACGGGAGCAGGTCTGCCCTTTCGAGGTTCAGTTGGAATTGGCGCGGCGCGCTGACGCCCTTGTCGCCGACTACAATTACGTTTTCGACCCGGGCGCCGCGTTGAGCCACCTGGACCGCGACGGCCTTTCCGCGGCCATCCTCCTGGTGGACGAAGCCCACAACCTGGCCGACCGCGCGCGCCAGATTTTTTCGCCTGAACTGCTGGAGGAGTCCTTTCGCGACATCGCCGGGCGGCTCTTGCTGCAACCGGGCGAACTGTTCGAATCGCTTTCGCGCGCCGTGGAAAGCATGGCCGTTCTCCTTCGTGAAACCGCGCAGTCGCTGGCTGAAAATGAGACCATCGGCGAAACGCCGTTGCCGGTGGCCAGACTGCGCGAGCTTTGGCAGGAATGGGAAACGCTCTTTGTGCGGTATCTCTCCTGGAAACGCGAAGTGAAACTGGCGCTGCCGGAAGACTCCATCGTGGATTTGCATTTTGAATGGCAGAGATTCATGGCCATTCTCAACCTGTTCGGTCCCGGCTTCGCCGCCATCGTGGAAAAGCGCCCAACCGGCGTCCGACTGGCGGTCATTTGCCTCGACCCGGCCCCCGCGCTGGCGCCCGTTTTCCGCGCCGCCTCCTCGGCGATCTTGTTTTCCGCCACACTTTCTCCTCTTGACGTGACGCAACGCCTGCTCGGACTGGAAAAGGACCGAACCCGGCGGCTGTCGCTCCCGCCGCCTTTCCCCCCGGAAAACCGCAAAGTGCTGATTCTGCCGCAAGTCCAGACCACCTACGCCGCGCGCGCGCGGCACTTTGGCGACATCGCCAGGCTCATCGCCCAAATGTCTGACGCGCAAAGCGGCAACGTCCTCGTCTTGTTCCCCAGCTACAAATTCCTTCAACAAGTGGCGGAAAAAATGCCGCCGCTCCGCGCCGCGGTCCTCGTGCAGCGGCCGGGCCTGGGTGAAATGGAACGCGAAGCCATCCTGCAATCGCTGGCTGGCACCCCTCCCGAGGGGGTGGTGCTCTTGGCGGTTTTGGGCGGGATGTACGCCGAGGGCGTTGATTATCCGGGAGAGCTGCTCAGCGGCGTTTATATTATTTCGCCCGCGCTGCCGCAGGTTTCCTTCGAGCGCGAACTCTTGCGCCGTTACTTTGATGAAACCGAGCAAGCCGGTTTTGCCTATGCCTACTTGCAGCCGGGGATGACCCGCGTCGTGCAGGCGGCCGGCCGGTTGATTCGCAGCGAGACGGATCGCGGCGTCGTCGCCCTCCTTTGCCGGCGGTTCACGCAGGAGCCATACACCAGCTATCTTCCGCGCGATTGGTACCACGATTCGCCGCGCGAACTGGTGACTCAATCTCCCGCCGCGGAAATCGAGGCTTTCTTCCGCAAATGCGGCATTAACTCCGCGGCAACGATATAATTGACACATTCTGGCGCGCCGCAATGGCAAGGGTGCTCCTGGTAATCCTCCAAGTCGTATCCGTAATTGAAGGTGATTTCCTCCCCCGAACGAATGTCGCGCAAGGCCACGATCCAGATCCGCCCCTCCTCGCAGATTGCTTCGCAGTTGGGCGCGCAGCTATGATTGAGAAAACGCGCCGGGTTCCGCTCCACATTCCCGTCCAGGTCAAACTCATCGTCGAGTCCAAAGATGAACCAATTCATGGCCTCGCACCGCCGCGCGGATTCCCCTTTGGTAATCCTTTCGCCCACATATTCAATAACCCGGCTCCCCGCCGGAATGGCGGATTTGGCGAATCCGCCCAACCCTTGAATCGGCGAGGGAGCAATGTGCAGCAGGTCGGTCATTTATTGTCAAACACTCAGACTTGGGCGGCGCGGCAGCACCGCCCCACCATTCTTGGGTAGGGCGCGTGCTGCTGCAACGCCCAAGTTTCAAATATCTTTGGCCTGGATTAAGAAATTGCACGCCAATAGTGAAAGGTGCCGGCGAGTTTGAAAGCAGTGTCGGGCAGGGGCGCGGCACTCTGTGCGCGCCTCTCCGGAGGGCGAGAGCACTACGAGACCTACTGTGAGCTGAACGACGGTCTCAATCGCACCGTTTGGGTGACCACACTTTGCATTTACGCGCTGGTCATGGCTTGCCATGTTGGACGCATGGCGGCAAGCGACAAAGTGCGGCTGTTTGTGGCGATCTTTGGCGCGGGCCGCAGGGCAGAGGCCAAATTCAAGAGCCAAAGCACACGGCGTTGGCCATAATGGCAGATATCTATTCCAGGCATAAGCGCTCGCAGGTAATGGCCGCAATCCGCTCTCGTGGCAATAAAGCCACCGAGCTGAAACTGGCCTCCATTCTTCGTGCCGCACGTATTACTGGATGGCGGCGCCACCAACCAGTCCCAGGCCGCCCCGATTTCGTCTTCCAACGGCAACGCCTCGCCGTTTTTGTCGATGGGTGCTTTTGGCACGGCTGCCCCAAGCACGGACGACGACCTGCGACCAATGCTCTTTTTTGGGCGCTTAAATTGGGAAAAAATACCCGAAGGGATCGGCGTGTAAAAGTTCACCTGCGCGCGTTGGGTTGGAAGGTCATTCGCCTCTGGCAGCACGATCTCCGAAACTCTAAACGCTGTCTTGACAGAATAGAAGTAGGCTTGGGCAAATATTTGAAGCCACATTAGCAGCTTAGCAGCGACTAATCCCCCGGCGTAAATCGACTGTCCTGCTGCTCTGGCGGACCTTGGGTCACCTCTTTGAGGATGGACTCAAGAAAGCCCTCCCCTTGCTGCTCGGCACGCCGCTTGAACGTGGACACGATTACCGCTGTCAACTCCTCAACCATATAGCCCGTTTTCCTTGACGCCTCCAGAAAAGCGGCCTGATACACCCTGAGCAGCAACTCCGGACCGACCGGGCTCCGAGTCAACTCGCAGAATGCTGCATTTCCCACAAGCACAATCACCGTCGGAGCTGCTCTCTCCACGCCAGCCCTCGACCTGTGCCCTTTCAGCGTGTTGCCTATCAGAGCGTCATAAAAAATGTCGGCTCCATATTTCTCCTGCAATCGGCGTAACTGATCACCCAGGCGCTTCCCATCTCCGCCCTTCGCGGAGCCAGTCTTGCTCTTAATTTGATGGAACCTCAGTCTCTCCGATGCCTGGCTGGGAGGTTGCACGACGTCTGCACCAGGAAACGGATTCGTTGCCACGTTAATCTCTTCCTGTTCACCTCCGCGTGGCTCTGGTGCCCGGACGTTTCCTCGCATTTCTCCAATGACGTCCTCATGAAGGTGGCCTAAAAGCCCTTCAATCATCATTAGTGCTTTGTGCGACACCGTCGCGGCAACAGCCAAGTCCAGCTTGCCTCCAAACAACAGGTGCTCAGTCGCGCTCAAGATGTACGGGTCGATGACATCGCCCGGATTTTTTCCACACTCGATATCTTTTGGAGTTTTTGGAAAACGATTGACAATCTCAAGCACCTTCCCTTCTATAAACCTCACGGTTTCGTCAGGCTTTGCAAATGCCCTTGTCAAATGAGTTCGCTGCGCTAGGTTGATTGCCTGAAGTGTTACCGCCTGCTCTGGCACACCTCCAGCTCTGAGAACTTCAAAGAAGAAGCGCTGCAACAACGCAAATGGTTGGTCGGCCAAATCAGCCGCCTTCATGTGTTTCGTTCGCGGTGGCACTCTTACCGAGATTTTCAAATCGCCGAGCACTTGCCCACACACATCTGCCGCCGTCTTGAAGTCCTTCTCGAACCGGTTCCCTTGTGCTCGCACTATGCGTTCCTTCAGTCTTTCGTTCAATTGCTGAATCGGATGATCAGCAGGAAAAAACTCAACCGTCGTGCTCATGTCGAGAAAAGTTCAAGCGTCGCGTTCTGTCCACGCTTGTTCCGGGCAGCCATCCGCAGCCGCCGGTTTGCTTTTTCAAGCATACTCTCAAAATGAAGCCGCTGCTCGCCATGCACCGAAGGAATCCTTCGCTTTTCTGACAGAATAGCTTTTGCCACTGCCATTCCAAGATGCACTGGAACGGCATTTCCAATCTGCTGGTATTGCTGATTCATGGCTCCCGAAAACCGCCAATCGTCGGGAAACCCCTGCAACCGTGCATACTCCTTTACCGACAAGGGCCGCACAAACTCAGGATGGCACATCGCCGAACCCTTGCGATTTGGCTTGGTTGTTACAGTCGGCGCTGGTTGGTCATAGCTGAGGCGTCGGAAAAATCCAGTCTTGCCGCCGCCCGATTCGAACGACGGGCCAAGCGCCTCACGCTGCATCGCTTTTGGCAGATCCCTCCAGCTTCCACCGGGGGGGACCAATTTGAAAAAATCTGCCACTTTGTCGGTGTAGTTACTGTGCGGACCGGAGTTCTCCCGCAAGTCAAGAATGGCGTCTCCAACTGTCCTGTAAGGAGCAAGACCAAGCAGCGAATTCCCATGAGTTGGCATAGGCAACGCTGGCGCTGAATGCTCCCTAACACCCATCATTACAAACCGCAGGCGATGTTGTGGGGCGCCGTAGTCAGCGGCATCAATCACGCCGAAGTTCACCGAGTAATTCATCCCTGTCACGTCCTCGAGGATCTGTCTGATCGCGGTTCCTGACAACTCATCGGGCTCCATAGGCGGGGCATCGTCGCCAACGGCGATGCCAGCCGGTCGACTGCTGTATGCCCGCAGGTTCCAATGCTTTCCAGGTCTGTCTTTGATGCTCCGGTGGCGCAACGCAGCCGTCGTGAGGTTTGCAACGTTTTCCATCAGAAAAAACCGGGGCTGGATCTCTCTAACAAGACGAAGATAAACGTAAATCAAGTTTCCACGCGGGTCCGATAGAGCCGCTCGCTTGCCTCCAGAACAAAAACTTTGGCACGGCGGGCCACCCGCCATTAAAAACACCTCACCCTTGAAATTACGGGCTCGGCGCAAATCCTCAGAGGACAACGCATTGACGTCCTGCTCCAGGAGGGTAAGGTGCGGCCGATTGTCACGGATAGTCGCACAACACCATGGGTCAAGTTCGACGGCCAAGCTGGCACCAAGGCCGGCCGATTCAAGACCCAAGTCCAAACCCATACCGCCACTGAAAAATGACCAAATTTCTCTCATGTGAGCCTTTTTTCTTGTCGTCATACGCTGGGGTTAAGGCTGATTAAACTCAAGCACATTTGCCGTGAGGAAATCGCGTTGGGGCGCCCCCGCTGGGTGGCCGTCGTGTTCAGCCGCCTGCCGCCGGATTTGCTCCCTCTGTGCGAAGGCAGCCACCCGAGCCCGTTAGTAAATTAATTTCCGCCGTCCGGGCGTGGCCCGGAGCTCTATCACGCTTCTCTTGCCAGCCGGGTCAATTGGACTTTCTCAAATCCCGCGCCGCTCCAGGCGGCCGAAGGGCGATTCGGAACCGCCAACGATGTCATTAGATCATTGCAACGGTCAACGTACGAATCAGCGGACGAGTCAATCAGCGGACGGGCCAGTCCCACATAATCACATTTTTTAATGGGCGGTCGCACAAAGGGCCAAGGCAAAGCGCCAAGGGGTGATGGCGCGAAACGAGTGGACGCCAGATAATGTTTCGCGATGACCTGGATTATGGCCTTTTTCTGGGCACCTTGGGTGAGGCCTGCCAGAAACCCGGCTGGCGCGTTCACGCCTATGTCCTGATGTCCAATCCGTATCATCTGCTGCTGGAGACGCCCCAAAGCCCAGGCCGAAGCGCGGCCAAGGGAATGACGTGGCCATTCAAACCAACTCGAAAACAGGTCCTGTTTGAAATGAATCAGGGGATGCGTGAAGAGGCGCTCGGTATGACATCCATTCCGTTGTTTATATAAGCGTGAATCTTCATAAAGATTTTCGTTTTATTGCAGCCAAAGCATCTTCAATTGTGCGTAAGATTCTGTTTGCAAGCAGTTTAGAATAATGATATATTTTCGTTTGGATTTTTGGAAAGTCTGTTCATTATGGAAATTTGCGAGCAACCCGATGCAATGGAGCCTTTGCTCCCCAAGGCGCAGTGCGGGCGTCTTTCGGGGTTGACGAGCGAAATACTGAAGGCCTCGGGCCTGCTTGCCGGACAAATTCACTCGCCTCTTCTGCTCAAGAGGGTGGCGGATTTGGTCCGCGAGATGAATTGCTATTATTCCAACCTGATTGAGGGCCACAAGACCATACCGCGCGACATCGAACGCGCGCTGAAGCGCGATTTCTCGCACAATCAAACCCAACATGACAACCAGCAGCTCAGTCTAGCCCATATCGCCGTGGAAAAACTCATGGAAGAACGACTGGCGGGAGAGCCGGTGGATGTTTATTCCCCTGATTTTCTCTGTTGGCTCCATCGCGAGTTTTATACCCGCCTCCCGGAAACGCTGCACTGGGCCACCACCAAGAGCGGTCAGCGTTACCAAATCCAGCCCGGATGCCTGCGCGATTTCATGGTGGATGTGGGTAAACACACCCCGCCGGATTTTGCAGCCTTGCCGAAATTCCTCAACCGTGTCCAATCCTTTTACGGAGATCAACAGATTTTGGAAACCGACCGCTTGGTGGCAGTCGCAGCATCCCATCATCGCCTTGCCTGGATTCACCCGTTTGGCGATGGCAACGGGCGCGTGATCCGGCTCCAGTCTCACGCGCAACTGATCCGCCATGGCATCCCTGGCCACGGCCTATGGACCCTGTCCCGCGGACTGGCCCGTTGGCGGCAGCGCTATTATGCCTCTCTCGAAGCTGCCGACCAGGGGCGGCGCAGTGATCTCGATGGCCGGGGCAATCTCTCGGACGCGGCGCTGGCCGAATTTTGTGTCTTCCTTCTCGAGACGATGCTCGACCAAATCCAGTTCATGAGCGGACTGCTCGGGCTGCCCGCCCTGCGCACGCGCGTGGAGCGTTACTTCCAGTTTCAAGCCTTGCACCTCGATCGCTATCGCGACGAACTTATGCGCGTGACCCGCACGCTGGTGGATGAAGGCGAGATTCCTCGTTCACGCGTCCAGCAAATCACCGGCAAAGGATCTACGGTTTCTGCGGAGATCATCAAACTGGGCCTTGCCGAGAGTTATTTTGAAACGCCCAGTCCGAAAGGCCCGCTCCGCGTCTCATTCCCATCGAAAGTTCACGAATTCTACTTTCCGCAACTCTTTCTCGACCTGCCGGTCGAACCCGCATAGCCAAAGACTTTGCACCTGCGGCAAGAATATCACACCTTCCGGGGAGCCTGATGTCCCATCACTATCATCTGCTGCTGGAAACGCCCCGAAGCGAAACCAGAGGCTGCCTGTACAAGAAAATGTAGCGGCTCTGTAGCGAGTTCGTAGCGCGTTTTGTAGCGGATTAAATGCCTCACCATCAACAATGTAGCGGGTGTAGCGGCTTTCTAGACATCATGCGCTCATCAGCTCGCTACCTCCTTCTCAAATCCTACGGCTCGTCACATATTCTGCATTTACGTGCTGGTTCCGGCTTGCCATGTTGTGCGCATGGCGGCGAACGATAAAGTGCGGCTGTTTGTGGCGGTCTTTCCGCCGGAACCCATTATCCAACGGCTCTCCGACACTATCCGGGGGCTAGCCAAAGTGCTGCCGCCAAAGGCCGTGGCGTGGTCCCTGCCGGAACAGATTCATTTGACCCTCAATTTCCTCGGCAGCACACCGCGCGAACGGATCAAGGACCTGGAACAAGTCCTTGGCGAAGTGTGCTCCTCAGTGAAAGCCCATCCTTTGGAAGCAACGGGATTGGGATGCTTTCCGAGGCCCAGCCGGCCCCGGATCATTTGGGCAGGCCTGTCCGACCCGTCCGGCGCTCTCTTGGCGCTGAAGAACAAACTCGACGAACGTCTTGTGGAACTCGGTTACGCTAAAGAGGACAGGCCTTTCCAGGCACATCTCACGATTGGCCGCGTCAAAGAGATGAAGGCCAGTGAACGCCTGGACCTCACGCAAACCATGCAGGAACTGCGCGAGACACCCTTTGGACAATGGACAGCGGCGCAGGTTGAGTTAATGCAGAGCGTTTTGTCTCCACACGGAGCCCACTACTCCGTGGTGAAATCATTTCAGCTCCGCTCTACCCTTCCTTGAGCCACTGCGCGGCGGCGGCGGCGGAATAAGTGATGATGAAATCGGCTCCGGCGCGGCGCATGGCGAGCAGCGTTTCCAAAGTCACGGCCCGCTCGTCGATCCAGCCTCGCGCGGCGGCGGCTTTGATCATCGAAAACTCCCCGCTCACGGCATAGGCAGCCGTTGGGTAGCCGAACTCCGCCTTGACCCGATGCAGAATATCCAAATAGGCCAAAGCGGGCTTGACCATCACCATGTCCGCGCCCTCCCGAATATCGAGCGCCACTTCGCGCAAGGCTTCCAGCGCATTGGCCCCATCCATTTGATACGCGCGGCGGTCGCCAGATTTTGGAGCGGACTCCGCCGCGTCACGGAACGGGCCGTAATAGGCCGAAGCGAATTTGGCCGCGTAAGAAAGGATGGGCGTTTCGGCAAGGCCATTTTTGTCCAGCGCCTGGCGAATGGCCGCCACCCGCCCGTCCATCATGTCGCTTGGCGCCACCAAATCCGCGCCCGCTTCGGCGTGGCTGACCGCGGCGCGCGCCAATAGAAGCAAGGTGGGGTCATTGGCGACGCGGCCTCCCTTTTCCAGCACGCCGCAATGGCCATGACTCATGTATTCGCACAGGCAAACGTCCGTAAACACCAGCATTTCCGGCAAATGCTTTTTCAGCATCCGAATCGCCTGTTGCACAATGCCGTTGCGGGCGTAAGCGCCTGAGGCTTTTTCATCCTTTTCCGCCGGAATGCCAAAAAGCAAGACCGCCGGCACACCCGCCGCCCACGCCTTCTCCGCCTCGCGGACGGCTTCGTCCGGCGACAATTGAAAAACGCCGGGCATGGAGGCGACAGGCTGGCGCAATTTGCGGCCCGGGCGAACGAAGAGCGGCAGGACCAACCGCTGCGCCGTCAACGAGGTTTCGCGCACCAGGCTCCGCCACAAAGGCGATTGCCGGAGGCGTCGCGGGCGGTAGGCCGGATATTCTCCAAACGTGGAAAAACTCATGCCGCCAGCGTAATGAAACGCCGCGTATCGGGCAACTGCCTTTCCCGTTTTGCCTTTTGCGCCCGCTCCAGCGGCGTTAAACTGATCGGCATGTGGAAGAAAGCCGCTGCCGCCGTTGTTGCTGGCGCCTTCGTTTTTGGGATTGGACTGGTTTTCGGCTTGATGGGGTATCGCTACTTTGGCCACGGGCTCAGCGGGTTATTGAGCACGGCGACTGTGGTCAAAAAGGTGCAGACCCTTTCCCAATTTACCACCGTTCGTTACACCCTGGAAAAAGTGGTGGTGTTCGACGACGCCAAATGGTACGGCGACAGCCGGGTTCTGCTCGTGGCGCATGGCGTCGTCAAAGCCGGCCTCGATCTCGATCAAATCGCCCCCGGTGACATCCAAATCGACGGCAAAAAGATTCACATAACGCTGCCTCGTCCGCGGGTCACCGATGTCTATCTGGATGACCATCGCACCCAGATTGTGGAACGGTCCACTGGCCTGCTGCGCTCTTTCGATAAGGACCTTGAACAAAACGCCCGGGCGGCGGCGGTGGAGGAATTGCGCTTGGGCGCGTTGCAGAATGGAATCCTCAAGGACGCCGCCGAACGGGGCCAGGCGCAGTTGACGATCCTGCTTTACCAGCTTGGTTTCACGGATATCGAGCTCCGTTCCAGGCGGCCGCGAACTGTCAGCGATAAGCCTGTTGACTCGCCGGAACGGTGAAAGCGCACGCGCAAGACCTGTCGGCGGGACGCCTTCAGGAGCGGTCGAAACGACCAGGCTCCGCGGGAAGCCGGCAATCCGTTGTCAATTCCCCTTGGCAGCGATACCGGCATTTGGTTATCTGAGCCTGTTGATAAAAGAACCGCGTCCTGTCTTCGTGTTCACGCTTTTCCTGGCGTTGACGGTGGCGTGTGCAGCGCAACAGAGCGATTCGTGGCAGATCCACGGGGTGGACAGCCAGAGCCAATTTGAGTCCGCCAACAACACCAACTATTTCACCCACGGCGTGCTGGCGAGCAATCAAAACACCCTCATCATGGCGGAGCAAGCGGCAGCCAACGACCTGACCGGGGAAGTGGTGGCGGAAGGCGACGTTGAAATATTGGACCATGGGCATATCTGGCGCGGCACAAACTTCATCTACAATTTCAAAACCGGGGACGTGCGGGCAGGTTCCTTCAAGACGGCACAAATGCCCTTCTCCGTCTCCGGCGAACAACTCAAAGGCAACAGCAACCAGGTCTTTACTGCCACCAACGCCTACATTTCGACCGATGATTATGCCATTCCGGGCAGCCGCATCCGCGCGCGTCACATCAAAATCCTTCCAGGCGCTTATATCGAAATGTGGGAAGCCACCTATATTGTCGGAAAAACACCGGTGTTTTACTGGCCCTACTTGAAGCGGACGCTGGGACAACACACCCAGAACTGGGAATTCGCCCCTGGCTATCGCAGTATTTTTGGCCCCTATTTGTTGAGCACCTACAATTGGTACGGCACCGGGATTCTCGATGGCTCGCTTCATTTCGACGAACGCGAACGACGCGGCGAGGCTGGCGGACCGGACCTGTTCCTGCACGCCGGCGATTGGGGCGAAGCGGCTTTCCGTTATTATTACGCGCAGGACCAGAACCCTGGGGCCGACGGCATTTCCGCGCCGCACCTGAAAGAGGAACGGCAGCGGATGAGCTTTTTCTATACCGACCGTCCAGGCACCAACGCCATCATTCAGGTTGTCGCCAATTACCAAAGCGATCCGCTGATCATCCGCGATTTCTACTGGAACGAGTACCAGGCCAACGTTGAACCCGCTTCTTTTGCCGAGGGCACGAAACTCTGGCCCAATTGGGTGCTCGACGGCGTGGTGCAGCCGCAACTGGTCAATTTCTTTGAAACCGTCGAGCGTTTCCCGGACATTAAGCTGTCCGGCCTGCGGCAGGAGGTCGGCGTCACTCCGATCTATTATGAAAGCGAAACTTCGGTCGGCTATTACGAGCGGGCCTTTGCCAACACCAATACGCCAACGCCTTTCACCAACGTGACCTTGGCCCCCAACGGCCTCGCTTATCTCGTGCTGCACGGCTCCTCGACCAATCCGGCCAATTACAGCGCGAGCCGGGCGGACACTTTCCATCAATTCACCTTGCCGGCGACTTTCTTTGGCTGGCTCAACGTCACCCCGCGGGTGGGGGGGCGCGGCACTTACTACAGCGATGTCGATGGCCCGCAAGTCCACACCAACCAGCAGGTGCGCGGCGTTTTCGAGACGGGCGTCGATGTCTCTTTCAAAGCCTCGCAAGTGTTTCGAGACGTGGAAATCCCCTTGCTCGACGCGCATGAGTTGCGTCATATCATTGAGCCTGATTTCGACTACGGCTATATCCCCGCGCCCACGCGCTCACCATCGCAGCTTCCCCAATTTGATTATCAAATCCCCACCTTGCGGCAGTTGCCGCTGGAGTTTCCGTCCTACAACTCCATTGACTCTATCACCAGCCAGAATGTCCTGCGCCTGCAACTGCGCAACATCCTGCAAACCCACCGCAAAGATGGCATCGAAGACCTGATCAATTGGGCCGTTTACACGGATTGGAACCTCAATCCCGGCACCAATCATGCCTTTACCGATCTTTATACCGACTTGGATATCCGCCCCCGCACCTGGATAACCTTCAGTTCGGCGCTGCGTTACGATTTGGTTAACTCCTGCTGGCGTGAGGCCATCCAGCGCATCTTCATCCAACCGACCACGACGTGGAGTTTGTCGCTGGGCTATTACTACTTGATGAATAACGACCCGGAGTTTCAAAGTTATCCAGGGCAAAGCCTGCCGGGGCACAACTTGTTCGACATTTCTTTCTACTACCGCATGAATGAAAACTGGGGCTTTCGCATGACCGACTTTTACGAAGCGCAGGACGGCTATATGCAACAGCAAATGTATTCGATCTATCGCGATCTGCGGAGCTGGACATCAGCCCTGAATTTTATGGTAACGCAAGGCCCAGGCCAGCCGACGGATTTTACAGTCGCCGTCACCTTCTCCCTCAAAGCCGACCCGCGCTATCGCTTGAATTCGGACAACAGCCGTCCCAACCTTATTATGACCAGCCCGACGCCGGTCGATCTGCGGAGCCAGTTTTAGCCGAATGGCACGTAGATATAGCGGAAGTTGCGTATTATAAGCTACTTGCGTTTGGGGACTCCGGGCACTTTTTTGAGGATCGTTTCCAGTGTCATGGTTTGTAATTTCTCCAGGACAGCCCTGATCTGGCGATGGGCTGCGATGGCTTGTTGGGCCGCGTGGTATTGGTCTCGGGACAAAGCGTGACAGACGGTTTTGCCGACGCGTTTGGCCGTCCAGAGGTAGTACGGTCCTTTATTGACCCACTGGCCCGCCACTTTGCGTCGAAGCGTTCGGCAGACCACGGTGCCATCACAAAACCAATCGGCGCGGGCCAGGCGGGCCAAGAGTTTTTCATAAGCAGGAGGGCGTGAACCCAAAGGAGGTGCGGTGGTGCGCTGCATGGCTCCATCATGGCAAAGTTGGGCTCGACTGTCAATGGCAATATCTGTATTAATACAGATATATATATGTTCACCACCGCTCCTCTCTTCGGCAAGTTCCACTCCCCCCTCCACCACGCCGGCCTTGCCTTGCGCCGCCGTCCCCTCCACCACTTGGAAAGCCTCTGTGCCCAGCGCATTGACCCGCTTTTGCTCCAACCCAACGAGACGGGCGACAACAGCCGCGAGTACCTTTACCCGCCCAAACTCACCTTCCTGGCCTTTCTGGATCAGACCTTGGATCCGGATTCCTCCTGTCGCAGCGCCGTCGATCAAATCCTGACCTACTACCAAAGCCTGCCCCATCCTCCGACGATCGCTTCCGACACCAGTGCCTACTGCCAGGCGCGCGCCCGCTGGACCTGCCCGGAGTTAATCGACATCCGCCGCGCTCTGGCCCGGGGCCCAGCGATCCACGGAGACACCTTCCTTTCCGGGATCCCGGGCCAGCGCTCCCTCAAGGTCATCGACGGCACTTGCTTCAACCTTCCCGACACGGCCGCCAACCGCCAGCTCTGCCCGCAATCCGAGGACCAGAAGCCCGGTTGCGGTTTCCCTCTGGTGCGGATGGTGGGCGTTTTCTGCCTCAAAACCGGGGCTCTCCTGGAGGAGACCTCCGCCCCTTACGCCGTCAGTGAAAACGAGCTCTTCCACGACTTGTGGCCCACCTTCTGCCCGGGGGACATCCTGGTGGCTGATCGTAACTTCTGTTCCTACGCCTCTCTGGACTCTCTGCAACTCTTCCACCAAACCGATGGCCTCTTTCATCTCCACGCCAGCCGCCACGGTGACTTCCGCAAAGGGCGGCGCATCGGACCGAGCGACCGGTTGGTCACTTGGAAAAAACCTGCCCGAAAATCGGCTAATATCTCAGAAGAGCAGTGGCAGCAACTGCCTGCCACCTTGGCCGCATCCCCCTAGTCGATGGCCGCATCTTGGAAAAGCACTACCGCGAATTTGTGCGGGGTTACGCCGTCACGTCCTATGCCTCCCAAGGCAAAACTGTGGACTACGTGCTGTTCTCGGATTAGCGAAGCAACTCAAAAGTGAGCTTGGCGATAATTGGAGGTCCCGGACGTCCGAGCCGTTTCAAACGCTTCCCCTCGGAGTTCGCTAATTCCGCTTCGGGTCGTTGCCAAAAGCGTCTCGCTTTTCAGAAAAGACGCGAAGGGTGTGTGGAAGACCCGGATAATCCCATGCTTCGTTGAGTGCCCACTGGATCATTTCCGAGTCCCAATTCTTTAAAGCAGGAAAAAGATTCGTTGTGCAGGTGCTCAGTGTCATAGCCAAATCAACACCGTAACTCAGCCGGAAACACAGCATCACGTTTTGTTCGTCTGAAAGCGCGGGCCAATTCTTGGTTGTTGCAAATCCTCGCACTGCTTCGCCAAGTGATTCGCGCGTTCCCTTTTCAAGACGCTCGAATGTGTCCGCCGCTTTTTCTCCAATCCGGGCAAACTCGGAGATTGGCCGGGGAACCATAGCCAACCGTTGCAAATTCAAAAAGTCGCTCAACTCGCGCCAAGTCATTCGTGAAGATTAACCCGCTCTGAACGCCACGTCTATTTCCCTTTGACCCCTCGACACGCAATTCATTTTCTATGTCCGTCAAACTGTCTTCAAACGGATTCGTTGATGCGGAACGTGGCTGAAAATCTATGCGGTCTTTGCAAGCGGCGGTGCGGTGGGTGTATTCCGCGACACGTTAAGTTTCGCGCAAAGCGTTGCTATCGTCGCTTCGGGAACGAGCGCCACGAATTCCTCAATTAAAGCCTGACGGTCTTCGGTCTCATGCGGAAAGACTTCACGGCCCATTGCCTCCTTCGCAATTCTCAAAAAGCGTTCGGCGGGAATGAGCCAAGTTGGTTCGTTAAGCTGTCCCCAAAACACCTCCATCAGATTCCGCGATGCCCACCATGCGTATCCATATTTCGCCTTTACGTGCCCTACGGATTTCTTCTCGGCCTCATTGGACGCATTCACATGGCTGGCCTGAGCTGCTGCGTTAGCCACGGAAAGCGGCACGACATTCGGCGCGGTTTCGGTAAAAACGACTTTCTGCGCCATCGTGGTTGAGTGCTGATCGCGCAAATGCCCGTAAGTTTTCATTGCGAGCGCGCCGCCGTCCTTGTGACCGAGCCACCGGGAAACCGTCGGGATGTCAACGCCGGACTCAATGCAGCGCGTCGCGAACAAATGCCGCAAGTCGTGGTGAGTGAAACGGGCAATTCCCAATTTCTTGCAGGCCAAATCAATGGATTTCTGGCATTCCCTCACGCCAATGACCGGATTATCCGACCAATTCTTTTCGTCCTTTTCAAAACGAATACGCTCAAGGAGGCGGTGCATGTCTGGAATGACGGGAACGACGCGAATCTCCCAGTTCTTTGTTCCAGTGTCAGGGTCGCCCTTGATCGTGATTCTGCCATTGGCGAAGTCGCAATCCGAGCCAACGACGCGAGCTGCTTCGCTTTTTCGTGCCCCGCTGTAAGCCAAGAATTCAATCAAGTCTCCGCAATCCTGGCTGAACCTGCCGCCCGCTGCTCTCACGGCCTGAACGAGGGCCGGGAATTGATCGTGTTCGGGCAGTTTCAAAATCTTCTGCCGCACCCTGACCTTTTTGATTTCATTCGCCGGGTTGCCGTAACGAGCACCCGCATCAAGTGCGATTTTAAGTATTTGGCGTAACGTCCCAACCGTGTTGTTGAAGAACGAGGGGCAATACTTCTTGCCAAAACCCGCCGCCCATTGGGAACATTCAGTCGCCGTAATGTTCCGAACGTCGGTGCCTTTCAACTCTGTCCAGGTTTTCAAGAGGGCGTCAATGGTGCTCTGCCGATACTCCTTCGCGCGCGGTTTCAGGTGCTGCGCGTTGTCGAGGCGTTGCTTGTACAGGACAACCGCATCGCCAAACGTCATCTTGCCACGCGCCGCCGATTGAACGATTTCGGCTCGGTGATTTTCCCCTTTGAGAAAGTCGCCGAGGCGCAGTTTTGCCACCGCGAGCCGGTCGGTTTTCAACGACTTCCAAATCAACTTGCCCTTCAACCGGACTCTGGCATAATAATTTCCAGACGCTGTATTGCGGACAAGATTTGCCTGTGGAGTCGTTTGCCATTGGGCTTCTTGTTTCGATTCTGTTTTGCTCGTCTCCATGCAAACAGTATAGAAAAGCAGTATAGAAAAGTCAAGTTTTTTGAGGCGAAAACTTAAAATTCTCCTCGGAACGCACCCATAGCTCAATTGGATAGAGCATCTGACTACGGATCAGAAGGTTGAAAGTTCAACTCTTTCTGGGTGCACCACTCTTCAGGAAATTCCTCGACAAGAATCACCTCCTTATAAACACGCCCCCTGCCTGGCGGCCCACAACAATGGAAAGAATCTGACTAATTCCCCAGAAGTCGGCCCATCGGATGAATATTCAGGCTCGTTTTGGGTCAAATTCTAGGCCGGATCCATTGCCGAACCTTTTGTTGGGCCGCTTTTTCAATTTGATACGGACAAAATATTCAACGGTTTGTTGTTCGTTGTTGGCTGCGCTTTCTGCGACGGTAGCAGAAGGGCTTTATGGAACGAGCGGCGAGGCGGACGGAACCGCAATTTCGTTCAATAACCAAATTCAGCCCATTCTCTCGGAGAACTGCTTTGCTTGCCACGGGCCGGATTCCTCCAGCCGCAAACCCCGGCGCCATCCCCTTCGGCTCGACCGCGAGACAGCGGTGTCCGAATCTCGGGAAGATGGAAAGCCGGTTATCACCAAGGGAAGCGCCGTCAACTCGGAATTGGTCCGCCGCATCTCCGCTGCGGACGATGAAATTATGCCCCCGGCTTCCGAGCACAAAAGATTGAAGCCGGAACAAATTGCGTTGATCAAGGAATGGATCAACCAGGGCGCTCATTACCAGAAGCAGTGGTCGCTGATTGCTCCCGTGAAAGCGCCCGTTCCGGCCGCGGGTGAGGGATGGGCCATTGAGCCAATGGACCATTTTGTCGCGCGCGAGCTGGAGCGCCATGGTCTGGAGCCAAACCTGGAGATCGACACGAGGCGATTGTTTCGGCGATTGAGTTTCGATTTGACCGGATTGCCGCCCACGCCCGAGGCGGAGGAGGCTTTTGTCCGGAGCCGCTCGGAGAATTCGTATGAGGAAGCGGTCGATCGGATGTTAGGCGGAAGCGCCTGCGCGGAGAATTTCACCCGCTTGTGGCTGGACGCCGTGCGATATGCCGACACGCAGGGGATCCACCATGACCACTCCCGCAGCCTCTGGCCGTACCGGGATTGGGTCATTCACGCGTACCAGGCGAACATGCCATTTGATGAATTTACAATTGACCAAATGGCTGGAGACATGCTACCCAACGCCACGCTCGACGATAGAATCGCCTCCGGCTACAACCGCCTGTTGCCCACCACGGGCGAGGGGGGCGCCATCCCTGAGGAGTATGCCGCGATTTATGCGAAGGACCGGACCGACACCATGGGAGCAGTTTGGCTGGGGCTCACCACGGGCTGCGCTACCTGCCACGACCACAAGTTTGATCCGCTGACAACCAAGGAATTTTATTCCTTGACCGCTTTTTTCCGAAACAACACCGTTCCCAACCTCGATGGGCCGGAGAGCGGAAACACGCCGCCGCTGGTCTTTGTTCCTGATCTGAAGGACCGCCAACGATGGACGGACCTTCAAGAGGAAATTGGCCTCGTCAACCAGTTCATCGTGCAACGCAAGAAGGAGGCCAGACCGGAGTTCGGCCACTGGGCGACCTCGATTGTGGCGCATCCACCTAAAATTCCTGCCTACCCAGTCCCTCAGTTGAATCTTCCCTTGACTATAAAAGACGTGGCATTCCACGGAGCGGCTAAGGGGCAAACAATCACCTGGAAGGACGAAACAGCGTTTAAGGCCGGGCCGTTCGGGCTGGCGCCGGAATTAAACGGCGGCGGGATTGTTGAGAACGCAATGCCGGCTTTCGATAGAAAAGGACAAGCCAGCTTCGGGGCTGATGTCTATTACAGCGGCAAACCGAATGGCGCGATTTTCTCCCGCATGGACAAGACCCAGGATTTTCGCGGCTTTGATCTGTATTTGAAGGAAGGCAAGGTGGAGGTGTCAATTATAGATACTTATCCGGACGCAGCCTTGCAGATCGCCACACGCGAAGCGCTCCAGTCGAATACGTGGCACCACGTTCTTGCCGTTTACGACGGCCGCAAGACAGGCTCCGAGGCGCTCCAGTGCTACGTCGATGGCGGCCTTGCGGATGTTGAGGTCAAGAAATCCGACCTGGGTTCCAACATCGCCAGCGCCGCGCCTTTTCGTCTTGGCGCAAGATCAGACGGCAAAGGGACGACCAATGTGCTCAAGGGAGGGAATGTTTATTTGCAAGAGGTCCAATTTTACAACCGTGCGTTGACCCGTCGCGAAGTGGCGCGCCTGGCAGTTGCTAATCTTGTCCGAACAGAAAAGGACACGAACGAAATGTACTCGCTCTTTCTCGCGGCGGTGGATAGCCAGAATCTTAGCTCGCTAGACCAGTTGGACAAGCTCGGCGAAGCATCTTTCGATTTGCGACAGCGTGGCGGCACGACGTTAGTGATGGAGGAAAACACCAATGTCTCAACTGCGAGCGTCCTACGGCGCGGCGTTTATTCGGATAAAGAGCAAGAGGTGACCGCGGGCACCCCTGAGGCGCTGCCCCCCATGGCGCCGGACGAAGCGCATAATCGGCTCGGCCTGGCGCGCTGGCTGGTGTCCACCAACAATCCGCTCACCGCTCGCGTGACCGTGAACCGGCTCTGGGAGCATTTCTTTGGGACCGGGCTCGTTGAGACCACCGAGGACTTTGGCGTGATGGGAGCGCGCCCGGTGAACCAGGACTTGCTGGATTGGCTGGCGGTTGATTTCATGGAGCATAAGTGGGACTTTCGACGCCTGGCCAAAAGCATGGTCTTGAGCCGTGCCTATCGGCAATCCGAGCGAGTGATACCGGAAAGACTGGCTAAGGACCCGGCAAATCGGCTGTGCTCGCGTGGTCCGCGGCGGCGCTTGGACGCGGAGGAAATCCGCGATCAGGCCCTGGCAGCGGCCGGCTTGCTCGTCGGAAAAGTGGGCGGCCCACCAGTCAAACCTTACCAGCCTCCCGGAGTTTGGGAAGCCGTGGCGATGGAAGTTTCCAATACAAGGCACTATGTGCAGGACCATGAAGACTCCCTCTATCGGCGTTCGCTTTACACATTTTGGAAACGGATCGCCCCGCCGCCGAACATGGAGATACTCAACGCTCCGTCGCGCGAGGTGTTCTGCACGCGGCGCGAGACAACCGACACGCCATTACAAGCTCTCGTCACTCTAAACGGCCCCCAATTTGTCGAAGCCGCCCGGAACCTGGCCGCGCGCGCGATGACCGAGGGAAGAACTTTCGATCAACGTCTGGACGAAATCACCGAGCGGTTGATCTCGCGGCGAATGGAGGGCGACGAGCGGAGCGATGTCCGGAGCCTGCAAGAGAGCGCGTTCGCGAATTTCCGTGCCAATCCTTCCCAGGCAGACGCCTTGTTGAGCGTTGGAGAATCACCGGTGAATCCGAATTTATCGCACCCTGAAATGGCAGCGTGGACGGTTGTTGCCAGCGAAGTAATGAACCTGGATGAATCCCTGACCAAATAGTTTGCCCATGAACACGAATGATGATTTTGTCGGCCGGTACAACGCCATGTTGTCGCGCCTGCAGTTTTTTCGCAAGTCAGCCAGCGGACTGGGAGTCGCGGCGCTGGCTTCGCTCCTGGGACCCAGCGCCCTCGCGGACCCCGACCCGGGGATGGAACCTTGGCGGACCAAAGCCAAGGCCAAAGCAGCGGTTTATATCTCTCTGATTGGGGCGCCCTCACAAATTGACCTGTTCGATTACAAGCCCGCGTTGAGTAGCCGTTTCAAGGAGGACCTCAAAGGCTGGCTTAAGGACCAAGGTGAACGGCTTACAGGGATGACCGCCGGCCAGGAGACTTTCCCGCTGGCGCCTTCAGTTTTTAAATTTCAGCAGCATGGCCAAAGCGGTGCCTGGATCAGCGAATTGCTTCCCTGGCACGGAAAAATGGTTGACGACCTCTGCATCATCCGCTCGATGCATACGGACGCGATTAATCACGAGCCGGCCAATCAACTCATCTATACCGGTTCAATGATCACGGGCAAGCCGTCCATTGGCTCGTGGCTGGCGTATGGTTTGGGCTCGGAAAACAAGGACTTGCCGACGTTTGTAGTCTTGCACGCGTCGCATTCCAATCCCGCCTCCAATGTCCAGGCCATTTCCGCGCGGTTATGGGGTTCGGGCTTTTTGCCTGGCAGCTTGGCCGGAGTGGCCTTGCGCGCGCAAGGAGACCCGGTGCTCTTCTTGAAAGATTCGCCAGGAATCTCGCGCGAATTGCGGCGCGAAATGATTGAAGGGCTGGGGCGGTTGGACCGTCGCTCCTACGAAAACATGGGCGACCCGGAAATCCAAACTCGAGCGCGGCAATTTGAGCTGGCATTTCGGATGCAGGCGAGCGTGCCTGAGTTGACAGACCTTTCCCGAGAACCGGAAAAGACCTGGGAACTTTACGGGCCTGATTCAAAGCAACGTGGGACATTTGCCAATTCCGCGCTGATGGCTCGGCGGCTGATCGAGCGCGGAGTGCGCTTTGTCCAAATATTTCACCGGGGCTGGGATCAACACGGCGCCTTGCCGCACGATCTGGCCGCGCAGTGCAAAGACGTGGATCAGGGTTGTTATGGGCTGATTCAAGACCTGAAGCAACGTGGCTTGTTGGACGACACGCTGGTGGTATGGGGCGGCGAATTTGGCCGCACGATCTATTGCCAGGGCAAACTTACGGAAACAGACTACGGTCGCGACCATCACCCGCGCTGTTTTACCATGTGGGTGGCTGGCGGCGGGTTCAAAGGTGGAATGGTCTATGGCGAAACCGACGAGATGTCCTACAATATCGCGCAAAGCCCGGTGCATGTTCATGACCTGCACGCGACGCTGCTCCGTCAGTTAGGAATCGATCATCTGCGGTTGACTTTCAACTATCAGGGGCTGGATCAACGGCTGACGGGTGTCGAACCGGCGCGGGTAATTGACCAAATCCTTGCTTAGAGGAATGCCAGCCAATCTTGCGGATTACCGCCCGAACATGGCGAATTGTAATTCCTTTCCCTTTTGGCCGCTTGATTCCGAATCGATGTTTCAAACATGACCAGCACAGTTTGGTCGCAAATCCTCGCCAAGCTATCATCCCGCCGCTCGATGGAATTTCTGACACCTACAGCATAAGATTGCAGGCTATGGTGTAACGAGCGACGATGCGCGCCGGTTGCGCTATGGCAGACGGATTTTCAGGCTGGTTAAAAGCGAAAAATAGTCAGAGGCAATCGCCATGCGTCGATGCGGGACTAAACAAAAGTCATAACGTGCTAATTATATCGGAGTTTATGCACGAGGACGCCTCCGAAATGCATCAAACCTATTTCAAAATGCATTACTGGTGACGCAACCATACAACGTCAACAAGAAGTGTGCGACAAGAACATGAATCAGTGAGCGACGAGAGGGGAGAAGACCCCGTAGCACAGCACCCACTTTCTGATCCAGCCCCAGCGGCATGAGTTCCCATTCATAACTGCGGCCGATGAGCGAATAATAGGCCTGATGCGCCACGTATCGCGCGTAGCCGTATTTTTCTGACACAGCCAGCGATTTCATCAAATGCCAGCCGGAGAA
>JBKQWF010000145.1:0-37675 GCA_052139695.1 Limisphaerales bacterium
CCTGCGCCTTGCGGCCTCGGCCTAACCTTCCGCTACGGTTGGCGTCATCGCCTCCGTCGGGTTCCTTTCATCCCGATAGTTCACAACACCTGCCAAGCACACTAGGGTCGCCTCGCCGAGGCGACCACCCCAGCGGGAAAAACGCGCGCAAGCCCCCCATCCGTCTCTTCCTGCGAGATAATCGCAGGCTGTGCCGTGTTTTAATCTGTCGCGGCTCCCAGAGTCAACTTCCGGATATACCGCACTTCTTCCGGCTTGTACGGAGTCCCGTCTTTTCGCAGAATATCGTGAAACCACAGAGGCGGTTCCGTGGTGTAGGCCTTGGTCCAGGAGTCCCAAGGGAAAATGGTCTGCGTCTTGCCTGACACAAATCCCCAATTGCACGCCCCCACGCCTTCCTTTTTGAAAATGCCTAAAATAGGATCAAAAGTGCTGCCCGCGGGCCGGGCCATATATTCCGTGCAGACAATTGGCCGGCGATACGCCCGCAAGCTGGCAATGCGCCCTTTGACTTCGTCGGGCGGACCATAGTCGTGAAAAGTGATGATGTCGGACTCATTCAATTGCACCTTTTCGAAGTCGCCCAACTCAGCCGGCACGCCCCAGTTGCCTCTCCAGACGCCGGAACTGACGGGTTGACTCGGATGGGCTTCGCGCGACCAGGCGAAGACTTTGTTGAGCAAAATCAAGGACGATTGACTCTTGTTGCGGTCTTCGATGTGCATGTAGGCGGGATCATTCAAATTGTCGGGTTCGTTGAAAAGGTCCCAGAAGGCGACTCGCGGATCATCGCGAAAATGAACCAGCACGCCTTCCACGTATCCCTTCAATTCGTCGAGCCGCTCGGGGTGTTCCACGTAGGCCCGGCCAGGCGACTGCACCCAGCCGGAATTATGCACAAACGGTTTCGGTTCGCGCTGCCGGCCAAGCTTCGGATCGGGATCCCAACAGGAGTCAAAAAAAACGAAGATCGGCTTGATATGGTGCTTTTCCGCCAATTTCAAAAACTGTTCCATCCGGTCCAGGAACCCTTCGCTGTCCTGGGTCCAAAGCAGATTATGCAAAAAAACGCGCGCCGTATTGAAGCCGAGGCCTTCCGCGTAACCCAGTTCCCGGTCAATCGTCGCAAGATCAAACGTCTCGGCCTGCCACATTTCGAGCTGATTAATGGACGTGCTGGGCATAAAATTGCACCCCACAAGCCATCCCGTTTTCTCGTGCCAGGCCCGCGCTTTTTCCTCTGGCCACCGCCCCTCGGTCGCAGGCGCGCCCAGCCCGCCCCCAGCCCAACACGTCAAAACGGCAAGGATTAAAAGACAGTCGATCCGCGGCCCCGGCTTCATGCTTTTCATGGAGCAATTCTAGCGGCAAGACTGGCCGTCTCCAATCCCAATCTTAATCGCCACGGCCCCGCTCGTCGCGATTTCTGCCAAGGCGCTTGACTCTATTACCTCGGATCCTCGGATACTCATCCTATTTGTGATTTGTTGAAGAGGATGCAACCTTATGAAAATGAAGATGAGTCTTTTGTGGGCTGCGGTCATCATTTCTGTTGGCACGCCGTCCTCCATCCAAGCGCAGCCGCCTGGTTTCGCGGTCCTCTATAGCTTTACCAACGGCACGGACGGCGCCGCTCCGTACGCCGCTCCGCTTCTCTCAGGCAACACGCTCTATGGCACCACGACCTTCGGCGGTTCTTCCGCCGACAATGGCACGGTCTTCGCGCTCAACGTGGACGGCACAGGGTTCCTCCCGATTCACATTTTTTCCGCAACGGACGTGGACGGTTTTAACAGCGACGGCACTGACTCCGATGCCGCTTTGACGATCGCGGGAAACACCTTGTTTGGGACGGCCTCCGCGGGCGGCGCGGCGGGCGACGGCACCGCCTTCTCTTTAACGACCAACGGCAGTGAATTTGATCCACTTGACAGCTTCCCCGCAACCGGCAATGAGGGATTTAACAGCCTGGGATGGGACCCCGCGGCAGGGTTGATTTTGGCGGGCAATGTCCTTTATGGGACCGCCTTCGCTGGGGGCGCGGCGGGCAATGGCACGCTCTTTGCCCTGAACACCAATGGCAGCGGGTTTTCCCCCCTCTACAGCTTTTCACCCGCGGATGTGAACGGTTATAACAGCGACGGCGTGGAGCCCTATGCCGGCTTAATCATGTCGGACAACATTTTATATGGGACAGCAGCCTTCGGAGGCAAAGCGGGCAATGGAACCGTTTTCGATTTCACCTTAACCAGCAATGGCGGCGAATTTGCCCCGCTTTACAGCTTCTCAGAAACCAACGCAGATGGCCTCAACGCGGACGGAGCCAGTCCGGAGGCCGCGTTGAGCATATCCGGCAATCGGCTGTATGGCGTGGCATCCTACGGCGGCGCCGCCGGCAGCGGCACCATCTTCTCACTGAATACCAACGGGACCGGCTTTGTCACGCTTTACAGTTTTTCCCAGATTGATACGAATGGCCTGAACAGCGATGGAGCCTTGCCGGACGGTCTGATCTTAGCCGGGCACATGCTCTACGGGACGGCTGAGTACGGCGGTCCCGAGGGCACGGGAACGATCTTCTCGCTCAACCTCGATAACAATGAATTCACCACCCTTTACAGCTTTTCCGAAACCAATGACGATGGGATCAACAACGATGGCGCTCTGCCCAACGGCGTCATCCTTTCGGGCAATATACTTTACGGGACAACCGCGAACGGGGGAGGCGCGAACGTCGGCACCGTCTTCGCGCTGGCTCTAACACCGCAACCGCTTATTATCGGCACCAGTTTTTCCGGAACAAACCTGGTGCTCCGCGGGATCAACGGGCAATCCGGGCAAACCTATTATGTGCTCAGCAGTACAAACCTCGCTTTGCCGGTGAGCCAATGGCAAAGGGTCGCCACCAATAATCTCGGGGGCCATTGGGCTTTTACCATCACCGCCACCAACGCGGTCAATCCCACCGCCGCAGAACAGTTTTACCTTCTTGAGAGTCAATAGGCGAACACCTTATGGAGCGGCTCGCTGTTTCGCAATGACCGCCACAGGCTGTTGTTCAGGTTCGGCCAGGACCAGTTTGCAGATTTCGTCCCGAAGGTAGTTGAGCAATTCTATCGGAGTCATGCCGCGCTTTTTGGTCTCGATTCTGGCCCAATTCAAAACCGCAAATCCTCGCCTGAGGCGAGCGAATTTCCGGCTCGGGGAGCGCGACCGTCCCGGTCGCCGCGGTCGGCGTCTCGCCGACCGCATCTTGCCGGTGCTATACGATTCCTATCCAAGCATTCAGACGCAGCGTGAGCGTTGAAGGATTTTGGGTCCTGCCCAACGGCAAGCGCGCTCTCGAGCTCTCGAGGGCGAAAGCTGGTTGACGCGGACATCATGTGCCCTTATGGTGTGCATTACATTTGTGATGCGTCAGCCCCCAGATCCAGCCCACCTCCCAGCCAAAGAGGCGTTGCGGCGGAGCGAGGGAGGGCCGATTACCACCGTGATAGCGGATGATGACGCGGGCTTTCGCAAATTGCTGAGCCTTTTTCTGGCAAGATTGGAAATGCCACAAGTGGAAATTCTTGGCGTGGCGGGCGATGGTCGTGAGGTCTTGGAATTGGTCGCGGCGCGCCGGCCCCGTCTCTTGCTCATGGACATCGCCATGCCCGGAATCGACGGCGTGGAGGCTGCTGGACTTGTCCGCGAGCGTTATCCCGCCACGCGCGTGATAATCATCTCGATGAACGATTCAGAGGAGGTGAAAGCAGCCTGTTTAGCCCAGGGGATTGATGGGTTCGTTTCCAAGAGCACTTTTCATTTGGATCTGCCTCGCGTGATTAACAGCGTCAACGACCTCGCCTGCGAACGGTTGGACTGCACTCGCGAGGAGTTGCTGCAAAGGGACCTGGCCGAAGTGGACAGCCCGCTGGCCGAGCCAGGCGTGGGGGAAGACATCATCACCCAGCGCAAATGGGCCAGAGTGGCGCACGCCCATCTCGTCACCATCATCGAGTCAGCCGATGATGCCATCCTGGCCAACGACCTTGGGGGCAACATCATCAGTTGGAATAGCGGGGCCGAGCGCCTCTTCGGCTATAGCTCCGAGGAGGTCATGGGCCATTCGAGCCGCTTCCTCTTGCCGCCTGAACGGCCAGAGGAGGAAGCTCTCATCATGGCGCGTCTGCAGGCCGGCGAACCGGTGGTTCACCTGGAAACGATCCGATTGGCCAAAGATGGGCGTCACATGGAAGTGTTAATGACTCTTTCCCCTCTCAAAAATCGCGGCGGCCAGGTCATCGGGGCCTCCAAGATTGTCCGCGATATCACCGAACGCAAACGGGGCGAGGGTGAGATGCTCAAAATGACACGGGTGCTGGAACAATGCCCGGTCACTGTTGTCATTACCGATCTGACTGGCAGGATCGAGTATATCAATCCGGCCTTCACCAAGCTGACTGGCTACACGAGAGAAGAGGTTTTGGGGAAAAACCCTCGCATGTTGAAATCCGGAAAGACGGCGCCCGAAATCTACAAGCGCCTCTGGGAAGCCATTACGTCCGGCCACGAATGGAGGGGGGAATTCCTCAACAAAGCCAGGGACGGAAGTCTCTACTGGGAATCTTCCGTGATTTCGCCCATCGTGAACCAGGCTGGCCAGATCACCCATTTTTTGGCGGTGAACGAAGACATCACCCACAAGAAGCACCTGGAAGAACAGTTGCGTCAGGCGCAGAAAATGGAGGCTATCGGGCAGCTCGCCGGCGGGGTGGCGCATGATTTTAACAACATCCTCGTGGCAACTCTCATGAACCTTGGGATGTTGCAGGGAAATCCCCATTTGAGTCCTGAAACAAAGGAATCTCTCAGGGAGGTGGAAAGGGAAACCCTGCGTGCGGCCGCTCTCACGCGACAGCTCTTAACGTTCAGCCGCCGGCAAGCGGCTCGCATTGTGCCTTTGGAAATGAACGCGCTGGTTTATAATCTTTTGAACATGCTGCGACGTCTCTTAGGCGAGCACATCGAGATCATGACGCAGTTCTCCGCCGAGGCCAATTGGCTGAGCGCGGACGAAGGGATGATTGAACAGGTCGTCATGAATCTATGCATCAACGCTCGCGACGCGATGGCCGGGGGCGGGCGGTTGACGATTGCCACCGCTGAGGTTGAGATCGAAACCAATGCGGCCACAACCCATCCAGATGCCCGGTCGGGATGTTTTGCTTGCCTTTCGGTTTCGGACACCGGCTGCGGCATGGATGAGACGGTTTTGGGGAAGATATTTGAACCGTTTTTTACGACCAAGGAAGTGGGCAAGGGAACCGGCCTGGGACTGGCCACCGTTTACGGGATTGTCAAACAGCACGAGGGCTGGGTGGAGGTGGAAAGCGCGGTGGGCCAGGGCAGTTCGTTCCGGGTTTATTTTCCGGCGGCCAAACCGTCCGCCGGGCAGGCCATTTCCAGTCCGACAGAGGAGATTGAAGGGGGATCTGAGACCATTTTATTGGTGGAGGACGAGGCGTACGTACGACGGTTGGTGGCCCAGTCCCTGCGCACGCTGGGCTACAGCGTCCTGGAAGCCAGCGACGGTTTGGAAGCCTTGAAGGCATGGCAAGCGCACCACGAAAAAATCGCGCTCTTGTTTACGGACACTTTAATGCCGGGAAAAAGGACCGGGTTGGACTTGGCAGTGGAATTCAAAAAGAAAAAGGGCTCATTGAAAATAGTCAGTTCGAGCGGATATAGCCCGGTCCAGGCACCTTGCTCTTTGCCAGCAGGGGAGATTACCTATCTGCCCAAGCCATATACTCCGGCCGCCTTGGCAAAGGTCGTGCGGGGTTGCCTGGACACGCCCTGATGCTGAGCTCCAGGGTATAGATTGGCGGAGGCATGGATGTCATCGGCAGCGCGGCGGACAGGGCGTACGGGAACTTCACGCGCAGCCGCCGTGCTCCCGCAGCAACTCCGCAATCTCTTTGTGGTTCTTCAATTCGGCGCGGCGCAAAGGGGTCTGGCCGAGATTGTCCTTGGCATTGACTTCGGCGGTGTAGGCCAGCAGCACTCTCACCACGTCCTTGTGATGTTTCAATTCCGCCCGATGCAAAGGCGTTTCGCCCAGGTTGTCCCTGGCATTGACCTCCGCCTGGTTTTCCAAGAGCAGCTCCGCCACGTCCTTGTGGCCATAGAATGAAGCCACATGCAAGGGAGTTTCACCCTTTTTGTCCCTGGCGTTTACTTCCGCTCCCCGCGTGAGGAGCAATTCCGCGACCTCTTTGTTTCCCTCGTAAGCCGCTTCGTGCAAAGGCGTCGTGCCGTCGTTGTCCCGTGCATTGACGTCGGCTTTGCCGGCCAGCAACGTTGCCGCCAGATATTTGGGCCCGTTTGCCGAGGCCCAGTGCAAGGGTGTTTCCCCGTTGACATCCCTGGCGTTGACTTCCGCTCCACGCGTGAGGAGCAATTCCGCCATATAACGGTGACTCGTCATCGCCGCGGAATGCAAAGGCGTTTCACCGTTGAAGTCCTTCGCATTAACATCGGCCCCGCTGGCCAGCAGAAGCTCCGCTATTTCCCTGTGCCCCTCAGCCGCGGCGAGGTGCAGAGGTGTCCCGCAGTTATTGTCCCTGGCATTGACTTCGGCGTGGTGGACCAGAAGCAATTCCCCCACGTTTTTGTAGCCCTTGGACGCCGCGGTGTGCAACGGCGTGTTGCCGATGTAGTCTTTGCTGGAAACCAGCTCCGGATTGCCGGTGAGGAGGGCCTCGACCTTTGCCAAGTCGCCCGCTCTGGCTGCGTCGTGCAAATAATGGATCATGTTATGCTCCTTTTTACCAATTTCGCGCCGCACAGCAATTCCAAAATTCCAAAAAAACAGGAGAACAAAAAAACAGGCCGGGCGCGTGTCCCGGCTATCGCGAACTGAAAATAACCGTGGTTGCGGCCTTTTCCACGCGGAAGCCATCGCAAAAAAGGGGCAATGGTTTGCAAAATCGGGGAAGACTTGGCGGGCGCAAAAGGGCTTCATGACTTGGTGTGGAAAAGTCGATTGGGGACACTGTCGTCTCAGCCATGCGAGCTGTTGGCGGTGGAAGAGCCATGAAAAGGGCTCTGCGCCATTGGCATTTCACTATTGCCGCCGGGCTGATTTCCGCCGCCACTTTGGTTCATGGCGGCACGCCGCCACAGGCTATTGGCGGAAACGACGGCCTTTCTCCTTGCGCCCTCGTCGCCAGTCCTGATGGCAACAGGCTTTTCATTGCCTGTGCGACCGGAAATCGCGTCGAGATTCTGGATACCCGCACGGATCAAGTCAGCGGGTCCATTGCCACTCCCCTTTCCCCTTCCGGCTTGGCACTTTCGGCGGATGGGACACAGCTTTACGTCACCTGCGCCTCCCCTGAGAGCTCGGTTTGTCTGTTTGACGCGAACACAACAAAGCGCCTGGCAGTCATCTCCGCCGGGCACACGGCGATGGCGCCGGTGCTCAGTCCAGACGGAAAGACGCTGTTTGTTTGTGATCGGTTTAATAATGCCATTGGCGTGATTGACCTGGCGAGACGAGAGGAAATTGCCCGCATCGAAGTGGAACGCGAGCCTGTGGCTGCCGCCATCACGCCGGACGGAAAAGACCTGTTTGCCGTCAATCATATACATATCGGCCGCGCTGATGCCGACATTGTCGCGGCGAGCGTGAGTGTGGTTGAGACAGCGTCGCGTCAAGTTGTCAAAACCATCGCCCTGCCCAACGGCAGCAGCCTGGCACGGGGAATCTGCATTTCGCCAGATGGCCGATTAGCGGCCGTGACGCATACCCTCGCCCACTTCCACCTTCCCGCCACGCACGTCGAGCGCGGCTGGATGAATAACAACGCGTTGAGCCTGATTGACGTCGCGCAAATGAAACTCCTGAACACCGTCCTGCTCGACGAATTGGACCGCGGCGCGGCAAACCCCTGGGCGGTCGCGTGGACGGCGGATGGAAAACAGCTTTGCGTGACACACGCCGGAACCCATGAATTGAGCGTGATCACTGTCCCGGCGCTATTAAGCAAACTTTCGGAGGCGCGAAAAGACGGATCGTCGGATGTTTCCGATGACCTAGCGTTTCTTGTCGGGCTGCGCGCGCGCGTTCCACTCACGGGCAACGGCCCGCGCTCCCTGGCCGTGGTGGGAAAGACCGCCTTTGTCGCGGACTATTTTTCCGATGCTATCGAACGGGTTGATTTATCCTTGGCGTCCACGGCAAGCACGTCTGCCGCCGGCACCAATTTGACAAAGCGGATCGAACTCTCCTCCGGGCATTTGTCTCGGGATCAGAACGCGGAATTGGTTCGCCGAGGGGAAATGCTCTTCAACGATGCCACTCTCTGTCTGCAAGGCTGGCAAAGTTGCGCGAGTTGCCATTCGGCGGATGGCCGAGTGGACGGCCTAAATTGGGATTTGCTGAACGATGGGATCGGCAATCCAAAAAACGTCAAAAGCTTGCTCCTGGCGTTTGCAACTGGCCCTGCCATGGCGCTCGGAGTTCGTGCCGACGCGGCGACGGCCGTCCGGGCTGGCATTCGCCACATTCTTTTTTCAGATTTGCCCGACGAATACCCCGCCGCCCTCGATGCCTACATCAAATCCCTTCAGCCGGTGGCCAGTCCGCATCTGGTCAAAGGGCGGCTGTCTCCCGCCGCCCAGCGGGGCAAGCGCCTGTTCTTTGACAAGAAGCTGGGCTGCGCGGAATGCCACCCCCCGCCCCTTTTCACGGACAGCAAAGCACACCCGATCGGAACCGGGAGCTATGATAAGCCTTCCGACCGCTTTTACACTCCAACCTTGATCGAAGCATGGAGGACAGCCCCTTACCTGCATGATGGATCGGCGGCCACGTTGCGCGACGTCGTGACCACCCGCAACGCCAGCGACCTTCGCGGCCAAACCTCTTCTTTGACGCCCAACCAAATTGACGATCTTGTCGCGTATCTGGAGTCTTTATGAAATGGAGCGAATCGCTAAATCGTATCTCCGCAACTAGTTCGGGGAGCGCGGGCGTCCCCGCCCGCAGCCTTCGGCGTCCCGCCGAAGGCATCAGCGCCTGTAGAGACTCCTGCGCCCGCCGGCAGGACGCCGGCGGGAAGCAACCGAGACGGTCACGCTCCCCACTTTCAAGGACGTTCTGGCTGCTGGCAATGGCGCTCCTGCCCGCTTTGGTCTCCGGCGCGACGCTGGCCGAGCAGTTTCGTGCCGGCCCGATGAGCGGAGTTAATGAAGTCATTTTCGCCGCCCGCAAAGTAGGTTACGACCCACATTGGTACGCCAACTTCAGCTATTACGCCGAGGATTCGAATCGGAAGGCTTATCGCGAGGGGGCCAAGTTATACCGGCTCGATTTGCGCGACGGCCACTTGCAGGCCCTGCTCCAGGACGACAAGGGAAGCGTGCGCGATCCGCAGGTGCATTACGATGGCCGGAGAATTCTTTTCTCTTATCGAAAGGGCGGCCAGGACCAATATCATTTGTATGAAATCAACATCGACGGGACTGGACTGCGGCAGTTGACCGATGGCCCATTCGACGACATTGAACCGACTTATCTGCCCGATGGAGACATCGTCTTTGTCTCCAGCCGCTGCCGGAGGTGGGTGAACTGCTGGCTCACACAGGTCGCCGTGCTGCACCGCTGCAATCACGACGGATCCAACATCCGCCCGCTTTCGAGCAACAACGAGCAGGACAATACGCCCTGGCCGTTGCCGGATGGCCGGCTTCTTTACACGCGCTGGGAATACGTGGACCGCAGCCAGGTGGACTTCCACCATCTCTGGACAGCCAATCCGGACGGGACCGATCAGTCCGTTTGGTTTGGCAACATGCATCCCAGCACAGTGATGATTGACGCCAAGCCCATTCCCGGCTCACGCAAGATCGTCGCGTCCTTTTCTCCCGGACACGGCCAGCGAGAGCACGCCGGCTTTATCACGGTGGTGGATCCCTCGGCCGGGCCCGACGCGGCTGACTTCGCCAAGCCCATTAGCAAAACGGCGGAATTTCGCGACCCGTGGGCTTTCTCTGAAGACTGCTTTCTCGCGGCCCACGGACCAACGCTCGTGGTCATGAACGGCCAGGGCGATATGCAGGAGGTTTTTAAATTGCCCGACCTGGAGAGCCGCACGGGGCTGGAATGCCATGAGCCCCGGCCATTAGTGTGCCGCCAGCGCGAAAAAATCATCGCGCCGCGCGCCGACGCCGCGCAAGCAACCGGACGAATGATTTTGGCGGATGTCTATAACGGGCGAAACATGGCGGGAGTCAAGCGCGGCGAGATCAAAAAACTACTCATTCTGGAAACCTTGCCGATGCCGATTCATTACACCGGCGGAATGGAGCCCATCAGCTACGGCGGCACCTTTACGCTGGAGCATATCCTGGGGACAGTCCCGGTAGAGGCGGACGGATCGGCTTACTTTGAAGCGCCAGCTCTGCGCAGCTTATTCTTCGTCGCCCTGGATGAAAATGATTTGTCGGTCAAGCGGATGCAGAGTTTTACCTGCGTCGAGCCGGGAGAAGTCCTAAGTTGCGCCGGCTGTCACGAGGAGCGGACCCGCGCTCCGAAGCTTTCCACCGCGGAACTGGAAGCGGTGCGCCGTCCCCCCAGCAAGATTGAGCCGGTCGCCGGCGCGCCGGAGGTATTTGATTTTCCGCGAGACATCCAGCCCATACTCGATGCGCTGTGCGTCGATTGCCATGGCTACGAGAAAACGGCGCGGGGCGGGCCGCGCGCCGGACGGCTCATTCTCGCCGGGGACCATGGGCCTGTGTATAGCCAAAGTTATTATATGTTGACCATCGCCCGGCTCTTCTCCGATGGACGCAATTTGCCGCGCAGCAATTACGCGCCACGCGCGCTGGGTTCCTCGGCCAGCCGGCTGTTGCGGATGCTGGATGGCTCTCATTACGGAGTCAAAGCTACGGCACAACAGAAGATGTTGCTCCGGCTTTGGATCGAGAGCGGCGCCGCCTATCCCGGCACTTATGCCGCCCTCGGCTGCGGGATGATTGGCGACTACGCGGAGAATTCCCAGATGCATACAGGGGCGGAATGGCCGCAGACCACGGCCGCGGCCAGCGTCATCACGCGGCGTTGCGCCGCCTGCCACGCGCAACCGTCGCGGTTGCTGCCGTCAAGCCTCGCCGATGAGCGCGGAGTCTCTTTTTGGCAACCCAGCATGGATGATCCGCGCCTGCTCACCAGCCGCCATATCGTGTTCAACCTTTCTCGTCCAGAGAAGTCCATCATCTTGCTCGCGCCGCTGGCCGAGTCAGCGGGTGGATGGGGCTTGTGCCGCGACCTCGGGAGCCGGCAAATTGCCAAAGTCTTTCAGGATAAGAATGATCCTGACTATCAAGCGCTCTTGTCGCTCTGCGCCGCTGGAAGACAGTTCCTGGAATCAGGAACGCGCCGGTTCGACATGAGAGAATTTACGCCGCGAGTGGATTGGACACGCGAGATGAAACGCTATGGCATTCTGCCAAAGGATTTGCCGCCTTCCAGTCCCATAGATATTTACGGCACCGAAAAACAATATTGGGCGGCGCTGCGGTACTCACCGCCTGGAGAATAATCGCCATTACCTGGCTAAGGGGTGCCCCGCTGCATATCGACCGTAAGCGTGAAGCGAGAGCTAACGTAGTAAACTTCGGCGAACTCAATCGGCCGGTTGCCGGCGTCGAACACCATGTGCCGGCGCAACAGCAGCGGCGTTTTTCTTGGAACCTGCAACAGCCGCGCCTTGGCCGTATCGGCCCCCACCGCCAGGAATTCCTCCTGCGCGTGATGAGGCTTGACCCCGGTGGCAGCTTCCAGCACTTCGTAGAGCGGATGGTTGAAATCTTCCGTGCCCTTCAAATGGTGTCGAGGGTGAAACCACGACGTGGAATTGAGCACTGGTTTGCCATTCCAGCCCCGAACCCGGTCCACCCGCCAGACCTGGGTGCCAACGCCGATTTGCAGACCTTTCAACACGGCACCATTGGCTTCGACCAGGCGGTAATCCAACAGGAAGTTTTGCACCGCGATGCCTTTGGCCGCCATCTCGCGGGTAAAACTGTGCCACGCGCGGATCCCCGACTCCAAGTGTTTGTTGGGGGCCACCCGCGTGCCAACGCCAGCCTTGCGTTGCAGTAAACCTTCAAACACCAGCTTGCCGATCCCGGCACGGATCGTGCCCCGGCTGATCCCCAGCTTCATGGCCAGGGTCACTTCGTCCGGCAGCAAGGCGCCGTTCTGGTATTCCGGTTTGCGGATGAGGTCCCGCAACAACTTCTCCACTTGCGCATGGAGCGGGATGGCGCTGCTATGTTCCAATCCTATCACAAATTCAATTGTATGAACAAATGCCAGCTCGTCAATGAATATCCTCGCTTTCCCTCTCATTTCCGACGGGACGCCAAAAATGGAAAAAAGAATTTGACGCGCGGAAAGAGTTTTGTATAAATGTTTATACATGAGCCATGAGAACGAGGAGAACTGAACATGAGCACGACAATGCAGATTCGCGTCCGCGGGGCCGTCCGGGCCTTCACTTTGATCGAATTGCTGGTGGTCATCGCCATCATCGCGATCCTCGCGTCGATGTTGTTGCCGGCGCTGTCAAAAGCCAAGGGCCAGGCCGTTCAAACCCAGTGCCTGAACAACCTCAAGCAACTCAACTTGGCTATGGTGGAGTATTGCGCGGACAATCGCGATGCGACTCCAGGGAAAACGGCGCCGTGGTACGACCCTGGTGATCCAGTGGGAAGAGACGGCGTTTGGTGGTGGTACAAAGAATTGACTAAAAACTATGTGGGGATCAAAGGCCCATCCTCGAGCAACGATGTCGTCTTCCAATGTCCCATGGACCGGGGTTGGAAAGGAGTCAGCACGGAGTGGGTCAATCCCCTTTGGACATACCAAGATCTGGACTACGGCAGCTATAACTACAATGGCATCGACAATGACACACCCAGCACCAATAACCTGCTTAATATCAAACTGACTGACGTGCGGCACCCCACGCACACCTGGCTTATGGCCGAATGGTGCTTTACGTGGGCCTACTCCTGGCATTACAGCCTGACTGGCGTCCGGAACGTCTCCTATCCCAACGCGTTGGGGAATGTAAGTTTCGTGGATGGCCATGCTTCCTTTGTCAAAGCCTACTACGACGCGGCCGACGGCACCTTCCCGATGGCCTACCCCACGGACGAAATCCCCGGCTCTTGCGGCTACCAAAATGGGCCTGATTGATAGCGTGCGATTAAAACCGTCGTTCAGTGGCACGGCAGGGGCATTCCCCTGCCCGCCAGAATGGCGCGCACGGAGTGCGCGCCCTACCTTGCCGACATTTTGCGGGATTGAAAAATAATTGAGAGGAGCACAGGATAAGAAATGTCCCAGGAGCAACTCGTGATCGTGAACAAAAGCAGAGGCTTACCCTCAACCCGGCCGCGTTCGCTTCGACCAGTTCTCTGTTAGAACGGTTCTGGCTGCCCCGACAAAGTAAATAATATGAAAAGAAATACAACCAACACCACTGCCTTCGGTTTACAAGGACTAATCCTCGTGCTGGCGCTAAACGCATCTTCACCCACCCAAGCGGCTTGGATTGAGGAGGAGATACCGGCCAGTCTCATCAAGGTCACGGCTTCCAGCCAATACGGCGAGGGCCAGGCTGTGCAGCATCTCCTGGACGGCTCAGGGCTGCGGAACGGGCTTCACGACAACGACGGTTCGTCTCAAACCATGTGGCACACGGCGCAGAACCCGCCATCGACCAGCCCTGCCGCGGGTTTGCCCGCTTCGCCGACCTGGGTGCGGTTTGATTTTGCCCAGCCCCAGACATTTAATTGGATTTCCCTCTGGAATCACAACCAGGCCAACCTGACTGACCGGGGATTCCGTATGACGCGAATCTTGGGATCGACGGATGGCGCAACGTGGTTTGCGCTGACCGCGCCGGAAGTGATTGAATTGCCGCGCGCGAGCGGAGGCCCGGGGCTTGAAGCGGTCTTCATTACGAACACAGCCAATGCTCGCGCGCTGCGATCGGTCATCATCGCGGCGGAAGCCAAGGACGGAAACTACGGCAGCGACTATTTTGGTTTGAGCGCGGTCCGCTTTGTCAGAGCCCATGAAGTGGCCGAGCAGGATTTGCCCCTTCCGTCCGCCATGTCCTGCGCGGCGCTTCCGTATGCTCCTTACCGGCCCGATGGCCAACCGGGTCGCGAAATCGCTGTCTCGCTCAAGGACGCGAAGCTTTATGGGCCGGTGACAATCGATGTCGAGTCCGCTGGCGCCCATGAGGTGACGACCATTCCCGCCAACCCGCGAGGCGCCGCGCAATTCTCGGTTCTCATGCCCGCGATAGCCAGCGTCACCAACGACTGCGAAGCGACCATCAAACTGCAAGCCAGCCGGACCTCGCTGCGACAAACCATTAGCGTGCCGGCGTGCAAGCCCCGCGTGTATTACGTCCTGATTCACTCGCACTGCGATATCGGCTATACCGACATCCAACCGCACATCGCGGCCAAGCAGGCGCAGAATGTTGTCCACGCGCTGGAATTGATCAAGCAGACCAGGGACTATCCGCCCGGCGCGCAATTCAAATGGAACACGGAAGGATTTTGGCAGGTGGAACAATTTTACAAGATCGCCACCGCGGAACAGAAGGCGGACTTCGAGCAAGCCGTGCGCGAGCGCCGTATTTATGTGGACGCCATGTATGGCAACGTGCTGACCGGCCTGGCCCGCGGCGAAGAATTGCTGGGGCAGTTGAAGTTTTCGACGGAACTGGGAAAACGTTGCGGGGTGAAATGCGAATCCATGATGATCAGTGACGTGCCGGGGTTGATCTGGGGCATCGTGCCGTCTCTGGCCCAGGCCGGAATCAAATATATTTCAGATGGTCCAAACGCCTCCAGCGGCATGGTGGGCGACCGCATTGGTTACGTCCGGGTCCGCTGGGAAAATCATCCTTTCTGGTGGGAATCGCCCTCCGGCAAAGAACGCGCCATTTACTGGGGCGCCCAAGGCGGCTATTCCATTGGCCACCATTGCTCCTCGATCCGCGATGCCATTGCCGAATTGACCACCCAACTGGAGGATTGGGGCTATGCTTACGACATCGTGCAATTGCGCTGGACCAAGGGCGACAACGGCGGGCCCGATGAGACCGTGATGCCAATCGTGCGGGATTGGAACAAGAAATACGCCTGGCCCAAACTGGTCATCTCGACGACGCCTGAGATGTTCCATGAATTCGAGCAGCGCTATGGAGACAAACTCCCCGTCTATCGCGGAGACATGACGCCGTATTGGGAGGATGGCGCAGGCTCGAGCGCTCGCGAAACAGGCATCAACCGCCTTTCGTCCGACCGCATGACGCAAGGGGAGATTCTTTGGACGCTGCTCAAGCCGGAAGCGCTGCCCGAAGGCGGCTATGACGAGGCCTTGAAAAACATTGCCATGTACAGCGAACACACCTGGGGCGCTTACAATAGCATCAGCGCGCCGGACACCGATTTCGTCAAGGCGCAGTGGAAAATCAAACAAGCCTTTGCTTTGGACGGCGAGTCCGAAACCGAAAACTTGCTGTCCCAGGCGCTGGCCACGCGAGGAAACGCGGCGGAAAATCCCAGCGCCATCGACGTTTTTAACACCGCGTCATGGCCTCGCACAGACCTTGTCACCCTGCCGAAGACGATGAAGCTGGCCGGCGATCTCGTGAAGAATGAGCGCGGAGAAATCGTGCCATCGCAGCGCCTTTCCAGCGGTGAATTGGTTTTCCTGGCGAAGGACATTCCCCCAATGGGCGGGCGGCGTTTCAGCGTGGAAGCGGGACAATCCAGCCCGGCAGGCACTGCGAAAGCAAGCGGCCTGACGTTGTCCGATTCAGAACTGACGCTGAATCTGGACCCACAGTCCGGAACGATTTCGAGCTTGCGGCAGAACGGCATCGATCACGAATTCGTTAGCCCCGTGGCGAATCTCGGATTAAACGCCTACATTTATTTGCCCGGCGGCAATGTCACGAACGCGCAAGGCTCCGGCCCGGCAACCATCACGGTAAAGGAAAATGGGCCTCTCGTGGCGTCGCTCCTGTTGAAGGGCGAGGCGCCCGGTTGCAATGAACTGGTTCGCGAAATCCGGCTGGTGGACGGAATCGATCGCGTTGAAATCATGGATACCATCGATAAGAAAGCGATTCGGGAAGTCGAGGGCCTTCACCTTGGATTCGGGTTTAACGTTTCAGACCCGATGGTGCGCATCAATATCCCTTGGGGCGTCATCCAACCGGAGAAAGACCAGCTTGAGGGCGCGTGCAAGAATTGGTTTTCCGTCGAGCGCTGGGTTGACATCTCCAACGACAAGCTGGGCGTGACTTGGGCCACCGTCCAGGCGCCCCTGCTGGAGATCGGCGGGCTGACGGCGAATCTTCCCCGCTCGCAACCGAATCCGCGCGCTTATCTGTCCACGATCAAACCGTCCTCCACGATTTATTCATGGGTGATGAACAACCATTGGCACACCAATTACCGCGCGGATCAGGAGGGCGAAACGATCTTTGATTACGCCATCCGACCCCATTCCGCGTATGACCAGACGGCGGCCGCGCATTTTGGGGTCGAGAGCACCGAGCCGCTCATTGCGGCTCCGGCGGCAGGCCCCGCGCCGGCTGGTTCGGCAGTCGAGATCTCTGCCGGCCCGATCATGATCACATCGCTCAAGCTCAGTGCCGATGGCAAGGCGCTGATGCTGCGGGTTTACAATACCGGCGATGCCGCGGCGCAAGCAACACTCCAATGGAACACCGTTCATCCAAAAGCAATTTCGGTTTCCGATCTTCTGGAAGATAATGGCGCTCCTGCCAACGGCACGGTAGAATTGTCTGGATACGAAGTGCGGACCCTCCGCGCGGAATTAAAATAAGGCGGAAATTTAATCGTGGCGTTTTTTCAGCTATTGCAATCCGTGGGACGGATGGCGCTGTTAGCTCTTGTCCTGGCTGCGCCGAGACTTTCGGCGCATCCCATTTCCCTCATCACTCTCGAGGCCCTGGTTCATCGCGACAAAATGGAAGTAAAGATCGCGGTAATGCCAGAGGATTTCCTGCTCGTCTATGGCCTGGCGGCAAATGGGCAATCCCGCCTGGCAACGCCGGACATTGTGAAATGCGCCGAAAAGCACAAACGGTTTTTGCTGGACGGCCTGATTGCGCGCGATTCCGAAGGCAACCGCCTTGCAGGCAAGGTGACGCGAGTCGAACTGCCTCCCCTGCCAGGAGATGGTCTCCCCGTAACCGATTTAATGGCGACGACCATCGAGTACCATCTCGAATATGCCCTGGCAAGGCCGCCAACTCATTTGAGCTTTCAACAGAATTTTGGCGGCGGCGCCATGATGATCCCCGCCGTTGTCACTTTAGTCGTGACTCGCGAAGGGCTTCCACCTGAGGCGGGGATGCGCGTTCCCGGCGAAGAAGGCGTGCAGACGGTTGCTTTCGATTGGAACGAAACTTCAAGACCATCGGCGGCGAATGATTACGCCGCCGCCAAGGCGCGCGAAGCGCAAAAGCGCGAACAGAATATGGGCATTTCCAGCTACTCGGCGACGTACACCTTCGTCTATATCGAAAACGACGAAGTCCGCGTCGAAATTCTTATGCCCCTGCTGACGCTTGAAATGTGGCAGCCCGTCGCGCGGGCCAACGCCGACTTTCTCGATGTTCCCGAGCAACTCGCCGCGCGGCGCGTTTTGGAACAATTCTTCACCGGACAAAATGAAGTGAAAATTGACGGCCTCTGGGTGAAGCCGAAACTCGACCGGCTCGATTTTTATGGAGTTGATTTTACGGATTTCGCCGCCCGCGCCGCCGCGCGGCGCCTGAGTGCGTGGACAGCGCGGGTCGGAGCTATCTTAAGATATCCCACCAAGGGCGCGCCGGGTCATATTGAGTTAAAATGGACGCTCTTTAACAATGAAATGCTCGCGGCCCGCGCGGTCATTTTTGCCTACGACAAAGGCACTCGGTTTACTTTTTCCCACACCGAACCAGTTTTTAAATGGGACAATCCGGGCGCCCCGCCGCTCCCGACAGTGTCGGCCATTGCCACGAGTGAAAAATCGCGCCAGGCTGCGGCGGAATCACTCCTCCGCAATGTCTATCGCGCCTTTGACTATCGCAACGAATCGGATATTTACGACGCGCTGGCGTGCAGCGCGCAAGGCGGCTTGCTGGCCGAGTTGTATCTTAAGATTAAACAAGGTCTCATCATGCAGGAGCAAGGCGGCGCGATCGCCCGCGTGCAAGAGGTCAAAGTCCTTGGCACGGAACCGATGGAAAGCAAAAGTCAAAACGGCTTCGCCACGCGCGTCACCTGGCAGGTGGAAGGAACCGTCGAGCATTGGGGACACATCCACACGCGAGTCAACGAATACTCAGCGGATCTCGAAATTGAGCCTGTCGGCAATTTCTGGAAAATCACGGCCATGAGTATTTCCCGGCAAAGCCAGATCAAAAGCGCGGTCCTGCTGAGAAAACTATGATCGCCATAGCCGAGCTGGAGTTTCAGTTCCCAGGTTCCGATTTTCGCATGGCTATTCCCTCGCTGAACATCGCCGCCGGAGAACGGGTCGCCATCGCCGGGCCGAGCGGGTCGGGCAAGACCACTCTATTGCATTTGATCGCCGGCATCCTGACCCCGGCACGCGGGACCGTTCGGGTGCGGGACCGGGCTTTGCACACGCTGGGGGATGCGGCGCGGCGCGCGTTTCGCGTGACCCACATTGGGCTGGTGTTTCAGAACTTCGAACTCGTCAGCTACCTGGATACCTTTCAGAATATTGTTCTTCCCTGCCGCTTGAATCCCGCTCTGCCATTGACCGCGGAAAGAGAGCAACGCGCCCAAGTTCTGGCGAAACAGACCGGCATCGAACACCGGCTCAAGTATTTTCCTCACCAACTCTCCCACGGCGAAAAACAGCGCGCCGCCATTTGCCGCGCCCTGTTGCCCAAACCTGCCCTTTTGCTTGCTGACGAACCGACCGGCAACCTCGATCCGTCGGCCAAGCAGCGCGTCGTCGATCTCCTTTTCCAACAGGCCCAGGAGAACGGCGCAACCTTGCTCATGGTCACCCATGACGCGGAAGTTGCCGCGCGCTTCCCGCGCATCCTCAATTGCCGCGATTTTGCCGTTGGAGACAAGCGATGAAGAACCTCTTGTTCCTGGCCACACGGTATCTCCGTTTCAATAAGATCAAGACGGCCATCATGGTCTTCAGCGTTGCCGTCGCTGTCTTTCTGCCTCTCGCCGTCAATCTTCTCGTCCACGATTACCAGCGCGACCTGCTGGCGCGCGCGGACGCCACCCCTTTGCTCGCGGGCGCGCCCGGCAGCCGGTTTGATCTGGTTCTGCACGCGCTCTATTTTCGCCGCCAACCCGCCCACGATCTGACCATGGGCGACGTCGCCACGATCAATCACAGCGGTTTGGCCCTGGCGATTCCACTCCTCCAAAAACATTCCGCGCGCGGATTTCCCATCGTCGGAACGTCACTGGAATACTTTGATTTTCGCGGCCTGAAGGCGGCGAAAGGCGAGGGCCTGGCGCGCGTCGGCGATTGCGTGCTGGGTGCGGCCGTCGCGGAAAAGCTGGGCCTCAATCCCGGCGATAAACTGATGAGTGATCCCGAGAATGTCTTCGACCTCGCCGGCTCGTACCCCGTCAACCTGCGCGTCAAAGGCATTCTCGCGCCGGCCGGCACGCCGGATGACGCGGCCATCTTCACCGATTACAAAACGGAGTGGATCATTCTCGGCCTCATGCACGGACACCAGGATGTGACAAAAACCGACGACAGCTTGCTTCTGGGGCGGGACGCCACCAATGTCATTGCGAGCGCCGCTGTGCTGCCGTTTCAGGAGATTAACGATGAGAATCTCATCCTTTTTCATACTCATGGCGACGAGTCAAAGTTCCCGGTGACCGCCATCATCGTGGCGCCGCGCGATGTCAAATCGGCCACGATCTTGCGCGGCCGTTACGAAGACCCAAAAGCGGTGGTCCAGTTGCTCATTCCCAGGCAAGTGATTGCCGAAACGTTCGATCTTGTCTTCCGGGTGAAGCGCTTTTTTGATGCTCAAGCGTTGCTGGTCGGCGGCGCCATGGCCTTGCTGCTGGCACTGGTCGTGCTTCTATCGCTGCGTCTGCGCCAGGGGGAAGTCGAAACGATGTACAAGATCGGCTGCGCGCGCCGGACAATCTTCGGGATGCTGGCGGCTGAGATTATGGTGTTATTGACGGCAGGAGTCGCGCTGGCTCTCCTGCTCTCCTGGCTGGTCAGTCTCAGATTTGGCGCTCCCGGAGGACGATGGCGCGCGGCAAAGTCACCCGCCCAGGAAAGTCCGCAAGTCTCGTTACCCAAGGCTGCCGCAAAACCGCGCGTGGCGGTGGTCAATTATCCACTCTGGTACTTCACCTCGCGGATCGCGGGCAATCGCGTGGATCTTGTTTTTCCAATTCCCCCCAGCGAAGACCCCGCTTTTTGGAAGCCTACCGCGAAAGACCTCCAACCATATCAACAAGCGGACCTGATTCTTCTGAACGGCGCCGACTACGAGAAATGGTTGCCGACCAGCGTATTGCCCCTTGCCAGGCAAGTCGTCACTTCCACCGCCTTTGCGGACCAGTACATGACAAACGGTGAAGTCATCACGCACAGCCACGGCAACGAGGGCCTGCACAGTCACGGTCTGCTTGACTTCAATACTTGGATGGACCCAGATCAGGCCAAACTGCAGGCGGAAGCCGTTCACGACCAACTTGTCCAGCTTGTGCCTGCTGCCAGGCGGGAATTCGACACGAACCTCTCGGGGCTGGAAAAGGATTTGGATGATTTAGACGCCCTGCTCGCCCGCGCTTCCGGCCCCTTGGGGTACACCCCGTTGCTCGGCTCGCATCCAGTCTATCATTATGCGGCCCGCCGCTATCGCTGGAACCTCAAGAGCGTCCATTGGGAGCCGGACGAAATGCCCTCCGACGCGGAATGGCGTAAATTCGAGCAATTGCATTCCGAGCATCCGGCCAAGATCATGATCTGGGAAGAAGACCCGCTGCCAGCGGTGGCGGCCCGTCTCCGCCAAATGGGTATCGAGCCGATTGCCTTCGAAACCTGCGCCAGCCAGCCCAAAGAGGGCGACTTCCTGACCGCCATGAAATCCAACGCCGCGCGCCTCGCCACCGCGCTCACCAAGGCGCCATAACTTCCCTCAATGCAACTTCGGCGGTGCGGTTCATGCGTGAGCGAGACGTTTTCGCAGCCAGTAAACGACGACCTGACAAAACGGTCGAAGCTCGTTCTCATCGGAGTCGCCGTTCCAATCGCGCAACCATCTCTCCAAAGTGATACGTTGAATCTCTCCCCGCTTGCGTAAAGCACGGTGAAATCCATCCAACGTAGCTTTGCGGTTGTTCTTCAGGAAGGCCGTATTGAGGTTGAGCACGTTCTCCAATTCACTGTTCAAACTCGTGTCGTCAGACACAATCCTCCCATCGCCTTCATAGTGGAGGAAAGTCTCGACCCTGCGCGCGGGCTCTGCGGGGTTCTTCGAAACCGTACTGTTTCCCTTTTTGGTATCACAGTGTTGCAAAACGTTGGGCTGGCCCGCGCCACCGAGACACGCACCCAGCAAGTTGGAATAGTCCAACTGCTCGTCGGGAAATCCGTCCTGGCTGTGCCAGTGTTCAATCTTCATCGCGTCCGCCACCGGCCGAATCCGCGACAAACAGTAGCAGCAAAGACCGCGCTGTTCCCGAACAAGTTGGCGGCGCAGCCCATCTTTGTCCGCATAGTTTTCGTAATCCGCGTGACCGGTAAGTCTGTGCTGAGTTAGACTGGCGGGCTCGACGCCCTTTTTGATCGTCCTCATGCCTTGGATTCCAAAAATGCCATCAGCGTTCGCGCCCGCGTGACCTCTGGATCATCCGGGCCGAGTTTTGCCTCCACTTCCGGCAGCAGGGTTCTTGCGGTCTTGAAATCTTCTCTATCAATTGATCCAAACAAATTCCGCAACAACTCTTCGACGGAATCATCGCGGGCCCTGGCGTCCATCAATTCTTCGAGGACACGGCTCGAATCAATTCCGAACGAACGCGGCGGCTTTGTCACTTGGTTGCCATCCAGCAGCCGTAGTTCCTCAGGTGTTACTTCACCTATGACTTGGGGCGAATGCGACGCGCATACAAATTGGATGCTGGGAAATGTTTCCTTCAAGTCAGTGGCAACGCGACGTTGCCACTTGGGATGTAGATGTACATCCAGTTCGTCGATCAATACAACGCCAGGTGTTTCCCGCAGCACCCTTGGCAACGGGTCATCGTCCGGCCCGAGTTCATCTGGTGGCAACAAAAAGGCATTTTGCGTCACCGCCTTGATGGCAAGGTCGGCGATCAAGGCGAGCATCATGCCTTGACCGGCGCTCAAATTATCAAACGGCTGGGCGTTGCCGGCGATGGATAGTATGATTTGATTCTGGTCGGAAGCGTCATACCAAACGTTGTCTGCCTCTGGCATGCACCTCAGAATGGCGCGTTTCACCGCCTCAAAGCCAGGGCGCATTCGCCCGCTGCGATTTACCGCTGCCAGCGTTTCCCCAAGGAACCACTTCTGCAAATCAGGAAGACGAATGCGCTCATTGAAACAATCATAAAACGCCGCCCAGCGGCGGGCTGGACCATTGGATTTGGCCTTGTCTCTTGAACGTGTGTTTGACGGAATCCATGCGCGCCCTGCTCCGTAGTATGCCAGGACCGGACATAGAGGCTTTTCGCCGCGGCGGTCCTGTTCGTAAACTGACTGTACAATGTCAAACGCTTGCCTCGGTCCCACATTGTGTGTGACTCTCGTGCCCCAGCTTCTCCGATCCCACTCCATTCCGTCGTTTGACCATGCCGGACAAACGTCATCACCGGGGCCCAGACCTGCAAGATGAGGCGCGGAATTTATCCTTTCGGCCTTGGATTCATCCGCGTAAGTTCTTTCAAAGGAAATGCGTTTATTTTACTTCTCCCTAATCGGACTTCTCGGGTGCGGATGGAAAGCCATAGCCGACCCGCGGCCGCCTATTGACCGACACGCCTTGGTGACTCGACACGATATCGACTGGCCCAGCCTCGATGGGCAGATTCCCTTGGGTAATGGCAATTTCGCTTTCAACGCGGATGGGACCGGTTTGGAAACCGTCGGCGGCAACACGATGTGCCACTGGTGCTGGCACAGTTTTCCGCTCCCGTCCGGAGTAACGCGAAGCCAGATCAGGCCGTGGGCGACACCGGATCACGGACGCCTGACAACGGACACCACGCTCGATCCCAGGCCGATTGCCGATTGGGAGCGCGATAATCCGCAGCCGTTGAACTTGGGGCGGATTGGTTTCATGAGCCAGGATGGCGAACGGTTAAGTGCTTCGGATGTGCGGGTGGATGCACGCCATCTCGAATTGTGGACCGGCCTGTTGACGAGTCATTTCACTTACTTGGGCCAGCCGGTCGCGGTTCAAACTTGTGTCGATCCCAAGACCGACACGGTGGCGGTGCGTGTGGAATCGCCCTTGTTGCGTGACGGTCGATTGCGGTTGATGCTCGATTTTCCGGCTCCAGCCCAAAAAGTGGGTGCCTGGCTGGGAGATTTCGCGCGGGCTGCGGGGCACCAGACGACCATCATTCGACAAACGAAATCCCGACTCGAAGCAAACCGCTCAATCGAAGATACACAGTACCAGGTTGTGCTCGACGGCCAGGGGTTCACCATAAGCCAGCCGGTGCCTGCTCAACCGGAGATTGAAAGCGCCCGCTATGGTGCCGACAACACGGCTTGGGCCGATGTCACAGCCCAAGTGGCCCGTTCGATTCATGATCATGGAACCGTCACCGCCAATAATTCGCTGGGCGGCGATCCGGCACAGGGTTCCAGCAAACGCCTCGCGATCAAATACCGTCTGAACGGCCAGGAGCGGAACAAAAGTATCGCCGAGAATGAAAGTTGGAGCATTGGAGGCGGCGCATCACCCCGCCGATTTACCCTCACCCCCAACCCGGGAATCGAGGCAATTGATTTTGCCTGCCGATTTGGAACCAATGCGGCGGACGCAACCGTGGCCGGGTTTGAGGAGGTGAAAAAGACTTGTGCCATCTCATGGCCGGCTTTCTGGAACAGCGGCGGAGCAATTGATCTATCGGGGAGCACCGATCCGCGCTGGATGGAATTGGAACGGCGCATCGTGCTTTCGCAATATGAGCTGGCGGCGCAATCGGCGGGCGACTATCCGCCCGCCGAAGTTGGGCTGACCGGAACCGATCCCTGGCATGCCAAGTGGCACTTTGAAATGATCTGGTGGCACCTGGCTCACTACGCTCTTTGGGACCGGTGGTCGCGGGCTGAAAAAGCGCTTTCGGTTTATGCGCGCGTGGCTCCAGTCGCAAAGTCCATTGCCGAAAACTTCAATTACAAGGGCTTGATGTGGCCCAAGACCACCGGCCCCGATGGTTACAACGACGGGTTTCCCCCCGAAATGGCGCTGCTCTGGAGAGAGCCACCCCCGATCTTCTTCGCGGAGCTTGATTACCGGCTTCGTCCAACGCCTGCGACACTGGTCAAGTGGAAGACCATCGTTTTCGGCACGGCAGACAACATGGCGGATTACGCCGTGCGAGATGCGGCGACCGGTCAATACAATCTCGACCCTGTCTGGCCTGCCAGCGAGGGCCGCGTCAATCCGTTGCGGCGAAACACCATTTTCGAGCTGGCCTACTGGCGGGTCGGACTGGAAATGGCGCAACAATGGCGGCGGCGCCTTGGCTTCCGGCGCGAGCCCCATTGGGATGAGGTAGCCAGCCACCTCGCGCCATTGCCGGAAAAAGACGGTCTCTATATTTTCAGCGATGACCGGCCCGACACTTTCACCACCCGAACTTTTGACCACGTTGATATCATCGGGATCGCCGGGATGTTGCCACCGTTCCCAAGTCTTGATCACGCCACGGCCCGGCGCACCGTGGAGGAAGTGGGCCGGAGGTGGAATTGGGACGCGACATGGGGCTGGGATTTTCCTTGGATGGCCATGGCCGCGTCCCGTGTGGGCGATCCGCACTTGGCTATGGAGGCACTCCTTAATCCCTCGGGGAAGAATCATTACGACGAACGCGGTCTTTGCACTGGCGGGCCCGGTCCTTATTTGCCCGGCAATGGCGGTCTGCTCTACGCCGTGGCGATGATGGCCGCGGGTTGGGATGGCGCACCGAACCGGAATGCGCCCGGCTTTCCCGAGGACGGTTCGTGGACGGTGCGGTGGGAAGGCTTAAAGCCCGCGCCCTGACCTTGATCGCTTTGGTTTTGGTGAAGGAGATCGGCCACAGAGGAACACAGATAAGGGAGCAGACAGGTGGCTCCCAATGATAGGAAATCGTCCCAGCCCGCCTTCCTGCCACAAGCGCGGCGCAGCGTCATCCCGGCGCCACGCCGTCGTGCTAAACTTTTTCCCAAGAATGCCGATATCCAACTGTCGTGAGTGGAACTGGGGTCTGTTTGCACACTGATTTTGCCGCGGTTGGCACCGTTGCCTCCCCGTTCAACAGGAGTTTGACTTTACGCCAATGAACACTGTCATTCGAACGGAAAAAGGTCCAGGAATCGGCCCCCCAGGCGCTCCAGCCAATACCGCCGAACGCTATCTGGATGGCGTCGCCAGCCTCCCTCCCGCGCCGATGCTGATAACGGAGTTGCTCACCCTCTTCCGGCAACCCGACCGCGATGTCGATCAAGTCGTCCAGCTCATCAGTTATGAACCTTCCTTGACCGCCCAAATTCTGCGGACTTGCAACAGCGTCCATTTTGCCGGCGAAGACCCGCCGGGAGACATTTTTGAAGCCGTGTCGCGGATTGGATTTTACCAGGTCTATTGCCTTGTTGTTTCCATGTTTGGCGCCAGAACAAAATCCATGGAAGGAGCCGGCGAAGGACTGGATGTGGATGAATCCTGGCAACACTCTGTCATCGTGGCGGTGGCCGCCGCCACCGTCGGCGATGCTGCCGGAGTGACTAAAACAGTGGCTTTTACTGCCGGTTTGCTGCACGACGTGGGCAAACTCGTGCTGGCATCCGCGGAGCGCGCCGCCTATGCCAGGCTGGTTCAAAAAGCCCTGAATGAAAAAGTGCCGTTAAGCCAAATGGAGCGGACTGTCTTGGGCGTGGACCATGCCGAAGTGGGCGGAGAGTTGATGCGCCGTTGGAATCTGCCCGCGGATGTCGTCTCAGCCGTTTCGAACCATCACAACGTGCAATGCGCCGCGCCTTACGAGCAACTGGCTGCCGCCGTCCACGTCGGCGACTTGATCGCTCACCGGTTTTTCGCTCACGATTCCACCCAAATTGACGGTTCGTCCTTTTCGACCGCCGCACTCGAGGTTCTTCATCTCAGCCCCGACAACCTTCCTCGCCTTCTCGAGGACATCGAAGCCGAAATGGAGAAACTCAAAGGTTTGTTTGAGATTTAAGCTGCCGGCTCCATCCGGCAGAAGATCGCCCTCTAACGCAAGGCTTTGCGGTGGAACTGCTTAAACGCCACCGAGTCAATCTCAAAGCTGAATCATCGCTTCAGAAAAAATCACCATTAGTCGGCAAAAGATACGCCCAAACTTGGGATCTTTATGTCCGTTGGCCGCCCCGCCACGATTGAGCAGTCACCTTTTAGCTTGCCTTCTGGGCCAATAGAGAGAGAATCTGCGCCCCTTATATGGATGTAGAAACAACGCAGTCGGATCTGTTCTTTAGGCTCATGGCTTGGCTTCACGCCAACCGGAAACGCATTTTGATCGGCGCTATTGCCATCGCCGTCATCGCTTTGGTGATCGGTTTGTTCTCGTGGCGCAAAGCCGCTGAGGATGCGAACGCCAACGCCCATTTTTTTGCCATCCCGGGTGTCGTCGGGATCTCGGCGCGCGCGGAAGTGGTTTCCCCAACGCCGCTCCTCAACGTGGCCCAGGAATACCCGGAGACCACTGCGGGCGCGTACGGCCTCCTGCTCGGAGCGGAAGAACTGTTTATGCAGGCCAAGTACCCGGAAGCGCAGCAGGACTTCGCGAAATTCCTGGCTCAATATCCGGATAGCCAGCTCGTGCCTGAAGCTCGGCTGGGAGTGGCAGCTTCCATTGAAGCCCAGGGCAATATCAAGGAAGCCGTTCAAAAGTACCAGGAATTGGTCAATGCTTTCCCGGGCGAAACTCACATCTCCTCGCCGGCCAGGCTGACTTTGGCCCGTCTCTATGAACAGGAAAACCAGCCGCAGCTCGCGCTCGGTCTTTACTCACAACTCGCGCAAAGCCAAAATCCCTACGATCCCTGGGCAGCCGAAGCACGCGAGCGCGGGCAGCTTCTCCTGGCCAAACACCCTGAATTAAGGAAAGCGGAGGCTTCGCCCGGACCCACCGCCACCACCGCGCCTTTTTCTTTGTCGCAGCCCGCCGCCAGCTCCTCCGCCATTGCGCCGGCCAAAGCGCCTTCCGCTGCCAAACCCGCGCCCGCCAGCGCAAAATCGGGGCCCAATTTCTTGCAAATTCCAAGTCCTTCCTCTAATTCCACTCCGAAGAAATGAACCTGACGATTATTGGAACCGGCTACGTTGGTCTGGTCACCGGAACTTGTTTCGCGGAATCTGGCCATCAAGTCATCTGCGTGGACAAAGATGAGGCCAAAGTCAAACTGTTGCAAAGCGGCGGCATGCCTATTTACGAACCGGGGCTGCCGGAATTGGTGAAGAAAAACACCGCCTCCGGCCGCCTTCGTTTCACCGCCAGCACCCCGGAAGGCGTGGAAGGATCCGATGTTGTTTTTATCGCCGTGCCGACACCGCCGCAGACGGATGGCTCGGTGGACCTGAGCTTTATTGAAGCCGTCTCACGGGAAATTGCCGCCTCCATGACCAGCTACAAGATCGTCGTGGACAAAAGCACCGTGCCGGTGCAGACGGGGGAAAAGGTGGCAGAGACCATCAAACGGTATCGCAAGGCGCACGTGGAGTTTGACGTGGTCAGCAATCCTGAATTCTTGCGTGAGGGATTTGCGGTGAACGATTTCATGAAACCAGACCGCGTCGTCATTGGCGTATCCTCTCCGCGTCCCGTACCGGCAATGAAAGAGATTTACGCTCCCTATCAGGCGCCCGTCGTCGTCACGGACATCAATTCGGCGGAATTAATCAAACACGCGGCCAACTCGTTTCTCGCCTTAAAAATCTCCTATATAAACGTCATTTCGATGATCTGCGAAAAATCCGGCGCCAACGTCCAGGAGGTGGCCAACGGCATGGGGATGGATACGCGGATTGGCCGGCCGTTCCTGGATGCTTCCCTGGGCTTCGGCGGCAGTTGTTTTCCGAAGGACTTAAGCGCCTTTATCCGCATTTCCGAATCGCTCGGCGTTCGCTTTGGCTTGCTCAAGGAAGTGCAGCGCATCAACACCGAGCAAATGAACAACTTTGTCAAAAAGATTTCCGAAACCCTCTGGGTGCTCAAAGGCAAGACCCTCGGCGTCCTCGGCCTGGCCTTCAAGCAGAACACGGACGACGTGCGCATGTCCCCGGCCCTTGACCTCTGCCGCCGGCTTCTCAAGGAAGGTGCCCGCCTGCGCGTCCACGACCCGCAGGCCATGGAAAAGGCCAAGGCGGTCCTGACGGACGCCGAATATGTGGCGGACATGAATGACGTCGCCGATGGCTGCGATGCCCTGATCATCGCCACGGAGTGGCCGCAGTTCAAGAAGCTTGATCTGGACCAGGTGCGCAAGGCTTTGAGCCATCCGATTATCTTTGACGGCAGAAATCTATTTGACGTAAACGAAATGGAGCGCCTGGGCTTCCTCTACAAGAGCATTGGGCGCGGGAAGGGGTGATTTGCCGGAAGGCCAGCCCATCGAAGTCGCGGCCGGCCTGGTTTTCAAAGACGGGAAGCTGCTCATCGCGCGGCGCCCGCTCTGGGCCCATCTTGGCGGGCTCTGGGAATTTCCCGGCGGCAAGCGCGAGTCCGGCGAAACTTACGAACAATGCCTGCACCGGGAATTGGCGGAAGAACTGGGGATCGAAGTGCAAGTCCTGGAACTAGTCGAAGCACTCACCCACCATTACCCCGACCGCTCAGTCCATCTTCGATTTTTTCGCTGCCGCTGGCATCGCCTGGAACCGCAAGGGGACGCCGGCCAGGAATTAGCTTGGGTCGCCGCGGAGGAACTGGCGCGTTACAGTTTTCCCGCGGCCGACGCCCGCTTGTTGGACCGGCTGCGGGAGAATTGGGGCGAACTGGTCCAGTTCACGGACTAATCCATGCAGTTGGATTGGGGAGCGCGGGCGTCTCGCCCGCAGCCTTCGGCGTCCCGCCGAAGGCATCAGCGGCGCAAGAACCGAATCCAGGCATCCGCCGCAAGACCACTGCGGGACGATACTTGCCTTTACCATCCGCTTGCGGCAGCAGCGTCAGGACGATATCACCCTCCTTCATCGCTGAAGGTTAGCGGGAGAATAGTCCGGTTCATCCTCCCCATACGCCCTTGCCAGCGCGCCAGCGGCCAAACTGCGCCATTGGGCATCCTCGGTGGAATCTTCCGCCGGCATCTTCAAGCGACCTCTGGAGGCCAGGAGCGGCGCGCACGGAGCGCCGCCCTACCTGCCCGACACTTTTAGTCACCGCCTCCCTGGTGAGGCGGCGCTGCCGCGCCGCCGAATCTTCCGCCGGCATCTTCAAGCAACCTCTGGAGGCCAGGAGCGGCGCGCACGGAGCGCCGCTCTACCTGCCCGACACTTTTAATCGCACCCGTCCGAGCTCGAGTGGATCATTACCGCTAAACCGACTTACAATGCCGCTTGTTGCCGCGCCCATCCATCGGCTTCCAGAAGTTGCTCCAGCCTCGGATGGGCGGTGACCTTGTGGCACTCCATCACCCGCGCCACCGTCTGGCTGATTTGAGGGAAGTTGCATCGGCCGCGAATGAAATCGCTTACCGCCACTTCGTTGGCGGCATTGAGCACCGCGGGCAGCGTCCCGCCGATTTCTCCGGCCTTCTGCGCCAGACCTAAGGCGGGAAACCGCTCGCGATCCGGCTCTTCAAAGGTCAATTGTCCCAACTTGGCCAGATTCGTCTGCACCCGCGTGCTCCCCACCCGCTCTGGATAGGTCAACGCATATTGAATGGGCAAACACATGTCCGGGGTGGACATTTGCGCCAGCATCGCGCCATCGACGAACTCGACCATCGAATGAACGATGCTTTGCGGATGCACCACTACTCGCACCCTTCCAATCTCAACGTCGAAGAGCCACCGGGCTTCGATCATTTCCAACCCTTTGTTAAAAAGCGTCGCTGAGTCAATCGTGATCTTGCGGCCCATCACCCACGACGGATGACGCAGGGCCCGCTCCACCGTCAGGCTGGCGAATTCTTCCTTGGGCGTTGCCCGAAACGGCCCGCCCGAAGCCGTCAGCCAGAGTGCCCGAACGGAGGCCGAGTCCTTGCCGTCCAGACATTGGAAAATGGCGGAATGCTCGCTGTCCACCGCCAGCACGCGCACCCCGTTCTTGCGCGCTTCGCGCATGACGATCTCCCCCGCCATGACGAGAATTTCCTTGGAAGCTATCGCGATGTCCTTCCCGGCCCGGATGGCGGCAAGAGCCGGGCGCAGGCCAGCCGTGCCGACAATCGAAATCAAAACAATATCGGCAGCAGGGAGCGTGGCCAGCTTGACCAGGCCATCGTCACCGGAAAAAACCTTCGCCGATGTGCCGAGAGTTTTTTCCAATTCGCGGGCCTTCGCCGGGTCGGCCAAAGAAACCGCCTCAGGGCGATGCTTGAGAGTTTGCTTCAGCAGCAACTCCGCGTTGTTACCCGCGGCCAAACCAACGAGACGGATTTGATCGGGCAAATCTTCGGCCACCTTGATCGTGCTGGTGCCGATCGACCCTGTGGACCCCAGAAGGACGACTCTTTTCATGGAAGGCCAGTTATATGCCTTCCCCAGCCCCTTCCGCGAGCCTTTTTACGCGAATCCTCTGTGTCCAGATCCAGCTGAGCCGGGATTGAAAACTTCAAATTGGTCATTTAAACGTCACCGTGCGTCGTTTTTGTCGCTTTTCGGGTTGACATTGTGTCAGCTTTAGGACTCAATGTAGCACATGTTCGCAACCCTGGAACCGCTCGCGAAGATCCGGAGTCAACTGGGTTTGACCCAAGATCAATTCGCAAAAAGGCTCGGGATCTCGCGCCAGCATCTGTCAAAGCTCGAGAACTCGTCAAAGCCATTGTCTCGAAAGATGGCTCTGAGTCTGGCGGAGGTCTCAAGGCAGACAGGTCTTCCCCAGTTAGGATCGATTAAGGAAGTTCGGGCGATTCCAGTTCGCTCTTGGGCTCAGGCTGGAGCCGGTGCCGATTTTGGAGAACTTCCCCTCGAATGGGAAAAGCGAGTCGCAACAGATTGTCCAGATGAGCAAGCCTTCGCTGTCGAGATACAAGGCGACTCGATGGAGCCCAAATTCTTCCCAGGGGATATTGCCGTGTTGATGCCAACCCGGCAGCCGCGAAACGGCAGTTTGGTTGTTGCGCGCTTGGAGGGAGAAGGAGTGGTGATCAAAGTCTTCACTGCGCGGGACCAATCGCCGGTGAGGATTTGTTGTTTTACGAGTTACAATTCTGTGTTCCAACCTATTGAGGTTCCGGAAAGCAATGTGATTTGGAATTACCCTGTGTATCAAATTGTCCGCCAGATCTGGCGCTGAATTTGAATGGAACTCTCAACTCTAATCGAAAAGCTCGGCTACAGCACTTCTGGAAATTTTTTCCGGCGGGGCACCGCGGCGTTTGATCGTGCGCCGGATATCGGGCATATCCTCCGTAAGGCTGCGCGACGGCGAACCTGTCGGCTTGAAGGCGTCTATTCGCTCCGTCCTTTCAATGATGAGGACTCGCTCGTTCCGGTTGTCTATGTCTGCGAGGCTGAAAGCCTCGCAGCCGCAGACAAAATTCATAAGCTCGTTTGGAATCAAGACATCGTTCCATTCCTTCTTGTTCGCATACCCGCTGGCTTGCGGCTCTATTCTGGATTCAGATGCAACGAGACAGATACTGGCGCTCGCGAAGGCATCCTTGAACCGCTGATTGAGTTTAACGAAATCGCTGACAGACTTGCAGAATTCCGCGCTGACTCGATCGACTCGGGCGCACTCTGGCGGAATCGCGGCGGCGATGTTCAATCGGATAAGCGCGTCTATTGGAGCCTGCTGGAGAATCTCAAGCAGCTCGCGACGAAGTTCCAGGAACAGTTCGGGCGTAACAACGTCAAGGGCATCATCCATCCCCTCATCGGCAAATACGTCTATCTTCACTACCTCAACGATCGTGGCTTCCTCTCACCGCGGCGGTTGGAGGAGTGGCAGATTGGACATGGCGCTGTCTTTGGTCGGACCGCCACCGCCGCAGGGTTGCGTTCCGTTTGTGAAAAGCTTGACGGCTTTCTCAACGGCCGGGTCTTCCCGCTGAAGTTCCGCGGCGCGAGCGCACCAACGGAAGAACAAATCCAGCGCATCGCAGGGGCCTTCGCCGGAGACACCTTCGATGGCCAATGGCAGTTCCATCTGCCTTTCACCGCGTTCAAATTCGACTTTATCCCCATTGAGACGCTCTCGATGATTTACGAGCAGTTCCTCCATCTGCCGGATACGCCCGACAATGATGAAGAAGACGAGCATAGCGAAGGGCGCAAGGCGGGTGCGTATTACACGCCCATTCCTGTTGTAAACTATATTCTCGCCGAGATGGACAAGCGCCGCCGCCTACAGCGAGGAGTCCGCGTTTTCGATCCGAGCTGCGGGTCGGGCGCGTTTCTTGTTCAGTGTTACCGGCGACTCATCGAGCGCGAATTCATCCATCGGAAAATGAATCCCGCTCCGCATGAACTTGCCACTCTTCTAAAACGTCACATCTTCGGCGTGGATATGGACGATGATGCATGTAGCGTTGCTGAGTTCAGCCTCTACCTCACACTCCTCGATTATGTGGAGCCCGCAGACCTCATTGATCATCCGCGCTTTCGTCTCCCCACTCTTCGCAAGGCAAACATCTACTGCTCCGACTTCTTTGCGTTTCAGCCGTTTAAGACAAAATTCCATTGGATCGCAGGGAACCCGCCGTGGACGAAGCCTAAAGGCGAGCAGGCAGAAAACAACGAAGTGGAGGCACGCTCCAAGCGAGTGTTGGCGTGGATGAAGAAACACGCTGCGACAATGCCTGTTGGCAAGAACGCTGTCGCGCAGGCGTTCGCGTGGCGATGTCGAGAATTCATGGCTAGTGATGGCGTGTGCGCGCTTCTCATCCCAGCGATGACGCTTTTTGAAGATCCTTCGGCGGAATTTCGCCGTAAGTTTTTCCGCGAGCACCGGCTTTACGCAGTCACTAATTTCTCGAACCTCGCGGAAATTCTTTTTGCGGGTCGCTCCCGGGTTCCCTCTGCTGCGATTCTGTTCGGCCGACGGAGGAAGAATGCTCAGCCCGATGACTTGGAAATGACGACTGTTTTCTCGCCGCTCGTTGCCAATCAGGAATCCACCCGTCCGCTTACAGCGGGGGTGCGCAATGAAACGTGGAGCATTACCGTCAATGGGGATGAAGTGCGCGAGATACCTTTTTGCGAAATCGTTTCTGGACTTGGGCTTCCGTGGAAGCTGGCAACTTGGGGCTCGACATTGGATGCTTCGCTATTGGCGCGAATGAGAAGGGAGTGGCCTTTGCTGGTAGAGTGCGAAGCCAAGTGGAAACCAAAGCTAGCCAAATTTGTCGCTGATCCTAAGAACCCGATGCAGAAATTTGGTGTGACTCAAGGTCTTGAGCTTCGCATCAAGAACACAAAAGACACCGGGGAAGAAACGGACGGGGCGCAAAAGAAGCCGAAGCTCGACGAGGTTTCAGAGGTTCGAGGAAAGCACAAGCTCGACGTTAAATTACTGGATCGAGTCCGCAGGCTCTTCCGATTCTCGAATGACGAGTTGGTCCCTGTGTTGAGCGGGGAGGATGGCGGGCCGGATGAAGCTTGGTGCCGGGAAGGCCGGGGACCGCTCCCGTTGGCTGTGTGCCGTCCGCCTCATGTCATTGTCAGCGCCGCGCGGAATTTTGCGGTTTATAGCGACCTATTTATCGTTGTTCCTCCCCGCCAAATTGGTATTGTGAGCGCAGACGACAATCGGCCGCTACTCAAAGCCCTCGCGCTCTATCTGAGTTCGGATTTCGCATTCTATCACGCGTTCCTCACTTCGACGCAGTTTGGCGTTCAGCGCGGGCGAGGCACCCTCGAATCCCTTCGTCAAATACCAATCCCGCTGCTCGATCTCACATCAGATGAACTGGCTGGCTGGGAAGCATTGCATGGCCGGCTCACACGCACAAAGCCCCGCCTGTTCTCCGAGCCCAATCAGCCTGACGGCGATATTGACGAATCTTTTGCGGATGACGGGCAGGATGCGATGGTTGAGGAATTGAACCGCCGCGTGTCTGATGCGCTAGGTCTGGATGAAGCCGAGCGAGCGCTGGTGCATGACCTCGTGCATGTGCGCGTCGCGCTGAACGACGGCAAGATCGGCCAAGCAGCGATGCGCGCCGCGAGCGCGCCTGAACTGCAAACATACGCCGAATGGCTTCAGCGCGAATTGGATGCGAACGGGAATGGAAATACGCAATATTGCGTAACCATTCTCCACGACGCGGAGTCCGGTTTCATCGCCGTCGAGCCAGCGAATGGCAATACGACCGTACGTGTGCTCGCTGCCAATTCTACAACCGCCCGCACATTTGCTGCCACGCGCGAACGGCTCCGCGAAGAGCGCGCGCAATGGGTTTATTTTGACCGCGCCTTGCGAATTCATCGAGGTGAACGGACATATCTTTTCAAACCCATTCACCGGATGCACTGGACACGCACTCGCGCCATGCTCGACGCGGCGGATATTGTGATCGGGAGCATGCGCGCCGAGGAAGGAGCGCAGCAAGATGGCGAATAATGCCGCATTCGATCTGTTCGTCGAGCGGGCACACCAACTCCTGCAAGCAGGGTATGAGATGCTGGATGCCAAAGCCTGCAACCTTTGGGCAGAACCTGAAATATCGGGCGAACTTGGGTCGAAGATCGAGGACCTGCTCTGCGCGCGACGGCAGTCGTGGATGCGGTATTGGACGGCAGTGGATAATTGGCCAGAAAACGAGCCGGACAGGCTGGGTCGTAAAAAGCGGCTTGGCAAACGCCGCAGACTGCCCGACCTCAAACTCAAATATGCGGGGCAGCGCGAAACGCTGTATTTCCGGTTTGAAGCCAAAAAGCTTGCAGGCACCGGCGATTATACTGATCTCATCAGCCACACTGATGGCCTGGGCCGTTTTCTTAGCAAAGCATATGGTCGCCAAGATCAAGCGGGCGGCCTGGTTGGATACGTCCAAACCGAATCGCCCGAAGCTCACGCGGATCCAATATTGGATTAGACAGGCTTGAGGAACAGGACTGGCCGGCACCGTTAAAGGGCTGCGCCGCCGTCATAGGCTTTGGCGTGCTCAAGCGGTTTGACCTCGTTGTGGACGGCCCACATGCGCTTGCCTACTTGCGATCTTCAAACAAATGGAACCCTTTCATGGCAGAGAACCAAAAATCGCTCCCCCACGGCGGCCCTGGCGCGCTTTTCGGGCCCTGGCGCAACCAGACGAACGGTTTTGCCGCATACGTGATAGATGCCAGCCCGGTGTTTGCCTCGGGCATCCGCGACGGCGATATTCTCCTTAAAGTTGACGGACAAGAAGTCAAGCAATGGCTGGACAATCCCGGCAAAGCTTGGTCGTCCGATCGCGATCAGTACGGATGCCAGGAGACGTATTCCTCCAGGAACAGCCCGGCCAGCACAATGCTCGACTTGACTCTCAGGCGTGGAGGCCAGGTTTTCCAGGCGACCGTGTTGCAGAGTGAGATCGCGGTCATTGCTCCTGGAAGAACGAAATAGTCCAACGCCCTGCGCTGAGAGCGTGCGCGGCAACAGGCGTCCAGCCGGAGTTCCCTAAACAAATCAACGCTTGGGGCAGTTTAGAGCCATTTGGGTCACCCTATAATTGTGACAGTGTTGGAAGAATAAAAATCGCTTTGATTGGCCGGGATGTTCGGGGCAGATGTCCACTTGCGGGCGGCATGGATGAACCCATGTCCGGGTCGTGCGGAAAGGACCCGCACCTCGGATTAAGGTTTGACTTACGCGCAAAAACGTAAGACGGTAAGGCATGACGGTCACCTTATCCAGTAAAGGCCAGGTTGTCCTCCCCAAACAGGCTCGCATGCGATTACAGTTGCGTCCTGGCGCCAGATTTGTCTGCCGGGTGGACGGGGACTCCATCATTCTGACGCTTGAAGCGCGCGCTCAAGAACGCCCGAGGCTCATCCTGGACCCCGCGACGGGATTGCGGATCACGAAATCTCCTCCTGAGGTGAAGGTTTCAAGTAAGGATGTGCACGCGGCGCTGGCGGATTTCCCATGAGATACCTTCTGGACGTCAATGCTTTGATTGCCCTGGCCCATACGGGACACGTTTTTCACGCCAAGGCCGGCAACTGGTTCCTTTCGGTTGCCGCCACTGCCCGCGGCTTTCACACCTGCTCAATTACGGAAATTGGGTTTGTAAGAGTCTCGGTGGTCACCGGTTTGCAGCCCGATGTAGTAACGGCTCAGCAAGCTCTTGATGCATTAAAGTCTTCTTCCAGGATTCGATTTGAGCTGATTGCGGATGATGTGGGCGTGGCACAACTTCCAGCCTTCGTTAAAAGACCACAGGCCATCACAGACGGTCATCTGTTCGAACTGGCTCGGAAAAATTCAATGCAGTTGGTCACCTTTGACCACGGAATCCCACACGCTCTCCATATCGGATAATCCGCGTTATGGGCGGGGATTGGCCAATCCCCATTTGTCGCTACGGGTAACCTCCGCTGGAGCAAAGGGGTTGATTTCCCGTTGCCGTTTCCCTGGGGGTCTATAGGGCGGGAAACGGGAAACAAGCTCCGACAAACGACTTCTATGGACTGACATTTGCAAGTCTTCCAATCATCCATTAAGGATCCGCGCAAAAACTAATTCGGGTTTCCTCGAAGAGAATGGCAGAAAAATCCGTGGCAGAAATATAAGACGCCCCGCCCCTTCTTTGAGCAAAGCGGGCCATTTTCATTTTTCTGCCCCCATTTTTCTGCCTAACTCTCTTCTTTTCATAATGTTTGAATTGCGCCTTTTGTCCGGAAGTTGTTTCGCGCAGGCCCAACCTGGGGTCCTGGAAAATCGACATCCATGCGCGACACGTCAAGCCTGTGCAAAAACCTTCGGTAGGTTTCACATCTTGACGCATTCTTGTTTTCATTGGCGCGCATGGAAACAATGCAACGTTCTTTCAAGACCGCGATGACTCGCAACGGCAAAATCGCCCGGCTCCCCCTGGCCATCCGTCAGCAACTCAACCTGCGCCTCCAAAACGGCGAGCTGGCCCAGGACCGCCTCTCCTGGCTCAACCATCTCCCGGAAGTCCAGGCCAAGAGAAACAGGACCGCATCCGTCAAATCCT
>JBKQWF010000146.1:0-8353 GCA_052139695.1 Limisphaerales bacterium
GACCGAATCGAGTTCACGTTGCCCGCCCTTCCAGGCGGTCGTTGTTACGGACTGGCCGTTCTCGTTCCGTTGCTCTCCACGCCGTGTTGCCACGACGCAGTTACGGTTCGATACCGCACGATCCTTCCTCGCATGGAAGTGAACTTTCATCACTTTAACCGGACGCCATCACAGGCGCACGGACCGCGACCGTCCCGGTCGTTGTGGCGCGCGTCTCGCGCGGCACTTCCAAGTAACCCTGCAAGAGAAATTGAACGCAAAGCCGCAAAGCCGCGGAGACGCAAAGGAAAAAGGCAAGAACGGATCCCAGACCAATGCTCACCGTTTGGTGACCCGGATTGGCAGCGCCGATTTCTTCTTCGCGGCTTTGCGCCTTTGCGCCATTGCGTTGAAATCCCCCTGCCTTACTGCTCAATCCGTCCAAACGCCGAGCCCTGCCAGTTGCGCGGTGGCCTTCCCGGCCCAGTCACGGTTCGCGGCGGGACTGGCGGGGCTGGGGTGAAGAATTTGCCCAATACGGAGCGGCAAATCTCCCGCCACCAACGCAGCCCTGCGGGCGGCAAAATCGCCCACCCCAATGACCAAATTGGGCCGCAACAATTCCAGGACGCGCCGCAAATGCGCATCGCAAATGCGCGCCAGACGCTCTTTTTCCTCTGCGGGCAATTTATCAGGCGTGTGATTTCGGCCGCTTTCTTCAATAAAGGCCAGCGGGCAGTAATTCACCACGAAATGGTTTGGAAAGAATTTTTCGGGCGAGCCAAAACGCCTGGCAAAGAGCCCCCAGAGGCGTTGGCCGCTGATTTCCATCCGGCGGCAGTCAAAGCCCTGTACGGGGCGTCGCGGATGTTCTAGGGCGGGGCGGTCGATGGGCGCCTGAATTTTCATCCAATCGCGCACCGCGCAAATCTCGCCAAACGGCACGCCCGTCTGCGCCATGCCAAAAGGCCCTGGGTTCATTCCCAGGAATACAACGTCTTTCCGCGAGGCCCCAAAGCGGCGCAAGTAAATCTCATGAGCTTTCCACGCGTAAATCAGCGGATTATAGACGTAAGCGACCGGCTTGGCGAAACGGAGGGCGCCGGCCTGGACCGCCAGTTCACGTGCCGCCGCTACAAGTTGATGCTCAAGCGTTTCAGGCATCCGCTCAAAGTACCTCCCCGCCGCCCAAAGACGCAAGCGCGTCCGAATCACTTCCGGCTGCGCCAGAAAGGGTTAGGGAAAACCCGCGTTGACCCGGGGAAAAACCTCACTGAGCGGCGAAAGGCTTTCCGATGCCCGAAACCATCGGCTTTTTCTAATGACTTTTCGCAAAAATACCGATAGGATAACCAGTGTATGTTCGGTAGAAGTCTCAACCGGGGGTGTCTGCTCCTCGTCAGTGCATTGACAGGGGTCAATTTCATCCCGTGCGTCCGTGCGACGCCCCCTCCTCCGTTGCCCTTTGTCAGCGTGCAGGCGGCGGGTCCTCTGGCCTCTGAGCCTGGTGGCAACCCAGGAATGTTTGCCATTTCCCGCGCGGACGGCGCGGCGTCGGCTTTAACGCTCTCTTTCACCCTGGGCGGGACGGCGACCAATGGCGTTGATTACTCCGAAGTTCCGACCAACGTCACATTTGCCGCCGGGCAAACCTCCACCAACATCGCCATCGTTCCCATAAGCGAGCCACAGGCCAGCCAGTACAAAACGGTCATTCTGAAGCTGCGCCGCGATGCCGTGGCCAATCCGCCTGCCCTCCCCTCCTTCATTGTCGGATCAATGAATCGGGCGGTCGTTTATATCGTTTACAATTACACCAATGTGGCGCCCAGAGTGGCTTGGGTCACGCCGAGCAACGGCGCTTCATTCCTGTCACGGCCAAACGTCGAGCTGGCCGTCAACGCCTCGGATTCCAACGGGTGGGTGACGGCGGTCAGCTTTTTGGCGAATGGCCAGCGTGTTGGCGCAGTCACCAATAGTGCGTTTCCGGGCGGCTGGTCTCAACCGCTGTCTTCCCCGGAAACCCACGGCCTGCCGCAGCCCATGAGCCTGGAAAGTAGGCGGGAGTTCCAATTTGTCTGGACCAACATCCCGCCCGGTATCTACGCCTTGACTGCTGTGGCCACGGACAATGCGGGTCTGCAAACCACTTCCGACAGTGTGCAAATCACCGTCACAACCAACCTGCCCGCGCCGCGGGTGCGGATTGTGAATCCGCCGAAGGGATCCCATTTTCCGGACAGCGCGGCCATCAATATTTACGCGGCGGCGGGCGAATCCGGCGGAGTGGTCAACACGGTGGAGTTTCTGGCCAACGGCGCCAGCCTGGGCGTGGAAACCAATTATTTTGCCAGCCAACCCAGCAGCCAGTTTCATCTCTCGTTCCAATGGTTGCCTTATAACTTCCGCTGGACCAACGCTCCGCAAGGCAGCAACGTCCTGACCGTCATCGCCACCGATAACAACGGCACGATGGCTACCTCCGCTCCCGTGGCGATCAACGTCACCACTAATACCTATCACCATCACCACAATTGACGGGCCCGGGGAGCGCGACCGTCCCGGTCGCTTTCAGCCGGCGTCCCGCCGGCTGATTGTTCCCTCTCATGAAATCTGAGAATCGGCTCTTCTTCCCTTCAATAGTGAAGTTCCGCTGTCCCCGTGCTCCGCAAAAATGAGGCGCGCGCTTCCCCCTATTCCGCCGCTGCTTTGACGGTGGGTGGGCCGAGGGACACCGTCCCCTTCAAGACGAACGGAATGGCGTTGGTCACCCAGACATTGGTCGTCTCTAAGGAGGAATTAGTATAAATGGAGCTGCTTTTTGTTCCACCCATCCAACCGGTGCCAGCGGCGCTAAAGGTGCCCGTGATATAGTTGATCGGGACCGCGTCTTTGGCCGGTCCCAACGTTTTCGTGGCGACAGTCGCCGGACCGGCCAGAAAGGCGTTGAACACCCAATCCGCCGGCGAGTTCAGGGCGAAATACAAGCCAGAGTAGCCGCCGGTTCCTGATCCGTAGGGGCCGTAGAAAGAACCGCCGTCGCTCTCCAGCGCGTAGGTGGTTCCCCTCGAGGTCCCAAAGATGGCCGCGCCGTCCACGGCAAAGGTCGTGCCGCTGAAAAACCAGTCGTTGCTCGCGTTGTAAAGCCCAATGTCCGGGCTTCCGCCGGTCAGGGCGTTGTCGTTGGTGTCAAATTGGTTGTAGTCGCCAAAGACGGGGTAATAATTGGTCGTGCTAGTGCCGGCGTTCAAAGTGGTCTGGTCGTAGGCGGAAGAAGATGAAAAGGGCGCGTAGGGCGCCAGATTGGTCAGAAGAGTGAGGGCGCCGTTGTCGTCCACCGCGTAGATCGGCGTCGTGCTGAGATTGGTCAGGACGACCGCCGTGGAGAAATTGGTATTGACGCTTTCGACGTAAGTATTGGTCAATCCCAGATTGTAGTAGAGATAGCCCGCCGCGTCATTCGTGAAGCTGTCGTACGTCTCCGTGCTGGAAACCTGCGCCTGCTGCAAATTGGTGTGGTCATTGAGGACGTAATTGACCGTATAGGTATAGACATTGGTGTCCGTGTATTGTGTCAATAATACCAACTTGGCCGTGTTGGGGTTGAAGCTGGCGCCGGTCGCCTGGCGCAAGGCCGCGAGCACCGCGCCGGTCCCCAAAGAAGCCTGCTTCACGGTGGAGGTCAAAAGAGCGCCTCCGTGGCTGACGACGGTGGTGTTGGAAGGGTAAATGGTGAACGCGATGGAAATGTCCTGGATGACATTGGTGATGGTCGAGGCTGCCGTCGTGGCAGTCGTGACCGCCATGAGAGCCAGCGCGGCCAGGCTGAGGGTTTTTAATGTTTTCATATTGTATTTGACAGTTTAATTATTCGCGGGAGATTGCGCCTGGGGAGCGCCTTGCGCGGCGACAGCTTCGTTTTTAATTTGATCGGCCGGCGGCAGTCGCAGGAAGTCGATGGCGTCCTGGATGGCCACTTTTTCCCGCGGGTCTTCCGCCCAGGCAATCTGGTTCTGCAAGGCGGGGATGGCATCCTTGTTCCCCACCTGGACGACGGCGGAAAGCGCGGCCTGGCGGATTTCCACGTCCTGATTGTTCAACTCCGAAAGGATGGCGGGCAAGGCGGATGGATCGCGGCTCGTTGTCAAGTCGAGCAACTCCGCTTTCCGTTCCTGCACGTAGTCTGCATGGCCCGGCGCGTTCAAATCCGCCCGCCTATCCGGTACGGCGGTCGAGGCGGCCGGCGCGCGAGGATTGCTCTGGGCGCGACGGGCGGTTGCCGAAACGATCGGCGCGGAGTCCGCGCTATGATCGGTGGTCACGGCGGCCGGTGTCGCCGGTGGAGGAGTGGAAAACCGGTAGTACACCGCTGCCGCGATGATGGCCAACCCCGCCGCGACCGCCATTGCCATGACTTTAATTCTCACGAGCAAAACGGCACAGCGAGCTTGCCGCTGTGCTGAAATGAAATCCGATTGCCAAGGTTGGGTAGGGCGTTGCTGCCGCAACACCCAAAACGTCCTTTGGCTAAGGATTCAAAATCACTTTCCAGGACGATTCGGTCAAAGTGCCTGTGACTAGTACTTCACCGTAATTCAGACCGGTAGCAATATTCGTAACCGTTCCGCCATCATAGTACATCTGGCCGACACCATGCACCTTGGAACCTGAGTCACGGAGGTCAACGTAAACGGGGGCTTTGCCGGTCCCCAAGTTCTTCGAAATAAGGGTCCCCGTCCCAAAGCCGGAGACGCTGAAGACCCAATTAGAAGGGGCGTTCACAGAGAGCAAGCCCGCGCCATACACCGTGCCTGCCTCCGTTCCCGTCATCTGCACCCCGCCCACCGCTTTTTCGCTGCCGTCGGTCGTGTAAGTGTTGAAACTAAAACTGTAATGGCCGTTAGTCAAAGGATATGAAACCCCGCCGGCATCAACAACCTCTAAGATGGTTCCGGCATTTGTAAAGACGATATTTGTCGCAATGGGGGTGATACCCTCATCCGATAAAAACGTTAACAAGTTGGTGTTGTCTGTATAATTTGTCGTTACAACGCCCGCGTTAGTGGTGATGTAGGTATAGACGTTGGTGTCGGTGTAGGACTTGGCTGCCACCAATTTCGAGGTCGCGGGATTGAAGCTATATCCTGTATCGGTCGCCACCGCCTGCAGGAGCGTTGTCGTGTTGAAAGCACCTTTCGCTGTCTTCGCGGTAATCTGGGTCCCGGTTCGATTTGTCGCCAGATAAGGAACTTCCTGCGAATAGGTGGTGAATGTGACAGTGACGTCATTCAGAACGGTCGCGGCTGTAACCGGCGTGGCGGCTGGTGCCGGGGTGCTGACCGCGGCGATGGCAGCCAGGACTGCCATGCTCAAAATATTCACTTTGGTAATCATATGATTCGTTTGCCAAATTCTAAGTTCACTCTCCGCGCCTGCTCTGTCATGTTTCTCTCCGACAGATGGCGCCTCTCGTTTCGATTTATGGCTATCGCCCGCGACACGGCAGGCCCTACTACCCGTTTTTTGCCGTAAAAAGGCAACCAAGTCAAGCACGTTTGCCGCAGGGGCACGATTAAAACGATTAAAAGCGTCAGTCCGCTTTAAGGTAGGGCGGCCACTCCGCTGGCCGCCGGGGCAGGCGCGCAACGGAGTGCGCGCCCTGCCTTGTCTGCCACCGCCACTTATGGCACTATCAGGGTCTTCCAGTAGCTTTCCGTTATTGTTCCAATGACAATTACCGGGGTGGTCCCCAGAGTGCCGGTGCCGGAAACGGTCAGGTCAGAATCGTAAATGCCAGTAACGATTGCGTTGGCCCCCTTTCCTGTGACTTTACCGGTCGTTTTGATCGTCGCGACTCCGGACAAGGTCACGTCCAACGTACCGGGCAAATTGATGTTTTGGGTGGCAGCCAAAATCTCCGGCGTCTCAGAAATGGGCGTCCCGTTTGTGGAGTAGATTATGTCCCCAACCGGGGAGCCGGTATAGCCAAAATATGGAATGATGTTGGTCGAGACAGGATAGATACTGGTGCCGTCCACCACAACAATCGAGGGCGAGCCTCCCGGCGGCGTAGCAAGCGCTAAAGTAGCGGCGGGAGGCAAGGCGGTTCCGGTCAAGTTCGTGCCTAAGACCGCCAGGAGCCCTTTGGTGTTCATGGAATTGGTCACGATGGAGGACACCCCCAAGCCCGTGTGTTTATTGGGCTTTATCGCGCCCTGTGAATAGACCGTAAGCTTGAAGTCGATGCTTTGCAGGAAGTTGGTGGTCGCGGCATGGCCGGCGGACACCGCCGCAACGGTGGCGACTGCGGCGAGGCTCAACGCTTTCAATGGATTGATCATAATCTGTCTGACAGTTTCTTAGGTTAATATTGGTACTTCGCGTCCTTGCGCGCCTGTCTCTGTCGTCTCTCATGACGGCACAGCAGGCGCGAACGGCGATTCTTTTCCTGCGACACGCAGGCACAACGCCGGCCCTTATCTGGGAAAGGGCAAATAAAGTCAAGCATCAACGGTCCGCATTGACACTGGCTGGCAAAGGCCAAAATATTCTGCCATGCGTAATGACGGCATCTTAAAGCACCTTGGCATCGCCCTGCTCATCGCCGTGGTCTTTTATGTGGCCGGCTTTGCCTGGCTGGAACATCGCCGTGTCGCCGGCGGGCCGTGGGAAGTGACTTTTCGCACGGACGCTGCCGGAAGACCGTCCCTTTGGATCGCGCAAAACCATCTGAGGGTCGGGCAAACCCTTTGGTTTTCCAGCGCGCCCGTCCAGCCTCCCAACCTTTGCCGGATCGTCCGTTTCGTCCAGGGAACGACCGAACTGCCTTTCGGGGAAATGATTTACCAGGACCCGACTTTCCTCCCGGGAACCGTGACCATGCGCCTCTTCGGACATGAAGTGGAATTTCTGCCGAGGGTGCTGATCATCGACAAGAAGGAATATCCCTGGCGCAACGGCAGCCGGATAGCGGTGCGGTAACCACCTCGCCCCTTGCGCCTCAGATTCCTCCAGAAAGTTCGTCCCCCAGCCATCGCAGAGCCGGCAAGGAAAAGTCTTGAACCGACGCAATTTGTTCGAGGCGGCTCTTTTGCTCCGGGGTGAGTTTATGCAAATCGCCGTCGCCGAAGTAGGACAAGGACTTGACCGTCAGCATGGGGTTATATTGTTCTCCGTACAGAGCCTTCGCCGCCGCCATGGCCTGGGGCAGACTAATCCCGCTCTTAAAGATGGCCAGCAGGTCCAGATAATCTTTCGACTCTGCTCTTTGGAGAACCACCTTTGCTTTCGTGCCAGCCAAGTCCAATAACGACGCCACTTTCAGCACACCATCCGCGGTCTTTTCAGGTATCCCGACGCGGCCAATCGATATTTCCCCGAAGAAGGAGAGCTTAACGCTTCCTTTGCGATTGACTTCCACTGTTAGCGTTTGCCCGGCATTTTGCAGAACCTTGGCTCCTCGCAACAGCGCCAGGCCCGTGAGCAATTCATCGGTGTCCACGCTTTTGTTGGAAAAAAAATCGAAGTCAAACGACTGGCGATGGGCCAGTCTCAGGGACAAAGCGGTCCCGCCATAAAGGACAAAATGTCCTGGGACTTGTGCCAGCTCGCCCCAAAGATTCCGCTGCGGTGCCGGCAGGATTTCAAGGTGTGGTTCAAACATGAGCGAATCTTCTTTCCGGCAGCGGCGGGACCTCCAGATGGTAGCGACGGTGCCAATAGGTCCAGGATTTAATGTCAAAAACGCCGGGCGGCGGCGATCGCAGCACCTGTTGAAACATGGAATCTCCCAGAAGTCTCCACACCACAGCCGTGTCATCCCAATCGCCAAAAGTCATGACCTGGGCCGTAAAACGGATGGCGTCATCCAACCACTCTTCCGCATCGCCCCACCAAAAGACGCGCCGGGCAATCGGCAAGAGCGCAGACCGTGCGGGATCGGGAACTCCAAATTTCGTGGTTGAGCTCACCTCCAAATCGTACCAGAAAAAATGCGCACAATCAATGACTGCGCGAAAGGTTCGGCTCCCTCTCCACGCCGCGGAGCAGAGGGTTGGGGGATATGACCATCATTTTATTATTATAGATTTAGTTGCAATCACCATGAGCAACACGTGAAGCCTGTTCAAAAACCTTCGGTAGGTTTCACATCTTGACGCATTCTTGTTTTCATTGGCGCGCATGCAAACAATGCAACGTTCTTTCAAGACCGCGATGACTCGCAACGGCAAAATCGCCCGGCTCCCGCTGGCCATCCGTCAGCAACTCAACCTGCGCCTCCAAAACGGCGAGCTGGCCCAGGACCGCCTCTCCTGGCTCAACCATCTCCCGGAAGTCCAGGCCAAGAGAAACAGGACCGCATCCGTCAAATCCT
>JBKQWF010000147.1:0-39951 GCA_052139695.1 Limisphaerales bacterium
TTCGGCAGGCGCTTTCGAGCGGAGGGTAGTCCAGGAGGGTATCAAATGATCGCCGTCGTCCAAGATTGCTGGAAAGGCATGCATCGGAATCTGAAGGTTAGGTTTGGCAGACTGATCGCTTTCCTCCGGTGACCAGGCAAATTGTTAAGAAAGCATTGATTCATTAACCCCTTTTCCCCCCTCCATCTAAACTTATGTCTGAGGATAAATCTATTGTTAAACTTGTCGAGGCTCCGCCGCTGACGCCGCTGAACATCCCGTCGAAACTTGCGCCGACTCCCAAAGGGCCGCCGCAGTATTCGGTCAAAGTCAAGAACGCCAATGGCGAAGATGTTGTCCTCGGCGATCCGAACGCGACGCGCGCGATCGTCGCTCTGATGGACATGGAGGCGGTGAACGGCGGCGCGGCTTGCCATTGGGGTGGCCCAGCGGCGTTCGCAGAAATCATGGCGTCGATTCATGGCATCATGTTCGCGACGCAAGGACGCCCCTGGTACGAAGCCTTTAATTTCGTCAACGACGCGGGCCACACCGAGAACGGCATTTACGCGCTACGCTGCAATTACGGCTTCGACGGCATGTCTTTTGAAGATTTGAAGTTGTTCCGCAGTATCCGCAGCAAACTGACCGGGCACGGCGAATCGCACCTGAATCCGCAGGGCGTTTACCTGAGCAATGGGCCGCTCGGCTCGGCGTTGCCGCAATCGCAAGGACTCGCGCTCGCGGACAAAGTGAGCAAGAACGACCGCGTGACTATTTGCACCGTGTCCGACGCCGCGTCGATGGAAGGGGAAGCCAAAGAAGCCTTTGCCGCGATCCCGGGATTGGCCGCCAAGGATCGGTTGAACCCGTTCGTCCTGGCGGTTTCGGATAACGACACCAAACTTTCCGGGCGCATCAGCAAGGACGCGTTCAGCATGGAGCCTACTTTCCTGGCTATGAAAGATCTCGGCTGGAACGTCATCCCTGTGCCGGAAGGCAACGATTTGCAGAAGGTTTATTTGGCTGTGGAGCGCGGCATCGCGGAAGCGCGAGCCAACCCACGCGCGCCGGTCTGTTTGTGGGTCAAGACGGTGAAAGGTTATGGCGTGCGCGAGACAGTGGAAAGCGCCAGCGGCGGTCACGGTTTTCCCCTGCACAACGCCGAAAAAATCCTCCCGTTCATCAACGAGATTTATTTTGGCGGAGCGCTTCCGAAGGAGTTGGCCGACTGGGGAAAAACCTTGTTCGAGGATTCGCAAAGGAAAGAAGCGGCCGAAAAAGCCAAAGCCGCCGAAGCTCCGGTTGCAGTCGCTCCGGCTGTCAAGAAGGACAAGATCCAGGCCGGCCTTGGCAAAGGAGCGGTCCGCGCGGCCCAGGGGGGCTTTCCGGTTTATTCCATTTCCGCCGATCTCGAAGGCTCGACGGGCATGAGTTATTTCCAGAAAATTTTTCCAGATCGTTGGGTGGAGGTCGGGGTGGCCGAAGCGAACATGATCAGCACGGCAGCGGGATTTTCGAAGGCGGGGTTTATTCCTATAGTGGACACATTCGGGCAGTTTGGCGTGACCAAAGGCAATCTGCCGCTGACCATGGCCGCGCTGTCCCAGGCTCCGATCATCGCGGTCTTTTCGCACGTCGGCTTTCAGGACGCGGCCGATGGCGCGTCGCACGAGGCCACGACTTACATTGCGGCAACTTCGGCCATTCCGCATACCGAGGTAGTCGCCTGTTCGTGCGCGGACGAAGCCGAGGCCTTCATGTATGAAGCGATTAAACGCATGGCCGCGGCCCGTTCCAAAGGCCAGGACGGCGAGACCGTGATCTTTTTTGTTGGGCGCGAAAAGTATCCAGTGCGTTTGGCAGACAACGCCAAATACGAATGGGGCAAAGCGCAGGTTTTGGCTGACGGCAAGGACGTCGTTATTATTGCCTGCGGACCCCTGGTAGGCCGCGCCATCGAGGCAGGCGAGCTCTTAAAGGAAAAAGGCGTGGCCGCGACCGTCATTTCCAATCCATTCATCAATCGCGTGGATGTCGAAACCATCGGCGGCGCTGTGAAGACATGCTCGGGTCGGATTGTGACGATCGAAGATCACCAGATCATTTGCGGTATGGGCGCGCAGATCGCCCACGCGTTGTCGCAGGCGGGCATCACGCATCGGATGCGGTCGCTCGGCATGCAAGGGGAATTTGGCCAATCAGCGTGGGTCGCGGAGGATTTGTATCAGCACAGCGGGTTGACAGCAACCGGGCTAGTGGAGGCGGCCCAGGGATTGCTCAAGCAAGGCTGATGCCCTCGTGCTTGGAGCCAAGTTGCTATTCTTTTTGCTCGGTCAGTATCACGAGAATAGAAGACGCATAGGAGTGCGGCCCGCCATGCCGCAAGTCACAGGTCTATAACGACGTCCCCCTCAGGGCGGGAGCAGCATGTTAATACATTCGCCTCCCCGGGTCGTTCGATGGGTTCTGGATTGTAGTTGATAGTTCCCGCGATGAGCGCAATCTCGCAAGAATGGCAAACTCCCATCCGGCAGGCCCATCGAACCGGCACATCACAGGCTTCCGCGAGTTCAAGAAGGCTATTAAAGGCTGGGTCCCAAGAGACATTAAGGCCGCTCCTTGCGAAAGTTACCCGCGATCCTCGTCCAGGCATGCCGGCAGGGGGATGCGGAGACTTCACCGGCACGCTCGCTATCCCTGGGGTTTTGGGTTGGCCTGGGCCAAAGACCTCTGTATGCACTCGTTCGGGAGCCACACCCCAGGCGACCAAACCCGCGGCGAAACCCCGCATAAACGCAGCCGGGCCGCACATATAAAAATCCGACTCGCGGCTTATTCCCAAGTGCTCCAGCGAGGCCATTTCGAGGCGTCCAGGAGCATCGAAGTCCACACCCGCCACATCCTCGGGACGCGGCCCGCTGTATTGCACATGGCTCCGCCCGTGTGGCAGCTTTCTGAGCAGGAGGCGAGCTTCCTCGGCAAAGGGGTGCTCGTTGCGATTGCTGGCTCCGTGAAGCCACCAGACGCTTCGCGCCGATGGCTCCGCTGCCAGCGCGTGGAGCATTGCCAGGACTGGCGTTACACCAATCCCGGCGCTAAGCAAAACAACCGGGCTGTCACCACTCTCCAAAACAAAGCTGCCTCTCGGAGCGCCTACCTCGAGAATATCCCCGATTCTCAGCCGGGTAGCAAAGTAATTGCTGGCGAGGCCGCGCGGCTCCTGTTTGATGCCCAAACGATAGCACTCAGTACCGGGTGCGCCTGAGAGCGAGTAACTGCGCACGAGCGGTGGCGCATCGGGCTGCGGGCGCAGGCGCACGACAACGAACTGCCCGGGCAAGGCAACCGCCAACGCGCTGCCATCGGTTGAGACTAGTTCCAGAGAAATTACACTGTCGCTCTCCCGAGCAATTCGCGAGACCCGCAACGGACGAAACCCCGGCCAAGCTGGCGCTGAGTCATCGCCCGGGGTTAGCCCGGGGTTGTCCGCTGCTCTACTTCTTCCCAGTTGCTGCTGCAGAAGTGCCTGAAATGAGTCCCGCCAACCGGCGCTGAGCGCGGGGATTCGCAACGCGCGCTCTAACTTTGGACGGGGATGGCCGGGCAGGTACAACAACCCGTCTATTTCAGTGACACTCATTCCCTCCGGACCACCCTGCACTTTGAAAATCTCGTCGCCGGCCTCAACCTGCCCCTCTTCTAGAACGCGGAAATAGAAGCCCGGCCTGCCGTGAGAAACCAGGAGCGCGGGCATGCGGGGTTCGTCCATGCGGATGCCGACGCGATAGCAAGTCACTCGCGGCTGCGTGACTTCGAACAATGCGGAGCCAATCCGGTAGCGGTCGCCGATGCAGACCTCCGCATCGGGGAGGCCGTCAACCGTAAAGTTCTCTCCAAATTGTCCGAAGGTGAAATCTGCGCGATGAAGTTGCTCCTGCCAGTAGCGGTAGGAATCGAGTTGATACACAAAGACTGCCCGGTGCTCGCCTCCGTGACCCGCCAGATCCCCCTGCGCGTCTCCCTCGATGTTCAATCGGCGGACAATGCGTTTACCCTCAACCGGCGCCTTCCAAACGGCCGTCCGAACCGTTTGCCCGCGCCAGGCAATTTCCCGTGGCATCCCCACATTAACCGAGAGAAGCCTGGCTATCTTGCCATGTTGCTCATTCATGTGCGCCGACGTGGCCAACGCGGGAATAGCATTTTGCGTTCCAGCCGCTCACAAACTCGCCCGAAAAGACTCGATAAGGGGGCTGCCCGAAAGCATCTCTGCTTTTCACCTGCTTATAACTGACGAGAAGTGACTGCCATTCGACGCGGTGTCGAAATAGTGACTTCGCTTGGACTCTGTTTCTTGAAACCTCCGAAACGAGGGTGTCGGCAAGCTTTCCCTCGTCTGGGGCGGTTGGCGCAACCAGATACCGTCATCCGACGATGAGCGTGATCGGATTATGATCACTTTGGCATGAAGACTGCGTAACGGATTGGGGAGTGAAGCTTCCGCGCCACGTAATGCGCGCGAGGTGCGAGACAAAGCTCATTAATACAAAACTGCAAATGAACGGAATCGGATAAAAATGAAAGCAATAGTAGTTTCAAAATACGGTGGTCCGGAGGTGCTGGTGTATGAGGATTTTCCCGATCCTTGCCCCGGCCCGGACGAAGTTCTCGTGCGGGTCGCGGCGACAAGCATAAATCCCATCGACACAAAGCGGCGCTCCGGTGAAATGAAGGCGTTCATGCCGATTAACTTTCCGGGCGTTCTTGGCGTCGATGTTGCTGGCACAGTAATTAGTTGCGGTCAAAGGGTCAAAGGCTTTTCCGCTGGCGACCGCGTGTTTGGAATGGCCGGCCAGACCTATGCCGAACGGTGTGTCGTGAGCGCGAAAAATTTGGCGAGAATTCCGTTGGGGCTTGATCTGGTCGAAGCGGCAGCTCTCCCTCTGGCGACGACAACGGGCTATCAGCTCATCGCAAACGGCGCCCGCGTGCGGCGCGGCCAGTGGCTTCTCGTGACGGGCGCTCTTGGGAGTGTTGGGCGCGCGGCTGTGTTTACGGCGAAATCACGGAGGGCAAAAGTGATCGCCGGCGTTCGCAAAGAGCGAATCGAGCCAGCGGCGGCCTTGGGCGTGGATGGCGTTGTCGCCGTTGATGACAATGACGCGGTTGCAGGTCTTCCTGCTCTCGATGCTGTGGCCGACGCAGTAAACGGAACCACTGCCGAATTGCTCATCGGCAAGGTAAAAGGCGGAGGCCGATTCGCGTCCGTTCTTGGACCGCCGAAAAACAGCGCCGACTATAGTTCGGTGAAAGTCGTTTATGTCATCTCACAGCCCGATGCGAAGGTGCTGCTTGAGATGGCCACAGCGGTGGTTGAGGGAAGACTTGCCATCCCGATTGCCGCAAAGATGCCATTGAAAGACGCGGCGCGTGCTCACGATCTGGTGGCAAAAAGGATCGACGGCAAGGTTTTGTTGGTGCCATGAAGAGCCGCCGGGCTCAAGAAATATGACAAGCCCAGGAGCCGTTTATGAGGAGGTGGGAATGAGCCTGGCCACCGCAAGCGGCACAGTCGCGAGTTTGTCCGAGAAAATGTTCAATGTGGGAAACAATCTGCATGGTTCACTGCCAAGCAGTCCCAAGGAGAGGCCGATCAGCGCGGCCAAACGTTAGAGCAAAGGGGAGGGTCAGTAAATCCATGGAATGAATCGCCGCACACGTCGCACGTGGCTTTCATGGCTCGCGGTGGGTTTCAATAACTCATTTTGTCGAGCTTCACCTTGCCTCGGAAAATCCAGTAAATGCTCACCGTGTAGGCGAGGACGACGGGCACGCCGATCAAGGCGATCGTGAGCATGACGCCCAGGGTTTTGTGGGAGGAAGCAGCGTTATGGATATTCAGGCTGTGCAAAGGGTCCGGGTTGCTCAAGACCAGGTTCGGATACATTTCCAAACCGAAAAGTCCCATCAAGGCGAGCATGGCCACGCAAGAAGAGAGAAACGCGCGCCAGTCCCGGCAATCCTGTTGTCGCTCTCGGCATTTATGAACCTCGCGAGGGATGTTGGCGATGGCTAGCATATTGACCAGCGCGATGCTGAACAGCCAAGGATTAGCCCGCACCCGCGCCGCCATGTGCGGCACATAGAGGAGCGTGGCCATCGTCGTCACGGCATAACAAATGATGAAAAAAATGATGCAGTTATTGATCCACCCGCGCAGCCGCTCATGCAACTCGCCCTCAGTCTTCATCAGGGCGTAGATCGCTCCATGCATCATGAAAAGGGCGACCGTCGTCACGCCCAGCAAGAGCGGATACGGACCAAGCAAACTCCAAAACGTGCCGGCGAATTCACCGTGCTCATCCAGCGGGATGCCCCAGGCAATGTTCCCCATCGCCACACCGATGAGCAGACTGGAAAGGATGCTGCCCGCGCTGAAGCCAACGTCCCACATCCGGCGCCACCAGCGCATCGGCCGCTTGCTCCGAAACTCAATGGCCACTGCGCGAAAAATTAAAGCTACCAGCAGCAGCACAAACGCCAGATAGAAGCCAGAGAAGACGGTCGCATACACGTCCGGAAAGGCCGCGAACAAGGCACCGCCGCCCGTGACCAGCCACACCTCGTTGCCATCCCAGACCGGCCCAATGGCGTTGAGCATGACCCGCCGTTCCTCGTCGGTCTTGGTGAACAAATGCAGCGCTCCAACACCGAGGTCAAAGCCATCGAGCATGGCGTAGCCGGTGAATAACACGCCGATGAGGATGAACCACGTTGTATTGAGATCCAGCGAGCCGAAGTTCATTTCGAACCCCTTTCCGGCAACGCGAGTTTTCCAGCCGGGACCAAGTCGCCGTCATCCGGGCCATGTTTGATTTTATCGTCCAGCAGATAGACAAAGACAGCAAAGAGGAGGATATAGACGGCGCTGAAAAGAATGATTGCCGCCAGAACCGTATTGGCCTTGACCACGGCGGAGAGGCCGGCCGAGGTCCGCAGCAATCCCTGGACGATCCATGGTTGCCGCCCCACCTCCGCGGCGAACCAGCCCGCCTGATTGGCGATTTGCGGACCCAGCACCGAAAGCACCAGCAGCCACAACAGCCAGCGCTTCTCGAACAACGACCCATGCCAGAAATAAAGAAAGCCGAGGGCCGAAATCAAAATCATCCAGAAACCAACCGCGACCATGACGTGAAATAATTGAAAGGTAAAATTTACGGGTGGGCGGTCTTTTCGATCAGGCGCGGCTTCGCGCAGCCCGGTAACCGGTTTCGCCGTATCGTTGTGCGCCAGAAAGCTTAGCATTCCGGGAATGCTTGGCCCCGTAGTTTTTTCATTTTTCTCGTCCACCCAACCGAATAGCGTCAACGGGGCATTCGAGGCGGTATCATAAAGGCCTTCAAAGGCGGCCAGCTTCACCGGTTGATTCCTGGCCACGCCTTGGGCGCTGACGTGGCCGCTGACCAATTGCAGCAAAGAGGCGATCAGACCCACGCTCAATCCTACGCGCAAGGACGACCGGGCAAATTCCTCGTGCCGCCGCTTGAGCAAATACCACGCGCTCACGCTCACCACCAGAAAGGCTCCCGCCTGCCAGGCGCCGCACAAGGTGTGAAACAAGCGATCTGCCGACGACGGACTGAACACCATCGCCCAGAAATCGGTAATCTCCGCGCGCGCCTTCATCCCCTCGCCCACGATGTGGAAGCCCGCCGGAGTTTGCATCCAGGAGTTGGCCACGATGATCCAGACGGCGCTGAAATGCGCGCCCAGGCAGACCATGCAGGTGGCGAAGAAGTGCATCTTGCGCCCGACCTTCTCCCAGCCGAACAAAAGCACGGCGAGGAAGCCGGACTCCAGGAAGAAGGCGAAGATGCCTTCCGCCGCCAGGGCGCTGCCAAACACATCGCCGACGTAGCGCGAATAAGTTGCCCAGTTTGTGCCAAATTCAAACTCCATAACGATCCCTGTGGCCACGCCAATGGCGAAGGTCAGCGCGAAAACTCTGGTCCAAAACCGGGCCATCTGATGATAAACCGGCTTCTTGGTCTTCAGCCACATTCCCTCAATGATCACCAGCACGACCCCCAAACCGATACTCAGAGGGGGGTATAAGTAATGAATCCCAATGGTCAACGCGAATTGGAAGCGGGAAAGAGTTAAAACATTCATGGCAGGCCAAAGATCGTGGTTGGCGCGTTCAGCGTCTTCGCTCTTGGTAAATTGGGTGTGGTGTTGGTCATGTCGGCCAGAGCTTGCAATCGGGCCTCCAACTCCTCTGGCAAAGGCAACCCGACCAGACGGTCCACCACTTTGCCATCTTTGAAAAACACCAAATTGGGAATCCCTTCCACTAGGAAACGCTGCGCCAGAGAGGCTGATTCGTCCACGTTGATTTTGAAAAACTTGATCCGGTTGGTAAATGCGCCCGATTCTTTGTCCAGCAGGGGCGAGAGGATTCTGCACGGCTCGCACCATGTGGCATAAAAGTCCACCACCGCAGGCGAGGCCGCCTTTCCCACTTCACTCTCAAATTCCCCGGTGCCGATATATTTTACATTTTGGGTGGATTCATTCATCGTGCCCGATCCGGCATTGTGGCGGAGCGCCAGATACCCCAGCGCAATCGCCGAGGTCCAGAGCAATGCATTAGATGCGCGTCCCATTTTCATCCTGCGTAATAAGGAGCCGACAGCAGGGAAAAAGTTACACTAAATTGAAGGCTGGTATCTCGATGCAAAGCCAGCTTCCGGGAAAGCGTGAGCTTCAACCAGTTTGCGATAGTTCCGAAGCTCATTTGCTCATTTGACGAAAAAGGTTTTACCTTTGGAAACGCATCCTCACACCCACCGCACATGATGAGCAGCGATCAGGAAACGCTGCCCACAGCCAACTCATGGCCGGCATGCCGGTGCAGTGGCCAGGGGCAAGCTTCTGGATGTCCCAGCGACGCAACGCGCTGATCGTTTTCTCCATCCGTTCAGGGTTGGCTGCCCCCAGATGCAGCCCGCCAAGAAGGGTGTGAATGGGTCTCCCGCCGGTGATGCGCTGGACGTAATCGAGCGTGTTGACAACGCCTGCATGACCGCAGCCGAGCAGCACCACCAAGCCCTTCGGTGTGTCAAAAAATAGCGCCTGGTCGTCCAGCAGAGGGTCAGCTTGAGCACAGCTGTTTTCGATGAGCGTCGTGACTGTGATTGTATCACTCATGATAATTGATGAATTTGGCCACGGCAGTGGCTTTAACGCAACACTCCTGATTTAATTCGGCCCGCATGAGGTAAAGCGGCGGATGGCACCTTTCCATCCAGGCGCGGACCAAAATCTCGCAGCCGATCACCACGGGCTTGCGATAACGCACTTTCAACTCCGCGGTGACCGCCACCGGGCCGTGGGCAAACAAACAATTCGTCATGGCTCCGTCCAGCAGCGAGGCGATTATTCCGCCATGCAGCAATCCTTGAAAGCCTTCCATAGCCTGGTTTCCCGTAAACGAGCCCGTGACACTGCCGTCGTTATTCGCATCGAATTTCAAGGCCAAGCCACAGGGGTTGGATCCGCTGCAAACCACGCAGAAAGGATGCGCGTTGCCTTTGAGGGCTTTGAGTTGGGTTTGATCAGTATGCGCTTTTCCCGAATTTTAATCCAAAATTCATCTTCCTTTAATTCTCGAAAAGTCAAAGAGGAATATGACGTATTCCATGTCTGACCTTTTGCAGTTGATGGTAACAGAGAGTTCCTCCGACTTGCACGTTCGGGTCGGGGTGCCGCCCGTGATCCGTGTCCACGGCACTCTCCACCGGATCGAGGGGCCGTCCTTGCAGCCGCAAGACACCGAAGAATTAATGAGCAGCATCACTTCCGAAGACCACATCCAGCAGATTCGCGAGCAAGCAGGCGCCGACTTCGGCTTCGCTTTCGGAGATGTCGCGCGTTTCCGTGTCAGCGCCTTCAAGGAGAAGGGAAATTTCGGCCTGGTGTTGCGCCAAATCCCCAGCAAATTATTGACTCTCGAACAGATCGGCTTGCCGCGCGACACCATTCTCACTCTGTTGCATAAGCCGCGCGGTCTGGTTCTCGTCACCGGCCCGACTGGCTCCGGCAAAACCACTACCCTCGCCTCCATGATTAACATCATCAACGAGGAACGCGACGACGCCCATATCATCACCGTCGAAGACCCCATCGAATACTATCACAGCCACAAAAAAGCCGTTGTGACGCAACGCGAAGTTCATGTCGATGTTCCTAGTTTTGCCGAGGCTCTGCGCCGGGCCTTGCGCCAGGACCCGGACGTGATTCTGGTGGGGGAATTGCGTGACTTGGAAACGATGGAGGCTGCCATCACCGCCGCGGAAACGGGCCATCTGGTCTTTGGCACCCTCCACACCACCGGCGCGGCCAAGACGATTGATCGCCTGGTCAACGCCTTTCCGATTAACCAACAGGAAACCATCCGCATCCAATTGTCCACCGTCTTGCAAGCGGTCATTTCGCAACTGTTGCTGCCGCGCATTGACAAGCCGGGGCGCATCGCGGCTTACGAGATTATGATCAATACGCCGGCGATCGCCGCGCTCATCCGCGACAATAAGACCTTCCGCATTCAATCCGACATTCAAACCGGAGCCAAGTACGGGATGGTGACGCTCGACAGTTTCCTGATAGACAAATATCGAGATGGAATGCTGGCCCGCGAGGAAGTTATCAACAAGTCCCAGGACCCCACCACCATGACGCAAAAACTGGCGGAATGGGAGGCCGAGCAAGTGGAATTGGCCGAGGCGCAACCAAAAGAGATGGCCGTCTAAGTATTAGCTTACTGATCATTGGCTTGCCGTCCACCAGAAACTGGTAATAGTGGCGTGACCGGCTCAGCGCCCCGACAAATGTCGCGCCGGTCAATCCTCGTCTTCGGCGGTGGCGGCGATCGCGGCGGCGGTTACGACAAGAACCAGCGTTGCCAGCGCCAGGAGTGATCCGGATGATTTATTGATCTCATTGTCAGCGGGAGTGTTCATGGTGTTGTCGCTGTTCCGGAAGGTTTCAACCATCTACAGGAATCGCCTCGTGGGGATTGGCCGCCGCACGCAGGACATTTCCCACCACGCCCAGCAAATTAGGGACGGTAAATGGTTTCTCCAAAGTGGCCGCAATTTGAAGCGATGAATCGGTCATCTCGTGCCAAGGAAGCGCCCCCGTCACCAAGATGACTGGCAGGTCCATGCGGGCGGACCGCAAATTCTTGACCAATTCAATGCCAGTGACCTTAGGCATGTCGCAGTCAGTGATGAGCAAGTCATAAGGTTCCGCCTGCAGCGCCGCCCAGGCGACAGCGCCATCCTGCGCAGCATCAACGTGGTAGCCGGCGTGAACCAGAACAGCGCTCATTAGGCTGCGAATGGCGCTTTCATCATCCGCCACGAGAATGCGGCGACAGGGAGGCCGTTGGCCTTGCTGTGCCTCTACGGTTGGCCGTTTATCATCCTTTCTCATGGACACCATAACATAGCATTAAATCCCTGGCAGCGCTAATGGGGAAGTCAATTTTTTCGTCACGCGCCGGTGACGGCGGGCCTAAGAAGGGTAGGGTCGCCTCGCCGAGGCGACCGCTCCGGCCAGAAAACGGACCCTGATCCTCACCGACGCGAGCCGGAGGCGGAATTGGTCTTGGCGTGCTTGAAGGCCGAGCGCAGGAACCATTCCCGCTTCAGGCCCTGGACGAGATCGTCGCTGTTGATGATCAGTTTTGAGATGTCGCTCAGAATGTTGGAATTGACCTGGACCTGATGGTTTAAGTTGCTGGTGATATCGCCCAGGTTTTCCAGGGAACGGGCCACGCCGTCGAAGACGATGACGAGGTTAGTATTGACGTTGGTGAGAGTGAGGTTGACGTTGGTAATGGCGCCGTTGGCGTTGAGCAGGGTGGCGTCCAATTGCCGGTTTAAGTTGGTGGGAATCAGCCATTCCCCCAGCGACCCATGAGGATCGCGCAAGTTGGAAGTGATCACCGCCAGGTCGCTGACCGCGGGGCGGACGGAGGCGGCGACGACGTTTAAATTTGAGGTCAACTGCGCGGAGTTGGAGAGGGTGGCGGCGATGGGGTTGGTCAGCGCGAGAAAGTGCGGGAGCGCGTCTTGCACTTGCGTAATAATGGCCTGGACGCGGTCCATAATGGCGGGCGACTCATCGGGGGGCAGGGCATAGATGTTCGTTCCAACGAATGGCTCATAGTGCGATTGTGAGTCATTCCACACGGCGGCAATGTCCTTGTTGGGGGAAGTGATGTCGATTGTCCAGACACGGCTCAAACCCACGCGTGCCACCTTATCGACATTGGTAAAGAGGGGGATCCATGCTTTGAGATAGAGGTTTGTCCCTTCATAGATTTCCTGGCCCAACCGCAGTTTGGCGAAATGAGGGGAAGATTTGATTTCGTCCAGGGTCATCTCCTGAACGGGAAAATTCTCATAAACGCTGTAACCATTCGTTCCTTTGCTGATGTTGAGGTGCTTGCCCATGAAACCCGTGTCAACAAATTGTGCCCGCGAATTGCCGCTCCAAATGTAGCTGTAATTCGTCCCCGCCACGACAAACCGGACCAGCACATTGTGGTCCGAACCTTTGCCCCGCGGGGGCATCGGAGCGATTTCGGTGATGCGTCCGATTGGAAAGCCCATCAAACGCACCGGGTCGCCCACGGCCAAACCTTCGCCCGTGTCGGCATAGGTGAAAAAAGGAGCGTTGATTTCAAACCAGCCGCGCATTTCGGCAGTGCGATAGAGGAAGTAAGCAAAGCCCACGGCCAGCAAGACAAGGGCGGCGATGATGAATTCGCCCATGACGGTTTCCATGCGGTTGAGCCGGGTGCGAAGTTGCGGAGTTAAATCTTGTAATGGCATAAGGCGTTCAAGTCATTGGGCGGGCGGCGGTTCCGAGAGCAATTCTTTGACGAATGGGTCAGGCAGATCGCCCAACGCCGGATGGGGTCCCAGCAGGCGAAATTGGTTCTGGTGCAAAAGGGCAAAGGTGGCCGGGCGGTTTCTCCAAGGCCGCAAATCTTCGGCCGTCACCACCAGCGTCAGGGGACGCCCCTCGCTATAGCCGTGACCGGCGGACAATTGGTTGAGAGCTTCGAACCACCACTGCGCGTGGCGCGGGTCAAGGCCGCCGAGAGGATTGTCCAGGAGCAAAACTTCCGGTTCCAAGGCGAGAGCCCGGGCCAGTCCCGCGCGTTTGCGCCAGGCCCGCTCCATCCTTCCGGGAAGCCGCGCCGCCTGCGGCAGAAGCCCGCACCATTCCAAAACCCTTTTGACCGAGTCCTCCAAATGGCCATGGGCCAGTTCGCGATGATAACGCAGAGGCAAGGCAATGTTTTCTTCAATGCTCAAGTGATGGAACAGTTGCCCATCCTCGAAGACGAGGCCGATGCGCAATCTTTCGGCTAAGAACTCGTCCCCGCGCACGGGCATTTCCCGTCCGAAAAGACGAAAGGCGCCCCGGAGTGGCGCGGCCAGCCCGTCCGCCAGCGACAGTAACTCAGTTTTGCCTGAGCCGTGCATCCCGCCGAGGACCCAATACTCGCCCGCTTTGACAGTCCAGTTGATATTTTCCAGAATCGGGTCCGCTGGGTTGTCCCGCGAGCTTACAGCCAGATCGATCATCTCCATCACCGGGAGATTGGGTTGAGCAGGATTGTCCATTACCGGGCCAGAATATAGATGACGATAAACACCGCGTCGATGAGCACGCAGCCGATGATACTTTGCGCGACGGCGCGGATGGCCGCTTGAGAAACGTCCTCCAGGCGCAAGGGCCGCGCCAGACCATGATAGCAGGTGACCACCGCGATGACGACGCCGAAGAGGCACGACTTAATGGTCAAGATGGCGAAATCCAAAGCGCTGAGAGCGTCGGTCAATTGGTGAAGGTATTCTTCCGGCCGCAAGGGAACATTGGTGACGAAGGCAAAGAGATAGCCGCTCAACATCGTGCCGAGGATGAAATAGATCGTGAGCGAAAATACAGCCATGCCCATGCCGATGACCCGCGGCATGACCAGGTAATGAATGGGGTCGATGCGCAAGGCCTCCAATGCTTCCAGTTCCCCAAGCGCCCTTGCCGTGCCGAGCTCAATGACATTGCGGGTGCCTGAACGGGCCAACACCAGCATGGCCGTCAGCAGGGGACCGAGCTCCCGGACTACCACAGCCGCCATAATGGGACCCAAATAGGAAGTGGCCCCAAATTCCTTAAGCAGCGAAATGGTCTGCCCCACCACCACCAGGCCCAACGCCACCGAAATAAAAAGAAGCATCGGCAGCATCTTGCGCCCGCTTCGCGCCTGGGCTTGATAAATCGCGGGAATGGCCACGTCCCGCGCCACGCCGATTTTTGTCACTGTGACTCCTAACGTAATGAGGGCAAAAGCCGCCAACCCCCGCGTCGTCGTTAAGAAATTGTGGAAGGAATGGCCCAGCCGGTAAGCCAGCGTTCTCGCGCGCGGCTCCGGCGGCAAATACGGGGTTGATGGCGCCGCGGCAGCCCCTGGATTTGTATGCTCCATCGCCAGGCAACATAGTTTTTACAGTTGGCCCGGTCAAAAGATTTAATTCCGCTCCCGGTTTGCGAGGAGTGCCGGGGCGCATTACCTTAGGCGGTTTAAACTTTTTTTCAAAACTGTCTTCATTATGATGCGGCGCGAAACTGAATTGGTTTGCTGTTCTCTGAGAAAATTATGTGGAAAAGGATAATTCGACGGCCCGGCTTAAGGCAGCTTCCAGAGATCAGCGAAGGAGCCACATTTTTGCGGAAATGGGGTTTGACCGGCGTTCTGGTTGGCATTGGAGCCGGCGTGGGGGCGTTGGCCCTGGCCTGGTCCATTGACTTGGTCAAACACTACGTCCTCGGTTCCATTGTGGGATACGTGCCGCCGCTGCCTGGCGGGGAAGAAGGCGCGGAAGAGTATTCGTTTCACATGGCTCGCCCGTGGTTGTTGCCGGTGGTGACCGCGGGGGCCGGTTTGGTCGGCGGTTTTTTGACCTGGAAGTTTGCCCCGCAGACCGCGGGCATTGGCACCAATACGGCCATTCGCTCCTTCCACAATAATGAGAAGCTCAACATCAAAACGTCCATTTTCAAGCTGATCACTTCCGCCATTACCATCGGCGGCGGGCTCACTTCTGGACGCGAAGGGCCGGTGGCCCAAATCGGGGCCGCCACCGGAGCGAGCATCGCCACGCTCTTAAAACTGACGGCGCGCGAGCGCAATATTGCCCTTGCTGCCGGATTGGGAGCCGGCATCGCGGCGATTTTTAAGGCGCCGCTGGCGGGGGCGATCATTGCGGCGGAGATTTTTTATAAGGAGGATTTTGAAGTTGAGGCGCTCGTGCCGGCACTCATCGCCGCGGTGATTGGTTACACCATTGTCGGCGCCTTCACCGGATTTCAGCCGGTTTTCTCACCCCCGCCGCAGACTACCCAGTTTAATCGCCCGTGGTCGTTGATTTTGTTCGCGCTGTTGGGGATGGGGTGCGCCCTGCTGGCGCGATTTTTGTTTGTGGTCTATTTTCACATCGAGAAATTCTTTAAGCGTTTTCCTCTGTGGATGGCTGCCGCCATCGGCGGCGGCTGCACCGGCCTCGTTGGACTGCTGGTGCCCTCAGTCGTGGGAACCGGCTACGGGTGGGCGCAGTTTGCCATTTCTCAAGACGTCAAATTGTTGCCGCCAGTCATGCTATTGGTGGCGGCCATCGCGGAGATCGTCGGAGCATCCTTGACCCTCGGTTCAGGGAACTCAGGCGGCATTTTTGGTCCAAGCGTGGTGACGGGAGGGATGTTTGGGGGGGCCTTTGGCTACGCGGCGGCGTATCTTTTCCCGTCGGCCGTGCCCTATCCCGGAACTTACGCGATTGTGGGAATGATCGCTTTTTTTGCCGCCGCCGCGAAAGCCCCGATTTCGACGATCATCATGATTTCAGAGATGACCGGCGGTTACGGGTTGCTCGGCCCGGCGATGCTGGCGGTCGTCACCGCTTTCATTTTTTCCGGCAAACGGTCCATTTTCCCAGCACAGGTCAATAGCCGGCTTGATTCGCCGTTCCATGCGGACGAATTCGAGCCGATTGTTCTGCGTCACTTTAAGGCGACGGATGTCATGCTTCACTTGCCGATATACGTCAATGCCAATGCGGACGCGAATGAGGCCATCAGTTTGATGGGTGACTATGGCCTGGCCAGCTTGCCAGTGGTGGACCAGAACAAGTTGACCGGCCGGATCACCCTCCTGGCCGTTTCTCGCGTCACTCCGGCGGATCGGAAAAACTTGCTGGTCAAGGAGGCAATGTCACGGGAATCCCCCGCGGCCTTTCCAGATGAAGACCTGTTCACCATCCTGAAGCGATTTGCGGCTAATGACGTCGGTAATCTGCCGGTGGTTTCGCGGGACAAGCCTGAATGCCCCATCGGGTTGGTCACGCGCACCGGACTCTGGGAGGCTTTGGAAGCGGCCAAGGAAAGCCGGGAGGAACGGCGCGCCAGCGCGGAAGCCTAAACCGGCGGCTTCACTCAATGCAGGGCCAATTCGCGATAGAAGTACACCGCCGGGCCAAAACGGCGGGGAGCTTTCTCCTTTTCTCCGTTTTCAAACCCGGCAATGGCGACCTCGGCCACGGGGATGGCGCTTTGGACAGGAAACCATCCCGGTGGATGAGACGCGTTCGTTCTCTCCGCGCCGGCAGGCCGGCCAAACCTGCGGTGGCTGTAGAACATAAGTCCATCCCGGCAAAATTTTACCAGCACATCTGACGGACTCAAACGCTTGGCCACCACCGGAACCTGGGCCAGATCGACGTGTGGATCGGGCAAGCCGAACCCCTCCAAAACGAGCAATTGAAAACCCAACGCTCTTTCATTCGCCGTCATCTCTTGAGGAAAGTAATCGTCTGCCATACCGCAAAAATTGATTATCCTCCACAGGCTCCTGGCTCTTCCAACAACGCTGTGGTCTCCATTTGAGTAAGAAGAATGACGCGGGAAGGATTACAGAAAAACTACAGAAGATCGGGAGAGTCCCGTTCAGTTCCGCCTCATGCTTGAACGGGCCGCGCCGAAGGTGTCCGCCGAGCTTTTGATGCGGTAAACAGTTTTCGCCCGCCGCCGTCGTTGGGCATAGTCTTTGCAAGCGGCTGCCGGACGTGAAATCAAGTCTGAGGAGTAGATTTGACTGGGGAGGAATTCAATCTGTATCAGGAAATGCCGTTTGCAGCGCGGAGCCGCAACCCTTGGTGGCGTTTGCCTCAGCCGAAACTTACGCAGTGTAATTCTTCCCCACACTTAAACCAGGCTAGCAGAAGTGCTGCTTTACAACATCAGGGAAAGTTCTAAATAGCTGGTAGGGGAAACCTGTATCCGCCCGCGGCTTTCGCCAGGCCTCAGCGGCAGGATGGACGCCGCGAATAGGGTTGCTTAGAAGACTTCCGCTCGCAGCCCGGCCACTCGACGGACGGTTTGGGCGATTTTAGAAAGGCATTTCAATGGCAAATGACTGCAGCCGGTCCGGGCCATCGGGCGCGTCGCGGAGTAGATTTGCACGAGGGGGATATGGGCCCCGGCGTCTTTCAGTTCCTTCAGCCGCCGCGCGTATTGGGTGATTTCCCGGGCTGGCGGCGCCGCGCCGTCAATGGCGGGAAAGAGGCTTTGAATAACCACCGGACGTTTGCGGGCAATCAGCAGGATGTTGCTCAGGGTTTTTTCCAGGGAGATCATCCCGCCGTTCAACCTGCTCAGATAATCCTGCGTCCCCCCGTCGAGTTTCGCCCAAATCTCGTCCGTCTCCGCGAGAAGTCTCAATCCATGCAAAACTCTCGGCTGGTCCAGCGCGGTTGAGTTGGTGACCACCACGATTTTGAAATAGGGCAATATGCCGTGCTCGCGCAGTTCGGCGAGCGCCGCCAATGCCTCTACAAAATGGCTCGACAAGGTGGGTTCGCCATCCCCGCTCAAAGCCACGTGGCGCACTTGCAGCAGGTCCTCCGGCAAATGGGCGTAACGCGCCCGCCTGCGCAAACGTCCGGAGCGGGCCAATCCAAAGGTCCCGCATAGTTCGGCCACCATCTTATCCACATCGAAGCCGGATATCTCGGCCGGCTTGGTTCGATCCACTTCGCAATACAGGCACTGCAGGCTGCATTTCACAATCGGATTGACGTTGACCCCGATGGCGAGTCCCCCGGCGCGCGGCGAAATGACAAGATAAACGAATTTGTTGTCCAGAAAATCTCTTGGATATCCGAACGCCACTTCTTCAGAGACTACGGAATAGCCCGGCGCATGTCCGTTTCCAATCTTAAGGGCTTTCTTTACGCTCTGCCGATCTTGTCTTCTGGCCATAATAATCAACGTAAGCGAACCTTTGGAGGCAGTTCTACACAACTATTGCCAAACATTGATCAATTTTTGTCAGCGTCCCCCACGTTCCCGACGAAATTTGCTACCCAAGGGCCGACGTGGAAGCTAGGCTCATGGCCATGCGGCACCCATTTACCTTTTCCATCTTCGCGCGGTTGCTGATTTGCCTGCCTCTTATGGCGGCGGGCGGCAGCCAGGAACTTGCGACCTCCCCAGGCGACCAGCAACTGCCACATGCGATGCATTCCCAGATGAAGGACGTGCCCTCGATCACGGTCGGGCCAGGGGATGCCGGCATCATCGGGTCGGACAACCGGGCTTTGCAGGCTGCAGTGGATTATATCGCCGGGCTGGGTGGAGGGGTGGTCGAGATCCAGGCGGGAGAGTTTCTGATGCGCGATTCGTTACACCTCAGGCCCTTCGTGACGGTGCGCGGGACCAAAGATAAAACGATCTTGCGCAAGGCCAAGTCCGTTTCGTCCCCGCTGGCACTCGATGGCGATTTCGGCGAGGAACAGGTGACTCTCTCGAATCCGGACGGTTTCAAGGTGGGTTACGGCGTCACCGTTTGGGATAGCCAGTCCGGCGGATTCCATACCACGGTGGGACGAATCACCGGGCAGACTGGGAGCACGTTTTCCTTCGATAGGCCGCTGAACGCCGATTGCATGGTGGCCAACAAAGCGATGGCCGCGACAGTTTTCCCGGTGGTCAGCGGTTACAACCTCGAAGGCGCGCGCATTGAGAACCTGATCATCGATGGGAATAAGGGAGAAAACGCGGAACTAAACGGGTGCCGGGGAGGCGGCATTTTCCTCTACCGCGGCTTCGGCACGGTAATCAAAGGTTGTGTGGTGCGGGACTTCAACGGCGACGGCATCAGCTTCCAGCAGTCGAACGATGTGCTGGTGGAGGACTGCGTGAGCGAGGGAAACACCGGTTTGGGGCTGCATCCCGGGAGCGGTTCTCAGCGCCCGGTGGTGCGCGGTTGCGTCGCGCGAAACAATGGGCAGGACGGGCTTTTTCTGTGCTGGCGGGTCAAACATGGACTTTTCGAAAAGAACCTTTTTGAGAACAATGGCCGCTACGGCATTTCCATCGGACACAAGGATACCGACAACCTGCTGCAGGAGAATAAGGTCCGTGGCAATCGCGAAGACGGCGTGTTCTTCCGGAATGAGACCGAAGGGATGGCCGGGCACCGCAATCGGCTGGAGCGAAATGTCATAGAGAACAACGGCACGGAAGCCGCATCCGCCGGCATCCGCGTGCGGGGGGAAACTCATGATTTGGTATTCCGCGATAATGTGATCCGGGACACTCGTTTGCCGGAAGCACGCAAGCAGATAGTCGGGATACAGATCGAAGACGGCGCCGGAGTAGTTACCTTGGAAGGCAACCAAATCGACGCCAAAACAAAAGTAGAAGACCAAAGAAAGCCCGCCATCCAACCGCGGTAAGGCCGCGGGGTCTAGTTCGCGGAGGCTTGGCGCTTTTGAAGTTCTGCGTCTGAAGCGTGCAGCGCGAACGCATCGCGCTTGTCAGCACTTCTTCTCACATCAAGGGGGCAGGGAGAAGCGGGTTACTTTGGGTGGGAATCGGCAAGGTGCCCAATTCGGATACTGCACCCGCCGCCCGTCAGCATATTCCCACCACACCTTGTCCCAGACCCATCTCCGATCGTTATCGTGCCGGAGGCCCTCGAGAAAGATGCGGTCCGGCGCGCCATTCTTCTTGACGAAATCCTGCCCAAAGCGCGCGGCAGTCGCGTGTCCGGGAGCGCTGTCAAGGTTTATGTAGGTGCCGATGTAGAGCTGGTGGGAGCGGTGCCGCATCTCCGGCGTGAACCAGGCAAAAGGTTCCTCCCGGTTCCCGCGATAAGTGCTCAGCGTGTAAGCCCAGAGGTTCTCCAGGTCCTTGCGATTCGGCGTCGGCAGCGTATTCGCGGCCCATCCCACCGGGCATTCGCCGGACAGGTCAAGACCAAGGCGGGCGATGTCCCCGTAGAACTGCCAGTAATACGGTTGAACCGGGCGGGCCTTGCCGCCTGTATAATCGACCCCGCTTAACGCCGAGTAACCGCCGTCCTGGAAGACTCTCGAAAAACCCAGCCGCTTCATCATGACAATCGATTTGTAGATGACTTCGCTGTACCACCCGCCCGAAGTGAGCGACATCGGCGTCCAGTTGTAGGGTGTGCGTTGCGGATGGGAGCCGTCGCGCGCGACGCGGATCCAGTCCGGATGTTCACGGATCAAGGGAAGTCCGCGCGCCTCCACCAACGGCATCGCCGCCGGATAGGTTTGCTGCTGATACCCGTAATAAGGGGTGTAGAATCGCGTGGAGAGGACATTCGGAAGAGCTTGCTTGACGAATTCCGGCCTCACCCAGTAGCCGTATTCGACGCCGGCGGCCGCGAAGGCCCTGTTCATTGCGAGGATTGCCTGATTGAGCGGATCCTCCGAATTCAGACGAACCTCATCGTCCACGGTGCAAGGTGATGAAGTCCAAAGCTCGTGGCAGCCGCCGACCCGGTCCGCTCCAACGGCCTTGGCCCGCGCGGCGGTTTTTGCTCCCCGCTCGGCCAGCAAACGGTATCTTTCGCTGACGGATGCGACTTGTAGCACCTCCCGGCCAGGGCCCCAATAGTCCCACGCGTAATCCATGCAGGGCAAATCGCGCTTCAAGCCATAAAGGTCGGCCAACCCGCGGCGGAAGTGGAACGTGGCATCCATGAATCGTTGGGGCACTGGCGGGTTTTCCCCTGGAGCCCACAACCACTCGAAAGTCTCCACCGCCAATGGGCGGCCGTCGGAGACAACATCGACCGCGTAACTTGGCCAGAGACCATCGTGCCCTTGCCCCGCATAATTCCGCCAGGAATAGGAGGTGGCGAACTGGTATTGCCGGGGCGCAAGGATCAGTGTCCCTTTGGGAAAGTGAGCGAAGAGGAAGGGCGTCACCTGCGTTGCGCACTCGCTCGGATGGAAGCCGGACGAACCGCGCGGCGAACCGCATCCCTTTCCGTCCTTGCCCTTTTCCCAATGCGTTTCAAGGAGGAAAGATTCATCCGACCAGCGCAGTTCGTAAGTGACCGCGCCGGCGCAGGAACCGTCCGCGCCGAAGCCGTCATTTGGACAGACCGAGAAACCGTCCTTGTAGTAGGAGGGCATTTCCAGCTCGATCCGCCGGGCCAGCCCGCCGTACGTTGTCCCGCCGATTTGGCGAGTAACCGGCGTCCACCTCTCTCGCACCGTCGCCCAAATCCACACGTCGTGGGTGGTGCCTTGAGGGACGCCGGGACCGGCCAGCGGAATGCGATACTCAAGCGTTATCCGGTTGGCGGAAATCTTGTAGCCTGCCCAACTGGCTGCCATTTGTCCCTTGCGTTGTTGGTAGTCCAGGTTCATCGGCGGGCCGGCAGCAGGGCGGTCCGCGGTGGCAGCCAGGGGCTTGGGGAGACCAAAGTCATCCAACTCGGCGAGGTCCATCGCATTGCCGTAAGGCTTTGGGTAAAGAAGATGCGTCCCGTCAGCCGCGACCCAGTCGCGCGCGCGGGCGAGATCAAGGTCGAAAACCAGGCGGTGTCCGTTCTCAAAGAGCACGGTCAGAGCGTGCGGAAGATGGATCGGATCAAAGCCGGGCACTTGGAAATCAGCTTCTCCCTCGGTCACCTTTGGCGCCACAGCCACACGGGGCTGGACCATGATTTCATTGGAAGGATGGCTTTCCTTCCCATCTCGCAGGACGGACGTGACGCGGTAATGGTAGGACAACCCGTTGGTGAGACCGGCATCGGTGAAGGTCGCCGTTGCAATCAGATTCGAGGTGACCGGCGCGAAATGGCTCGCTTCCGTCGCTCGGCGGTACAAGCGGTATCCGGCGAGATTTTCTTCCAGGCCGGTGTTCCACTCAAGAAACGCCTGCCCGTCGGCGGCGTCGCCGGTGAGCGCGGCGGGCGAACGAACGGCGGTCGGATCGAATGGCGGATTGGCCGGCGGCGAATCTCCTGAAGCCAAAGTCGCGCTCAGGACCGCTATCCCCAGGACCATGTTCACAATCGTCTGCGCTTTCATCCTGGCATTATTCTATGACTCACCTTGAGAACTCCATCCTGAACACGCAGAAAATCGAAGCATGAGTGCCAATCCCATCAAGAATAAACATCCTGCCCGCACCCGGACTGCCGCACTGTCTCGATCATGGCGAAAATGTTTTCCAGTGGTGTGCCGGCCTGAACATTGTGGCAGGAGCAGCAAATGAATCCTTCGCCCCCTTTGCCAAGCGTCGCCAGGCAATGCCGCGTCTCGCGCCGCACGTCGTCGGGCGTGCCGCGCGGCAGAGCGAACTGGTTGTCCACGCCGCCATGGAAGATCACGCGATGACCGAATTCCCGCTTTAACTCCGCCATGTCCATGCCGGGACAGGCGTGCTGGATCGGGTTGAGCACATCCACTCCGCAATCGAGAATCGGCTTGAGCAACGCCCGCGCCGCCCCGTCCGTGTGATAAAAGACCTTCAGGCCGTGGGCGTGGATCAGGCTGCACCAGCGCTCAAGCCGCGGCCTCAAGTGGCGCTGCCACAAGGCGGGCGACATGAGCAGCGACTTTTGGCCGGCAATGTCGTCGCTGATGAAAACCAAATCCAGATGCTGGCCGGCCAAGATGAAAAACCGTTTCATCATTTCCGTCTGGATGGTTTCCACTCGGTCCAGAATAACGTCCACAAGTTCCGGGCTTTCCACCAGGTCCATCATGCCTTGTTCCAACCCCCGCAACTGGCAATAAATCTCAAAAAAAGAAACCCACGGCCCGATCACCGCGTATTCCTTGGATGCGCGTTGAGCCACGGCCAGGGCGGCGTCATAGTCAAACCGCTCCACCGCGGGCCACCAGGGATAATCGTCGAGTGAATCCGGTGTGTTGAAATCCTTCATCGGCGCTTCGCCAAACTCGGCATAATGCGCCGCGCCGACTTGAATGCCCTTGAGAGGGGCACGCCCCACATCGTCCGACTGCCGCCGCTCTCGGCCCCCGCGCCGGATTGCGCGCCGGCGCGTTCGCCAACCTCGGTTTTGTAGTCTATAAAAACCCAGACGATTTTATCGAGGCCAAGCGCTCGGTAAACGTCGAGGTCGTCGTTGACGTGAAAATGTTGCCGCAATTGCTCGCCGATCTCCGGCGTATGCCAGAGGTCCACCGGCGTGCGGTCAGCCGGAAGGCGGTTGAGCGTGGCGAGGATTCGCTCTTTGGGTGTCATGGCAGATCCACCATGGCCGGAACGGTTCAGTTGAAAGCGGGGAGCGCGACCGTCCCGGTCGCTCTGGCTGGCGTCCCGCCGGCCAGTCGGAAGAAAACTCCAGCCTCACCGATTGGCGAACCGGCGCGCTCCGAAATGATTTTCGGCGAGACGCCGAAAACTGCGGTCGAGACGACCGCGCTCCCCAAGCCAACTGCGTCGATCCGGCTTAGAGTGTGTTTGATCATTTTGCCTTCACGTCATCGAACACCGCCAGCAGCGTGTAATAATTATCGACGAGCAGACCTTCGTAGCCGTGGCAGCCACCCTTCCAATCGCGCCAGTCGCGCGAACTGCCGTTCTTGCCGAAGCCTTGGAATTCGCCTCGCGCGTAGCCAGCCAGCATCGGACGGAAGATGCGCCGCGCATCCTCAACGCGTCCGAGTTGATAGAGCGCTTTGACGGTGTAGTAACTCCAACAGCCGGTCGCGCCGCCGTTTTCGTAGAATTGGAACCCGTCACTGCCGTCGTCGAGCCGCGGTTCGCCAGTCGCCTCCGGAGCGTTCCTTTCATAGACGTAATCGCCCTTCTTGACCGGCACGAGGTTGCCTGGCAGGCCGATGTCGAACCGCGTGTAGCCGACCTCCTTGAACTTAGCCAGCAAATGGTCCATCACGGCGTTGGCGGTCCGGTCGTCGAGCAAGCCATAGGTGATGGCCACTCCCTGCACGAACGTGAACCAATAGTCGTGAAGTTGTCCGTCGGCGCTCTTCCATCCGGCCAGAACGCCAGTCGCGGGGTTCAGGAATGCCGGCGCATAGGCGGCGCGGAGTTTGGCCGCTTTGTCGGTGAAGAACTGGGCGTCATCAGAATGTCCAAGTTGTTGGGCGAGTTCGGCAAACATCCGGCAGGCCCGGTAAGCCAGCGCGTTGGCGTAGGCGTCCTCATGACCATAATTGATCGTGTCCCACCAGTTTGACGGGCGCCTGGCCGTCAGCGGACGATCTCCGAAGTTCCCTGTGCCAGGATATTCGATGAGGCCGTTGCCGTCCTTGTCGGCCGCCATCATTTCGCGGGCCCACGCGAGCAGCTTGCCGTAATTGGCGCGCGCCCAATTCCAGTCACGCGCCCCATTGGCGTAGTTGCAGGCGGAGATCAGAAAGGAAGGCAGGGTGTCCAGTGACGTCCACGGCGTCTTCCACGCGATCAGGTCGGCGTCCGTCGGCGTGCAGGCGTAACCGGCCTGGCCGTAGCCTTTCGCCCCGGCGATATAACGGTCGAGCGTCATCCGCACAAGGTCGAGGCAAGTCAGCCCGTCGGCCAAGGGCGGGGTGTGGAATGCCATGTCGGAATATTCGAATAAAGTGAATGAGCACGGGTCGCTCGAGGCGTTGTTGGCCAGCATCTGCACACGGGGGTTGACTTGGAAGATGTTGAGCCAGCCGCGCCGGAACCCGTCGTAGAGCGGGTTTTCCGCAATCTCCGGCAGCTCCGGGTAAATGGCCGCCACTTCCAGCCGGTATTCGACGTGCTGCTGCTGCGCCGTGGCCGCTGGGAAGCCAATGCGCACAAACGGCGTTTTCACGGAACGGCGCGCGTCATAGTCGAGTTTCCCATCGCCGGTGACGCGCAACGACCCCATGTCCGGCAGATGCAACACGCACGGAAGGTTCACCTGCCGCTCGCCTGGTTTTATCAAGCCGAGCAACGTCGCGTGGTTGGCCTTCTGGTCGAAGGTCAGCAGGAACGGCAACGCTTCGACTCCGCCAGCGTAGTCGGAACTCAACGTCAGGGTTTTCTCACGGCACTTGACGCGCCAGACCGGTTTGTCATTCAGTTTGTAGATGAATTGGCCTTCCAATTCCAACCCCGGCACTCGATTGGTCTCCGCCAGCACCGGGTTCAGGTCCAGCTTGCCCTGGCCGAGCGAGTCCACCGTGAACACGCTGAACGCTGGCGCGTTGCGCGACAAACCGACGGCGAGATGCTTGGATTGAAAGTCCGCTGCGGCGGCGCGGAGCCCGGCCAGCGGGGTCAGCAGCAGGGCAGTGATGGCAATGATACTGTGATTCATTTTGTTTCTCCGAAGCTGTGGGCCTGGCTATGGGTGGGCAGGTTTCACCAAATTGCTAAATCTTGGCCACAGCCTGCGCCTGCTGCACTTGTCAGGCAAGAGATAAAAACCCGCGGCAGAGATATAAAACCCGCCCAAACTCTCGCCTGACGAATGCCAAAGGCAAAGAAGACTGCTGAAAATATGGAGGTTCAGAAGCCAAGCCAATATAGAAAACAGAGAGAACCGCAGACCACGCCGAATACGCGGAAAAAGAAATTTCAGAATTTCCGTCCCTTTATTCAATTTCCGCGTATTCCGCGTGGTCTGCGGTTTGAAAATTCTGTCTTGGCTGAGCATCAGGGTTCCGCGCTCTTGCTTGTCGCGGCCATGCGCCCAGCATAAACATGCTCACTTATGCGGGAAATTGGAACGTAGTTAGACATATAACATTCCGCTTGACGCGGGTTCCGGGAGGTGGACCATGTTGCCATGAGCACGGCTGCAAGACGAATCGCCAAGCGTGCAGCGAATGCCCCGGCGCTCTTTCCTGCTCTCAAGCAAAGCCGAGAAAAACTGGAATGGTTAAATGGTTAACTAAGTCCTCAAGACATTGTTCGATTCAAAACCTTTTGACATGCCTCTGACTGATCAATACAGTCGCTGCATGCCCTTCGGAATACATGAAAACCTCGAGCTCCAGAATCTCTTCAACGATCACCCCTGGCAGGGGCAGATGCCTACTGCGGCCGAGATGTTTTTTGTTTCCCTAGATGCGAACTTCCCACAGGATTTTGACGCCGATCACTACCCCGAGGCCTACCCTAGGTACTTGTCTTACAAGAACAATTCCATTGAAGCGTGGATGGAGGACGGAGCACGAAATCCGCCCCCCCACGTTCACCATCCTTTTCTGGTCCAAGGCAATGGGTTCCACGGAGGCTGTCGGTATCACAGAGGTATTAAGGAATTAATAACTGGCCATGAAACCGAAGCCTGCTTCCTTGAGCTTCTGAAGAAGCCAACGTGGGGAACCTCCGCAGGAAACATCGAGTACCGGAATAATGTCCTGGCTGACGACAACCAGGAGCACCTGATGAACGTCAGTTTGTGGATAAGTGGCAAACTAGCTTTTTTCTCCTGCGGCATCTACACCCTCCTCTTGGAAAATCTCGACAACATCTTTAACACCCTGTCGCTACGGAGAATCTCAGACGTGGAGGACCATTTCGCGATAACACACCCATCGCGTTATAATACGGTTCCGCATGAGTGGGAAAAGCTCCACCAAAGAATCCAAGGATAGCTACGCACAAAGAAAAGACAGGAAAAGCTGGAAAAGGGTGACAGAGTAGCTCGTATTATTTCAACGAGTAGTGCATGGGTTGTCAACAATGCAGCTGTGGGACTGGTTTGTCGGCGAGGTTTTTGCGGTAGAGAGCCGCTTGTTGACGCCATTCGGGTCCTTTAATTGTGAAATTTTCAGGTTGACGAACGCGGGAGGTATTCGTTTTAGCGCACTTAAGCACTTACAAGCAAAGGCATAACCGGCGCCATCAGTTGTGCGGATAACTCTTCCAGGGACGCTACATCGCGGCGCCGCAGGGTATTTTGCCCATCGTCGAAATGATTGTCTGCGCCGATCGTTTCCACGGCCATTGCTTCATGTCTTCCGCGGCCGCCTTGCCGCGCGCCTGCGCCTCGCCGGGATGCTCGTAGGCGTATTCGATCTTGGCGATGATTTCATCCAACGAAGGTTCAACCCAACGCCCCGTTAATTTTCCGCATCCGTCGGTCACCAGGAAAGGCTGAAGTCTCTTGAGCAAAAAGGCATTGCTCTCATAACACAGGTCCTTATGTCCGGTGGCGTCGGTGACGATCGCCGGTTTTCCGCAAGCCATGTATTCCATCAAAACCAGATTGGTCCCTCCCTCGCAACGATTAGGGAACAGGCCAAGGTCGGACTGGCGGTACGCCTGGGCCATCTCTCTCGGTGGCACGCTTGGCAGCGTCATCACTCTTTTCGGGTCGATCCCGTTGAGACGGTAAATATGCTCCATCTGCTCAACCCAATTGCGCCCCGACAATTCGAATCGAATGTGCGGCGACGCCCTCATCGTTTCCATCGAGGCCGGCCACGGGTTGTGCCAGGCCGTCAACAACACCATGTCGGGAAGTTTGTTGGCGAGGATGGAAAAAGCTTTCAGGACAAGGTCCTGGCCTTTGCGCAACTCGAATTTCCCTCCGGAAAAAAGCACGAACTGCCCGCCTCTTGCGACCGGTTGAGGGTGAAACACCGTCGTGTCCACGCCTTGAATTAACAAAGCGGTGTTTGAAATTCCTTTCTCTTGCAGACGTTCCATGCACCAGGTTGAACCGGCGAAAACGACATCGAACCGCCGGGCATTTTCCACCGATTCGGACACCAACTCATTTTCAAAAAAGACATAGCCAAAATTGCGCCGCCCCCGTGCCGTGGTTAAAGGAGTAAAGACCGACCCTGATAAGGGCGTGAACAGATCGCCGGGCAGCGTCTGCAATTGGAACGCGGGATCCCTCCTGTCTAAGTGACGCACTTTCATCAGCTTTGACAATTCCTCCATCAAATGCTGGTTGCAGACACCCCAACCGAATCCGCCGCCGGGTTGTCCCGCGTAGTAAAGAGGACTTGAGTTGGGGACGCCAGCAGGCGGCGCGGCATGATTGAACCCGGAATCCGGACAATCGGCACGGGCATTGCCGTCGTCCCTGGATGGGTGATTGCGCTGTTTAAGATCGCGCAGTGCAGTTTCCAGGGCTACCGAGGCATCCGCGCGGCCAGGGTTCAATCTCATCACTTGCTGGAAGGACACAATCGCCTCGGCAGGCTGTTCGAGGAATTGCATTACGAGCCCCAGGTTGTAATGAGCATCGGCATCCGAAGGCGAAAGCTGGATTTCCCGCCGGCAGCAGGCGGCGGATTCCTCCAGTTGGCCTAGTTCTCGATGGGCTACACCCATCAGCAGGTTGACCTTAAGCGCCCCGGGTGCGAGGCTCGCGGCCCGTTGCAGGCACGACAGCGATGCCTTGTATTGTTTAGACTGAAGAAAAACGAGACCTAACTGGCCGTGCGCTTCGAAGCAACCCGGGTCCTCCGCAAGCACGCCGGCATAGGCATTGGCAGCCTCCAAGAGACGGTGTTGCGCGAAATGCTGACGGGCGCTCTCGAGAAGCCGAGGACCATTACCCATGACTGGGGCAGAAGGGGGGACCGTGCTGTTCATGGGAAGCATCGCCGCTGTCTGCCAGGCAAATTCTGCCTCGAACAGCGCCCCTTGCGATAAAACGAAGCCGTTGGGCGGGCAAAACCCGCCCTGAACAAGCGCTCTTGAGACTGTTTCAAGGCCATTCCGAGCAAGAGAGCAGACGATGTGCCAAGCTGTTTTCGAAGACCCCAGGTAATTTGCTTGCGCTGGACTTAGCCGGCCCCAGTTGAAAATCGGGGAGCGCGACCGTCCCGGTCGCTTCCAGGCGGCGTCCCGCCGGCTGGCGTCGGAGCCAAAGCTACTCACATTTTGGAGAATTCCCTCGACCGCGCTCCCCAATCCATCGGCATAACTTTGACTTCATAAACCGCATAAAAAGGAGTTTGCACCGTTTTGCACTGTGAAATATGCTGTTACGGCCATTAACTATGTCGGCGCGATCCGTGCCGAGCCTACAACCACATGCCTCCAGTTGTAATCCCAGAAGCAAGAGCGCTATTTCACCGGGCCATGAAGAGCCTTGCCCAGGGTCAGAAACTCGAGGCGGCCCGGTATTTGTTCCAGGCTGTCAAGATCCAGCCCGTCTATTTTGATGCCCTATACAATCTGGGCTTGGTTTTGCAGGAGCTAAATAAAACTTCCGAAGCCGTTGCCTGTTACGAACAGGCCTTGCGGATTGACCCGGATTTCGCTCCCGCATGGAATAATCTCGGCGTGGCTCACCATTCGGCCGGACGTTCGGCGCAGGCAGCCGATTGTTGTCGCCGTGCCATTGGGCTAAAGCCGGGGGATTCGAGTTATTACAACAACCTGGCAAATGCCCTTCGCGGGATGAATCGGCTAACCGAGGCCATCCACGAAATTGAAACCGCCCTGCAATTCGACGCCACCTCGTCGATTCTCAGGCACAACCTGGGCAATGCCTATCGCGAAGTCGGGCGGATAGACGAATCCGTGGCTGTGTTCGAAGATTTGCTGAGGGCCGAACCTTTGCGGGCGGAGGCCCATTTTGATCAGGCTTTTGCGTTGCTCCTAGGGGGCGATATGATCCGGGGATGGGAAGGGTATGAGTGGCGGTGGCGGCAGAAAGACCATGCCCCGCTTCGGGAGTTTTCGCAGCCTGCCTGGCAAGGCGAGGATGTCAAGGGGTTGCGCCTTTTTGTCTATGCGGAGCAAGGCGCTGGGGACAATATTCAATTTGCCCGTTATCTTTCCGAATTGGCGCGGCTTGACGCCAGGGTTTTCTTGGAATGCCCCAGCCCGCAGGTCCGGTTGTTTGGGACAATTCAAGGGCTTGAACAGGTCATCCGCAAAGGGGACGCGATACCAGAGTTCGATCGTGCCTGCGCTTTGATGAGCCTGGCCCGGTGCTTTAAAACCACGATTGATACCATCCCCGCTTCGGTTCCCTATCTGCGAAGCCAGGGCAAGGTTCCGGAGTTGACCCACGTGGCCAAGGCTGAAACCGGTGATCTGAAAATTGGTTTAGTTTGGGCTGGCAATCCTGCGCAGAAGAATGATTGGCGCCGGTCGATGCCGTTTGAGATTTTGCGGCCCCTGCTGGGGCAAGCAGGGGTGACTTTCTACAGTCTGCAGGTCCCCGCGCCGGCGTCCGGACCTCATCCCTTGGAATCCCGATTAGTCGATCTGTCGCCGCTCATCAGCGATTATTCCGATACCGCCGCATTGCTGGAGCAGCTTGACCTGGTCATTTCGGTGGACACTTCTGTTGCGCATCTCGCTGGAGCGTTGGGGCGTCCTGTCTGGGTGCTTTTGTCGTATGCGCCGGATTGGCGTTGGCTGCTCGGGCGCGCCGATTGTCCCTGGTATCCGACCATGCGGTTGTTCCGGCAACCGCAACCCGGAGATTGGGCCGCGGTAGTGAGCCAGGTGGAAAGTGAATTGGCAGAATTTGAAAGAATGAGCCGCATCACCGCGCTCAAGAATACGGATTAGATCTGGATTCTCACTGCCCATCGCCGGCGGAAGGGCTGGGCCTGTCACGAAACGGCAATCCAGCCTGAAAAAGCTTCAGCCGTTCCTCCAGCGAGCGGACCAGGGCGGCGTTCGTCTGCGCTTTGGCAAGGTCCCGCGCGCGCGAAGCCGCCTCGACCGCTCCGGCAAATTCTCCGGCCTCCGCGCGGGCTACCGCCAGCGTCCCGGCAATGACGGCGTCTTTTCCACCCACGAGCCGGTCCGCGCGCGACGCCAGATCCACGGCTCTGGGTCCGTTGCGGACGGCGGCCACCGGGCTGCTCCCCAAGATCCACGCCAGATTATTGCACGCCGGGACGTCATCCTCGCGAAGGCGCAACGATTGTTCATATTGACCGACAGCCTCGGCCACCCGGCCTTTCTGGAAATACGCGTTCCCCAGCCTGTAATGAACGCGCGCATCGGAGGGATTGATCGCCGCCGCCTTTTCCAAATGCGGAATAGCATCTTCCAGCAAATTGTTGTCAAGCAGGACGGATCCAAAATTGAGCTGCGCGAGGGCGTCTTCCGGTCGCAGGTTGACTTGGGTTTGGAACTGGTCCAGCGCCTCCGCCAGGCGGCCCTTGGCCAGGAGGGCGAGGCCCAAATTGTAATGCCCTTCCGGCGCGTCCGGCTTCAGCGCCGCCGCCAGCCGCAAATGGGGCAGGGCGTCGTCCGCCCGTCCCTCGTCCAGGAGAAGATGGCCCAAATCGTTCTGCGCCACCGCGAAGGACGGCGCGATCGCTACGGCTTTGTCCAGGTATTGAATCCCCGCCGCCTTCTGTCCGTGGCGCGCCAGATAATCGCCCAGCATGGTGCAGGCATAATAGTTGTCTTTTGTCGTTTCGACGGTGTGGGCCAGCAAAGTCCCCGTGTCCTTCCAATAGCCGGCCTGCCGTTGTGTCAAATATAAACACCCCGCCAGCGCGGCGGCTGCTAAAACCGCCGCCGCCGGCCGTCCTGGCTTTTCCCACCATGCGCGCGCCAGCCACACCGCCATGAGGAAGAGTCCGATCCCAGGCACGTACGTATAACGGTCAGCCATGGACTGCGTGCCGACCTGCACCAATCCAATGACAGGGGCCAGCCCTGCCAAAAACCACAGCCAGCCCACGGCCAGGAAGGGCTGGGCACGAGCGCGCCAAATCACGCCGACCGTTACCACCGTGACAAAGGCAGCCGCCCCGGCCACCTCCCAAGCCGGCCATTTGTGGACATACGGATAAAAGACCGCGAGCCGGTTGGGGCACAACAATTTTTCCACATAGCGCGCGCACGCCACGGGAAGGTTCGCCAGGCGTTCACCCAGCGGCACATGGTCCAGCGGGATCCGGTTCTCTCGTTGCGCCCCGAACGTCATGGCGGAGACAAGGGCGGACAATGCAAAGAACGGGATCTTTTCCACCAAGAGGCGCGACACCGGAGGCCGCCAGCGGCGCAGCGGCCAATAGTCAAGAAGAAGCAAAGTCACCGGCAGCGTTACCAGCATCGCCTTGGACATCAGGCCGAGCGCGAAATACAACAGGCTTAACCCGTAAAAGGCTTTGCATTTTGAACTGCTGCCAGCCGCGGTCTCCGGCAAGGTGGGCCGAACATTGATTTCCTCGGCGTAGCGGACGTAGGCCAAGACCGTCAGCATCCAGAAAAAGGTGCTCAACACGTCCTTCCGCTCCGAGATCCACGCCACCGATTCCACATGCATCGGATGCAAGGCGAAAAGCGCCGCCGTCATCGCGCTCGGCCAGATGGTCCGGGTCATCCGTTTCAAGAGCAAGAAAAGCAGGACGGAGTTCGCGGCGTGCAAGACCAGGCTCGTGGCATGATGGCCCGCCGCGTTCAACCCGTAGAGTTGAAAATCCAGGGTGTGTGATAGCCACGTGAGAGGATGCCAATTGCCGGCGTGCGTGGTGGTGAAGGCCCACAGGATCGCCTGCCCGTTCAAGCCGTGCTGGATGGCGTCATTGTCAACTACGTAGTCGTAGTCGTCGAAAACAACAAAACCGCAATGCCAGAGCGGCCAGTAAACCGCGAGAACGGCCAGCGCCAGACCCGCGCAAATGAGCAGCGTTTGCCGCGGTCGCTGGCCTCGTTCCTCGGCTCGCTCGGTTGCCGGATTATTCCAAGTCATATACATCGAACCGGAGGAGCGTCGGCTCACTGCCCAAGCCTAGCGTCAATGCCCGGTGCGCCACAAGCTCTCACGCAACAGAATTGACCCCGTCGCTCTCCCTGTGCATCCTTTTCCTCGCGCCTTATGACACCAAAATGCAACACGCCGCTGCCGCGCCTTCTTTCGCATTCCGACCTTCTGCGGCTCAAACGCTGGAACACTCCCACCATCTACAACGGTTGGGAACAAATCACCTCGCGCGACCCCGCCAAGGACTGCTTCAATCTCGAAGAAGTCCGCGATTTCATGCCTCAAATGGGACCGATGGCAGGCTACGCCGTGACCGTCGTGATCGAACCCGGCAACGCCGCGCATCGCCAAACCAACCCCAACGCCTGGGCCGAATACCGCCGCTACATGGCCGCCGATCCCGCTCCCAAAATCGTCGTCGTTCAGGACTTGGACAAACCCCAAGTCCTCGGCGCGTTCTGGGGCGAGGTCAACAGCAATGCCCACCGGGCCCTGGGCTGCGTCGGCACGATCACGGACGGCGCCATCCGCGACCTGGACGAGATGACCAACGCCGGTTTCAAGGCCCTGGCCCGCCGCCTCTGCGTCGGCCACGCCTGCTCCCACCCAGTTCGCTGGAACTGTCCCGTCACGGTCTTCGGGCGCACCATCGAGCCCGGCGATTTGATCCACGCCGACAAGCACGGCTTTTTGGTCGTCCCACGCGAAGACCAGGCCGGATTGCTAGAGGCCGCCCGTTTCATGGACGCCAACGAATGCGACACGTTGATTTCCGCCGCCCGCGCCGCTGCCGGCAAATCCATGGACGAAATCGTCGAGAGCCTGGACGCCGCGGCCATTGAATTCGGCAAAGCCAAACAAAAGCTCAAAGGCCCGGGGGAATGGTAGCGCCGATGAACATCGTCATTCTCGACGGGCACACCTGTAATCCGGGCGATTTGGATTGGCGTGAATTCGAGGCCTTGGGCGCCTGCGCCATTTACGACCGCACCCCGGAACACGAAGTCGCGGCTCGCGCCCGCTCCGCTGAAGTCATTATCACAAACAAGGCGCTGCTCAGCGCCGCGACCATTACCGCCTTGCCCGCCCTGCGCTACATCGGCGTGATGGCGACGGGCTATAACATTGTGGATGTGGCTGCCGCCCGCGCCCGGAACATCCCGGTTTGCAACGTTCCGGAATACAGCAGTGCCAGCGTCGCCCAGGCCGCTTTTGCGTTGCTGCTGGAACTGACCAATCACGCCGGACATCACGCTCAAACCGTCGCCGCCGGCCGATGGACCGCTTCCCCGGACTTCTGCTATTGGGATTTTCCAACCATTGAACTCAATGGTTTGACCCTGGGGATTATTGGCTATGGCCGAATTGGGCAAGCGGTCGCGCGCATCGCCCGCGCCTTCGGCATGAACGTCATGGCAACAAGGCGGCAGTCAACAACCGGCAAAGGAACCGAAATGCTGGATGAAGCGCGCTTGGTTTCCCTGGAACTACTGCTGCGCGAAAGCGACGTCATCTCCCTTCATTGTCCGCTGACCGAGCAGACCAGGCGCCTCATTAACGCGCAGACCCTCGCGCAAATGAAGCCGAGCGCGTTGCTCATCAACACGGCTCGCGGCGCGATTGTCAACGAAGCCGACCTGGCGGCTGCCTTGAACGAAGGCCGTTTGGCTGGCGCGGGCGTGGACGTTCTGTCCGTCGAACCGCCGGCCGCGAGCAATCCGTTGCTGAACGCGAAGAATTGTCTGATCACCCCTCACATCGCGTGGGCCAGCCGCCCCGCGCGGGCGCGCCTCATGCGCCTGGCCGCCGAGAACCTCCGCTCCTTCCTCAACGGCCAGCCGCGGAACGTCGTCAAGCCGACAGGATGACCGGCGCAATACATTGCGAACAAACCCAAAGCTCCTTCACGGTGGAGACAACAAGCCAATCGAAATGTGTTTGGTTTCGAGGAAGGCCTCGAGTCCTTCGCTGCCGAGTTCGCGTCCCCAGCCGCTCTGTTTGACGCCGCCAAACGGCGCATGACTGACCGTGGGCAGGCCGTCGTTGATGCCGATTATCCCGGCTTCGAGCGACTCCATCAATCGGAACGCCCGGCTTAAGTCCCGCGTAAAGGCATAGGCGCTCAAACCAAAAGGAGACGCATTCGCCAGTCCGATGGCTTCAGCTTCAGTTTCGAAACGGCAGAAGGCGGCCACGGGAGCGAAGGTCTCTTCGCAAAAACAAAGAGCTTCCGGCGGCACGTCCACCAACATCGTTGCCTCAAAGAAATGTCCTTTTCTCTGAACACGATGGCCGCCGCAGACCAGGCGCGCTCCTCGGGCCAAGGCGTCCTCGACGTGCGCGGAAGCTTTGGCGACGGCGGCTTCGTCAATGAGCGGGCCGATCTCCACGCCCGGTTCAAAGCCGTCGCCCACTTTCAAGGCTTTAACGCGGGCGGCAAAGGCTTCAAGAAACCGATCGTAAATGGAGCGTTGGACATAAATCCGGTTCGCGGCAATGCACGATTGTCCAGTATTGCGGAACTTGGTGAGCAACGTTTGATCAACGGCGCGCGGCAAATCCGCGTCGTCGAAAACCAGGACAGGCGCCTGGCCGCCTAATTCAAGTGACAATGGTTTGACTTGTTTCGCCGCGCCGGCAATCAGGTGCTTGCCTACTTCGGTTGAGCCGGTGAAGGTGATTTTGCGGCAGTCCGGATTGGTCAGGAATTCCTCGGCGATGTCCGCGGCTGAACCAACGATCACTTGTAACACGCCTTTTGGCAGTTGGGCGGTGGCGGCGCATTCGGCGAAGAGCACCGCGGAGAGAGGCGTTTGCCGCGCCGGTTTCAAAATCACCGGACAGCCGGCGGCCAACGCGGGCGCGATTTTGCGCACGGCTAAAACGAGCGGAAAATTCCAGGGGCTGATCGCGCCCACGACCCCGATCGGCGTTTTGACAATAAGATGACGTTTGGATTCCACCTGGGCCGGAACGCTCCGCCCATAAGCCCGGCGGGCTTCCGCGGCAAACCACCTCAGGTGATCCACGGTCATAGTCACTTCACCAAGGCTTTGGGTGAGCGGTTTGCCGTTTTCAAGGGTGATGGCGCGGGCGATCTCCTCGCTGCGCCGTTCTACTTCGGCGGCGATTCGCTCAAGGAACTGGCCGCGCGCGACGCCCGGGAGGTTTTTCCAATTGACAAAAGCCCCCTGGGCGTCCGCCACCGCCTCGGCGACGCGGCCGCGTTCCACGGTGCTGATGCGCGCGAACGCTTCGCCATTGGCTGGGTTGGCGACCGGCAATGTGACATCGGACGTGAACCATTCCCCGTTAAGGTAGAGGGGATAGACCTTTAATTCTGACGAGTCTTTCATAGCTGTATTCCGCCGGCGGGTCCAATTCCTCGAAAATCAGGATTTTCATGACAGATCTTCGGCGGCGATTATTGGGACTTGAGGCGAAAGAAGGTGGGGGCCGCGGAGATTGTCGTGGAATAAGTGGAGTCTTGGTCGGCAGTGACGATGCCAGTGGTAACGCCGGTCCAGGCGCCTGGGGCCATGCTCGCGCTCGTTTGCAGCGTGAAATGGCCCGCGGACGGCCAGGACACAGTTACGGCGCTGATCGAGGAGCGAGTGATGGTCAGAAAGGGCTGCGGCGGCGGGGCGGTGCCTGGGAATGAGAAGCTGAAGACGTTTGAGCCGTAAACCGTTGCGCCATCGGAGTTCGCCGGCAGCGTGACGCTCGCAAAGGTCCCAGTCAACGACGCGGCGGACAGGACGCCAAAGTTGTCGCCGGAGGCGGGAGCGAAGTTATCGTTAAAACCGCAAAGGACCGCGCCCGCCAAAGCCACATTGGTTTGGACGGCAATTTTGCCGTAATCGGAGGCGCTGTTCAGGCCGAAACGCAGCGTGCTGGATGGTGCAAGGGGCAGATCATTCAAAGTCAGGACGCCATCTTCCACATCGATCATTCCGGGGTCGTCAAACAAAGGAACGTCCAAGGCGGAATTGCCCGCGCCCGGTTCCAGGGTAATGGCGCCGGCGTTAAGAAACGACTCCCGGCCCAAATGCGAGGCGATTTGAACCCCCGAGGCGCCGCTGAAATTAATCTGCCCCTCGTTGTCCATGGCGCCGCTGGAAGTCGTCCCGTTATTGAAAAGGGAGAAGGCCGCGTTGCTGAGGCGGATCGTGCCCAGATTTGTCGAGGGACTGTAAATAGAAAGCGAGCCGCTGCTGTTGAACTCAGCGCCCGCGGCCACCGTCAGCGGAGCCGCGGAAGCGAACGTTACGCCGGCGGCGTTGAGGATAGCGCCGCTGTTGATGGCGACGGGGCCGCTGAAAGCGGTGTTGGTCGCGAAGAATACGCCGGTAATGTCACAGGGGCCGGCCAAAGTCATTCCTGAAATATCCAGATTGGTTATGGCGCCGTTGTCCTGAAATTCAGGGCCGAGTTCGAGAGTGCCGCCAGCCAGGGCCAGGTTAGGGATTGTTGCCTCTTCCAACAGCAAGCAGCCAGAGGTGAATTGATAAGTCCCTGAGCCGTTTAAGAACAGGGGCGGCTGCACGGTCAACGGCGCTGCCGGGCTGCCACCGGCCAATTGCATCGTCGTGCCGGCGGCCGCGTTGTAGGCGCCGCTCAGCAAACCGGCGTTGGCGGAGATGGAGCTTTTGCCTGTGCCAGGCTCCAGGTTCACCGTCCCTTGGTTGAGGAAATACCCGAAGACGCCCTCGGAAATGAGGCGGTCGCCCAGTTCGCCGTAGAAATCAATCGTCCCTTGATTGACAATGCCGCCGCTGGCCGAGGCAGTGCCGTTGTCGGAGAGAGTGAGGGTGGCGTTGGTCAGGTTCATGTCGCCAAGGTTGGTGATGGGCCCATAGGCCATCAGTCCGCCAGCGAGGCCAAAATCCGTGCCGTTAATGCCCAGGCTGGCTCCGGGTTCGACAGTGACCGAAGCGGTCGCCGCCAGCGTGGCGCCGGTCGAATTGAGGGTGCCGCCGGGATTGACCGCCAGCGCTCCTGTCAAAAGCACATTAGTCACGGTCAGCGTCCCGTTGATTTGATAGTTGCCGGCCAGGGTCCCGCCCGACAAGGCAAGATCGGCAATCACCCCGTCCTGCTGGCCCGGGGGCAAGGTCACGGTCCCGCCCGACAAGACGAGATTGCTCAGGCCGCCGTTTGGCAAGACCATGTAGCCGGAAAACTCAAACCCGCCCGGGCCGTTGAGAACAGGCGGTTGGGTGACTACCAGCGGCGCGCTGGCGGTTCCGCCGATGAATTGAACGGTGGTCCCGGCGGCCGCGCTGTAGGCGCCGGCCAGGAAGCCGCTGTCTGTGTCAATCGAAACGAGGCCCGCGCCGGACGGCGCATTAACCGTGCCGGCGTTGGTCATAGAGGCAAAGCGGCCGCCTTCAAAGGTCAGCCCGGAGGAGAGATTGATCGTGCCGGCGTTGGTCAAAGCGCCATAGACCTGGAAGCCACCCATTATATTGACAACGCCGCCTGGCTCGACCGTCAGGTAACCGTTGGTGGCCAGCGAGGCGCCGGTCAGGTTCAGGACGCCGCCGTTCAGGACTTCGATCGTGGCGGCCAGGCTGCTGTTGGTCACATCAAAGGTTTCGCTGACTAAGTACGGGTCCGAAAGAGCCCCGGAAAGCGTGCTGCCGTCGAGGACAAAATCGGGTGTTCCACCCTCTTGCTGAAAGTTGGGGTCAAAACCCACAATTCCTCCCGTGAGCAACAGGTTGGGTATCGGCCGGTCGAGATACAGCGAGCCGCCGACCCATGCAAATTGACCTGGACCATTCAGCGACGGGGTGCCGCTCACCTGAATACCAGGATCGCCGGCCTGAAATTGGAGCACGGCGCCCGCGGGAACGTTGAAAGAGCCTTGAAACGCCTGGGATGCGCACTCGAGCAGACAGGGGCCCGTACCGGTTTCCACGGTAACGGCGCCGCCGAAATTCTGGAAGAACTCAGTGCCGTAGAAGTTGACAATCTGGTCCCCAGCCGAACCCGAAAGCTCGATGATCCCATCGTTGTAGATCTCCCCGTTGAACTCCGAGCCGTCGTTCCAAAGGAGAATACTCCCGTCCTCCAGGCTGAGAGTCCCATAATTGAGCAACTCGCTGCTCAGCGAGAAGTCTCCCGTTATACTTACGGTCCCCATATACTCATTGGTGATCCCGTCAACGTTGATTAACTGGCCGCCGCCTTGGCTCAGGGAGCAATCAGCGTTAACGGTCACGGTGCCGGTCTGCAAAGTGCCGCCTGTTACTCCCATGCCTCCGTAGGGGCCATTGATCGAAACATCAAAGGTCTGCAGCAGGCCGGCGGCGACTCCAATCCCGCCGTAGGACTCGACCGTCGTCGTTCCGGCCTCCATCGAGCCGCCTGCAACTTCGATGCTGGCACCTGGGTAGCTGCCACCGACCGTCACGTTGTTGACCTGCAGCCTGGCTCCGTTGGTGACGACGAGGTCCGCGAGTTCAACTGTCAGACTATAGGCGGCTTCAGCATCATCAATGACAACAACTATGATATTTTTAGGCTCGCCAATGATTACTGCTGTATCTTTTACTCCCGGCACGAAAGGCGGATTCCAGTTTGCCGGATCGTTCCAATTGCCGTTGCCAGCGGTCCAGGTGATGGTCTCGCCGCGACCGGTCGCCGCCAACTGGAAGAGCATCGCAAGGACACAAGCGGCCAGACAATACGGTTGCAACGGGTTTTTCATTCTCCGCCTTTCAAATGGATGATCTTTCCCAATTCGCCCTCCGTTTTTATCTTGTATAACAGGCAGACTCACGGCAGCCAAGCATATTCCGAAACTGTAACTGTTCAGGTGCGGAAATCGCGCCGCAACGGTAGGGACGCCTCGCCGAGGCGTCCACTGGTGCGCAAACCACCCCCGGACGCCTCGGCGAGGC
>JBKQWF010000148.1:0-6102 GCA_052139695.1 Limisphaerales bacterium
ACCTGAATGCTTCGATAGGAATTGTATAGGACTGGAAACATGTGGTCGGCGAGACGCCGACCACAGCGACCGAGACGGTCGCGCTCCCCGGACCGTGAAATTCGTCGGCTTAGGCGAGGATTTGGGACCACCTTGAAGCCTTGCCGATGCGCCTCCGCCACAAAGTCCAGAAACAGCTTGTCCGACTTCGTCCATGTTCAGGTGGCTGGATCTTCGGTTTCACCCGTCAATTTCGTGGTGTCGCCGGTAATGCCTGCTGGTCTGACGGAGTTTTGGCCGACGTCGGAGTTACTTGACAAGAATCAATGCCGTCCGCGTGAACTTTTGATGCTGTTTGCAGAGGCTTTGCAAACTTCTATGACAGCGTCGATGCGCTGACGGATTTTAGCCAACCTCGCTGGATTGCCCCGTTTTTGGCGACTCTCAAGCCGTTCTTTTTCCTGCCGTTGATAGTCCTCAATCAACCGGCAAAGCAAATCGAAATAGTCCGTTTGATCTTGTGAGAGGTTTTGCCCTGCCATTGCCTCGGTAATCTCGGAAATCTTTTTTAATTCCGCCTTTTTGTGAATAACGCGCGGCGCGACCAACTGGCACAGCTCGGAATATTTTTTCGGTAATTCTGCAAATTGCACACGCGACCTTATTCGCATTCCTTTACCAACACAAGCAAGTTGGGGCAACCGGGCAACCGCTCAAACCGGAATCGAAATCGCGGAAAACTTGAAGTCGGATACGCCCCCGGCGGCCATCACCTCTTATTTGAGTTTTGGCAAGCGGTCCCGGGTGATGACGTTGGTTGAGCTATATAAATTGAGTATCTGCTGGTCTGAGTTAGAAGGACGGCTCCTGTGGCACAGGTGAGTAAAAATACAGATCGTCTCATATTCATTTTGTTTTATTGATTCTGCGCGGAGGGCAACTCGGTTGCCGCCAGCAAAGCCAGGAATAACGTGCTCTTTTTCATCGTGTTTTTATCGGCAATGCCGAGTCGATTTTAGTGAGTGTCAAGGAACTCATAGCGTCGAAGGCCTGGCGCGCCGATGGTGTGGGGATTGGCGTCGATGACCATCACCTTTGGAACGCTGGCTTGGAACCACGGCCACCGCGGCAGGCCTTCGCCGTTTGGATTGCCCGCATCGGGAGCCCAAACGTTCAGGTAGAGACAGTCCTCTGACATTTTTTCCGACCGGAAGATCATGTCCTTCCAGAGTGTGGGCTGCATCGGACGGTCGCCAAAGCGAACCGCCCGGCGCACGCCGCTCCAATTGGTCGCTGACTGCGGTTCGCGCCAGCGCAGTTCACCCAGTGGCGGCAGCGCGTAGGGAATGCCGCGGAACACGCGCACATTCCCTTCTTCAAGCGAGCCCTCAAGCACGCCGTTGACAGTTTTTACCTGGGGCGCAGCGGAAGGAACGCCGGCCGGAGTTTGTGCGACGGCAGCGCTCACCAGGGCGAGTAAGGAAATTAGACAACAGAGGTTCGTTTTCATGAGAGTTGGCTGAATGGTGGTTACCATACAAAGGTGGCGACGGCGCCGGGCGGAAGTTCGGGCAACACCGATTTACCTTCGGCGACCAGGTTGAACTTCTGGGGCATATTACCCGGGTTGGCAACCACCACGGCGGTTTTTCCGGTGGGCGTGCTGAAAGCCACATTAGGGAGTTCTTTGCTATCGGTGCTGCCGATGCGCACCGAGCCGTCCGGGACAAATTTGGACGCGTGAGCGATGACGTAATAGGCGAGATTGCGCTCAACGTTGTCACCGTCAATCGTCATGGCGCCCTGGCACATGCTGCAGCCGCCGTTGTCGGTGTGCGGCCTGAACTTGGAGTCGGCGGCGAGGTTCCAGAGGATCACGTTGCGGCTCCAGTTGCGCGTCGCACCAACAACAATGCGGGCGACCGGGCCGGCGACGTTGAATTCGTTGCGATTGACAGCCATCATTTCCGTGAAATAGATGTTCTTATCCGGAAATCGGTCATGGACGACCGACAGCGCCGTAATCGGGCCCGCGTAGAGGTGGAAGCCGGAGCCGTCAATATAGGGGCGCGCCTCTGAATCGGTGAGAATGGAGATTGGGTATTCCGGGGCGTCGCAATTGTGGTCATAAAGGACGATTTTTGCCTGAATGCCCGCCGCGCGAAACGCGGGACCGAGGTTTTCTTTAATGAAGAGCGCCTGGTCCTTGGGGAACATCTGCATGCTGGGGGTGTTGCCGTCATTGAAAGGTTCATTTTGCACCGTGAGTGCGTCGATCGTGATGCCTTCCGCGGCCATCGCCTGGATGTATTGGACAAAATATTGCGCGTAAACCGGATAGCATTCGGGTTTCAGTTTGCCGCCCTGGACCTTGTGGTTGGTCTTCATCCAGACGGGAGCTGACCAAGGCGAGGCGAGGATTTTTATTTTCGGATTGATCGCGAGAATTTCGTTCAAGACCGGGATGACATTGGTCCGGTCTTCACTCAGGTTAAAATGCTCCAGCTTTGGGTCCGTTTGGCCCCCGGGCAGATCGTCATAGGAGAACACCCGCTCGTTGAGGTCGGAAGCGCCAATGCTCAAACGCAGGTAACTGATGCCGATGCCGGACCCCTGGGTGGAGAAAAGCTCCTGCAAGATGACGGCGCGCCGAGCGGCCGACATCGCGATCAGGTGTTGCGCGCTGCCGCCGGTGAGGGCGAAACCGAATCCATCGATTGATTGGAAACGCTGGGTTGGATCAACCACGATGGACGGAAAAGCCGAATCGGCCTGCGCCGCAAAAACGAGCGGGACAGATTGTTGCGTAAGCCTGTCGGCGGCATCCATGCTGGTCAGCCACCAAGAAACGGATTCGGCAGCATGGCTGAAAGCGCCGGTGCCGGACGTCAGCGCGGAAACAAGAATAAGACGGGTGAGTTTTCGGAGTGTCAAATTCATAAAGAATGATCGATTCAATTTCAGTTTTAACCTGGAACGGTCGGCAGAAACAGAACAAATGGACCTTCCAGCAGCCAGATTTGAGTTGTTGAGCGCGGTCATCAGCTAGAGAGCGACTGTGAATTTCAAAATTTGGATTGAACGGAGGCAAAACTGTTCCAACATGAGGCGAATAAAAGTCACTATACAAAATCATTGCGGCAGGAGTTGTCGGGCGTTCACTTTGATCGAATTGCTGGTGGTCATCGCCATCATCGCCATCCTGGCCGCGATGCTTTTGCCGGCCTTGAGCAGGGCGAAGGAATCGGCCAAGGCCACTTCCTGCCTCATGAACCTGAGGCAAATTGGGATTGCGTTGCAGGTCTACACTGATAACAACGGAGATAAAGTGCCATCGGCCATGAGCTTTGGCGTGCCGGCTGGAGATGACGACGAAACCGCCGGCGCCAATTCCGGCACCGCCAATGCCTACGATGCCACTTGCAACTACGGCGGTGTGGCGCACCTTTTGAACGTCGGCGGCCCCAACGTCCTCTTTTGTCCCAGCGACACGAACAACCTCGTCTTGACAAAATTGGCCACGCTTTCCGCCCTGAACCAAAGCAACACGCCTATCTCGTATAATTATCGCTTCGTAGTTTGGGACAATTCGGCGATGTTTCCTGGGTTGAAGGCGTCGCAATTCATCAGACCCTCCGCGCAAATCGTCTATCACGAAGAGTGTGATTATCATTATGCCAAGCTTGCTCCGGAGGTTTACCCAACCAAGCAGCCGACGCTCAATGCGGTCTATGCCGATTTCCATGCCCGTTCTTGGAAGGTGCAGTTTAGACAGGACGGTAACGTTCCGGGCAGTCTTTACGATCCCAACTGGTTCTATTACGATTCCGTCAACGGGGTGGACCACAGCGGCGGCGGCGGAACCGTGGAAAGCGGTTGGGATGAATAACTGACGTGTCAAAGGGGTCACCCACCCATGCCAGGTAGTAATCTGCCCTTGCTACGGGTTTCCGATGGACGCTTTCGTTGCATGGGCAAGTGCCCAGCGTCAGGGGCCTGGTGAACGCCACCTTACCGGGTCCCTGGCAGTAGATCGTCTGGTTGTATCCGTGCGAATGACCGTCCTGCCGATTCCGGCGCCCTGGATCGTGATCGCTTTCATCTTCGCCCAATGCTCGGAGTTCCATCCCTTCTTCCACACCGCCGTCCCCGCAGGAAGTTGCACAGCGTCCCCGTCCTTTGCCGCGTTGAATGCGTCCCAGGCAGCTTCCGGCGTCAGCGCCGCGGCCACGCGGGTCTCGGCGCGAACAGTCGTCGGCAAAAGGCCTTCGGCGGGGGCCAGCAAAGACACCAAAACCAAAATGCGCATCAATGGGTCATTCATGGGAAATTGGATGATGCCTCAGTCCATTCGACCCTTACCTTGCTGATCAGATACCAGCCGTCCTTCGCCGGCGCGTCCATCGCCAAACTCAGCGTCCGTCCCGGGTTGGTTGGGTCAACCAATGCGACGGCCAGGGTGTAATCGCCTCGCTCCAAACTCGCCGGAATCTGCACCACCGACGCGACATCACGTTCGCCGGGCAGCCACTCGCGCGGATCAGTATTTGCTTTAGTGGTGAGGACCGTTTGGCCGGCGGCATCGCGCAGGCAAAGACGCAACTCGAAGGGATGATAGAGCTTGGCCACGCCCACGTTGGCCCATTTCATGGTCACGTCCAAGGCGGTGCCGCGCTTCACGGATTTCTGGTGCGCCACTTCCCGCAGCACGAAACGATAACCGGCCAGGCGGGCAAGTTTTTCGAGTTGCGGCATGGCCTCGGGCGGCACTCGGCCGATGTTGTCGTTGAGCATGCTCACATGGTTGTTGAGCATGAAGTTGACCGCCGCGTCAAACGACCAGCCTTGTGACTTGAGATAATCGTAATTGCCAAACCATTCAAAGACCACGGGCGCCTTTTTCCATGTGTCCGCCATGCCTTGAACCCCCGCGTAGCGCGCCGAGCCAATCCAGTTTTGCTCGTGCCAGGGCGAACCGACGCCATCACGCCGGATGCCCGCCCCGTGGGCCAGGGCATAGCTCATCACCTCCACATCGTCGGACATGAAAACCAGCGGGGTTTTTGGGAAGGCCTGCAAATACATGTCCACGATCTGTTGGCGCACGGCGACGGGGGCGGGATGGGTCGAATGCCACTCGCCCCAGATGCCGTAGGAGCCGATGTCGAGGAACTCCACGCCTGGATTGCCGTCATAGCGCTTTCCCAATGCGGCGATGAAGGCGCCGTGTTTGGCAAGGTAAATTGGGTCGGCGTAATCCGGTTCGATGCGCGGGATGGCCCGACCGCCGCTGGTCGGATCAGCGCCGCCGACATTGTATTCAAACCCCTTGCAACCGGCGTCAAAAAGCCATTTGGGCGAGGAGTAATAACCGCCGCTGTGCGCGTTGGCGGTCATGACGCGCATCGCGACAGCGGCGCCGCGCGGTTTCCAGGCCGAGATCACGTCGTCAATCAACTTCCAGTTATACTGGCCCTCCTGCGGTTCGAGGTTCGCCCAGTCGAACCGGATGTAAACGACCGAGCAAGGGAAGCGCGTCCCGCCGCTTGGATTGCGTTGCGATTTCATCCAGCCTTGGCCGGGATTGGCGAAGAGCGTGTCCACCTCGCGAAAGCGAGCCCGTTGCAAGTCATCCCCGGCGACGCGCATCAAGAGCGCAAAACACGTCAAGCCGACCAGGCACGATGGCCGGAGATTTCTCATGAGTCTGGGACTCAATTACACTCATCTGCGCTGTGCAGCAAGGAACAGTTTATGAAGCCAACTCTGGTTAGGGTGGGTGCTGGTGTCCTCGACTTCGCCGCCCCGTTCAGAAAACAATTCCATCCTTGCCGGCCGGCGTTTATCTTGCCGTCGTGCCTGCCGATAAACTGAATTCCCATCCGCGAAACGTGGTTCCCAGGACAACGACCATCCGGGACATCCAGCCTGTTTTTAGCTACACGCTGCCGTCCCACAGGATCGTCGTGCTCAAATTAAAATCCCGTTCCTGACGCACTCGACTCATATGAAGACCCATAAGCTGAACTTCCTTCCAAGCATCGGATTGCTCACAGCGGCGCTGCTTGCTCTATGCGCAACGGCTGGCCCTGCCGACCCGCCTACCCTCAAGGATGCCTACAA
>JBKQWF010000149.1:0-8300 GCA_052139695.1 Limisphaerales bacterium
GCGGGGACGCAACCCATAATGAGCCAAATGATTAGAAAGCATAAAACGACGTAAGGTCACTATTTGCAAGAGTTTACGAGACAATCAAAGTTTAACAATGTCACATATAAATACACCGATGGGACCCTTCCAGTGTTGGCAACTGTTGGCAACTCTCAATATCAGTGTAATTTCGGGAAAATGTTCGATATTAAAAAAGCTGGTCGGCCATCCGGCCGACCCAAGACTGCGACAACGATGTCCCGCTGGGGCGGTTACTGGAACATGCGAACAGCAAACGGCTGCGCTTTAGGCAGTGCAGAAAAACGCCGTACTCGACAAAAAAAAGCCTGTATAGCGCTCGCAAAGCCGCCGCTAGAGGCTTAGTGGCATCGGCAATCGACCCCCGCGCAAAAACTAACTCTGGCTGACGCGCTGCGTCGAAACGAACCTCTCGGAATATCCGAGGTATTAAACTTAATTAAGGCTATTCTCCGTCTTTTCTGCCATGCTTGCTTTTCGACTTGGGCTTAACTGAGGTGGCTTCCGTTGCTTTGAATTGTTTTTTAAGGTCCTCCAGTTCTTTGCTCTGTTCCTGATTTGCCTTTTCCAAGTCCAGCACCTCCTGGCGAAGATTCTTGAAATCATCCACTGGTTTGCGCCCGGCGCGAAGGTCAGCCACCGCCTTCTCCGCCGCCGCCTGGGAGGGCCCTGTCTTGGCCGCGTCGGCAAATGTTTGCAAAACAGCCAGGGACTTAGGATCGCCCAAGGTGCCGAGGGCCTTGATCGCCCCGACTTGAATGCTCTCATTCTTGTGGTTTACGTAATCAAGCAGAAACTCGCGCACGGCATCCTTTTTTTCCTCATTCCGCGCCAGGTAAGCCAGTGTGTCGAGATTGTTGCCAAAACGCCAACTGCGGAAGTCCGCTTCCCGCTTCCGCAACGTCTCCATCAAAGGCGCGATATAGGCCGGGTCATCCTGGGAACGCATGGCCTCAATGGCGGCGCCGGCCAATTGGTTTCGATAAGACTCCGAGTTAAGAAACTTTAGCAGAATCCCCCGCGCCTCCGGCCGGGCATAGTTGCCCAAGCCATCCAGCGTGGCCCCAATAATGAGTGGATTTTTTTCGTTTTCGAGGACGCCGCGGTCGGAGATATAAGCTGAGTCGCGATAAAACCCGTTGATCGCAAAGGCGAGCAGCAAGCGCGCCCGCGCATCAGGTTGGTGGGGCGAGGTAAGCAATGCTTCGAGCGCGTCGTCCGTGTGAATCTTCCGGAGCGCCAGGATTGCTTCGATTCGCGCGCCGTAAAATGAATCGTTGGTCATCGTCGTCTGCAATTTTTCCACCGTTTCGTGATCCTTTTTGTCCTTCAACTGTTCGATCGCGATCAATCGTCCCATCATATCCTCCCGGTCGGCTAGCTGGGCGCAAAGCATCTCATTCGGCAGGTTAAAGACGGTCTTGGCCAACAAGGTGTAGTTCGGGTCAAGCCGAACAATCTGGGGGGCGGACTCTAGCGGAAAGTAAAAATCCGCCTCTTTTTCTTTGACCAGAACTGTGCGATCCAAGGTCCCAAATTTGCCCTTGAAGCGGATTGTCAGAGAAAAGTTGAAGAGCAGGACTTTTTCGTCAGTCTTTTGCGTCTGTCGCAGGGAAACCTTGGCCAGTTTGGCTTTTTCGTCCCAACTATAACCGGCTTCCAGTTCTGGATGGTGGGCGTGATAAAGCCATTGATCGAAAAATTGGTCATAAGAACGGCCGGACAGCTCTTCGATCACCTTCCGCAAGTCCTCGGTCACGACGTTGCCAAATTGGTGGCGCTCAAGGTAAGTCTTGATGCAGCGGCGGTAGAGGTCTTCGCCCAACTGCGACCGGAGCATGTGCAGCACCCAGGCGCCCTTGGGATAATTCAGGTAATTAAACCGGTGAATAAAGTCATCCGGGTCGCCATAGGCCCGCCGGACAATCGGGGTGGTATCATTCTCAACTCCGGTAATCTGCTGGGCGTTCCGATAGAGCCAATAAAGCATCGAGTCACGGCCATTCTGGTGGGCGTCATAGAGCAGCGCGTAATAGGTCGCGAAGCCTTCGTTGAGCCAGATATCGCTCCAGTCATCGCAAGTGACCAGGTCGCCAAACCATTGATGGGCCATTTCATGCGATACTAGGTTGTCGCTGCCGAGAATGTTTTCATCGGCCCCCGTGTCCAACTGGTCGTCGGTAAAGAAGGTCGCGCTCGTGTTTTCCATTCCGCCATAGACGAAATCATTGACGCAAATCTGATCATATTTGGCCCACGGGAACGGGATGCCGATCTCCGTTTCGTAAAAGCCCATGATGTCCTTGGTGGAGCGAAAAAACAGCGCGGCTTCCTTGAATTCCGAGGGCGGCGCCAGAAAAGCCAATGGCACATTGTTGTGCTTGTCCTCGAACTTCTGAAAATAGCCCGCGGCCACCGCGATCAGATAGTTGGCGTTCGGCTGTTCCTGCGACCAATGAAATGCTGTCAATCCAGTGGCCACGTCCTTTTCTTCGGAAACCAGTCTGCCATTGGAGACCGCCGTCATTCCCTCGGGCAGGTGACAGGTTACCTCGGAGGTGAATTTCGCGTTCGGCGCATCAAAGCAAGGATACCAATAGCGCGCTTCGGTGGGTTCACCTTGGGAGAATAGATGCGCGTCACCTTCCTTGTAGCCCATCTCCGGGGTCCGAAAATAAATCCCTTTGCCAGGATGGGCATGATAGGCAATCGTCACACTCGTTTCCTTGTCCATTGGTGGCGGGGAGGCAAAGGTGATGATGAGTTTGTTGGTCGTCAGCTGCCAGCCTTGAATCTCCTCGGTCGAGTTGACTGACCGAATGGCGAGGTCCACAGCGTCGAGGCTGAGTTCCTGCACCAGCTTGCCATTGGGTTTGAATTGAAAGATCTCTTTGCCTTCGAAAGTGCGTCGCTTGAAATCCGGCGTTAGGTCAAGCGTCAGGTGACTGATTTTCACCTCGCGGTCGGGGGGATACTTGCGGTCCGTGCCACCCTCGATGGGCGCAAGGAAACTGGCGGTTTTAATGCATTTAATCTCCCCGCCGGCCTCAGCGACCCGAGCCGCCGTGACGGACACATCAGCAATGATAAGGCAGAGAAAATAGCGGCAGAAACTCTTCATGTTTTGGAAAATGGCAGACCAGCTGCGTGCTCCTTGGAATAAGGCTTAATTGGGATTGCTTAATTAGTTTCGGGCCACGACTTGCGTGGGCTCTTTTGCGACGTCGGCCGGGAGGCCCCGTGCCCCCCCGAAACTTTCCACCGGGAGCTTTAGTCGTTCTCGACTATGATCTCTCGTTACGTTCACATCAACTTCGGGCGCGCTCACCGATCCAACAATCCCGAGGGAAATGGCTTGTCTGCTTGCCCAGCTTGAGCGGGCAAGCATCAGGCAAGCGCCGTCCATTACCGCCGGATAAATGGAGACGACCGCTGCCGCGACCAACATAAGCCCGGCCGTAACCGGAATCCATCCGGCAAGGATGGGGAATGCGAGCTTCCTGATAATGTGTTTTTCTTTCATTTTGCGATTCCTTCTTTCCGCAGGCTTTGCGGAGGATTCCGGTCATTCATTGCTTTGTTTTCCGTTAAATTTCGTGTTTCGCGTGTAAAGCCGTGCTGTTGTTTATTTCATCGCCGCTCTACCAAGCGCAGGCCGCCGGGAAAGTCCGCAAACTATTTTGCACGGAGTGTGAAAGAAGTTGCTTTGAGATTATGTCCGTAGCGCCCACCCATTAGCCGTAGGCCGCTTCGCAAGGTCTTTACTTCGTACTGGAGGCGGTTATCGTCGCCCCGTGGGTGATGTGACCCGATCTCTTGAAGCAATGAGTGCCGGTGACGACCGTGCCGCGGAGGAATTATTGTCACTGGTTTATGCGGAGTTGCGACGGATGGCGGCTGTGAAAATGGCGGGAGAAGCGAGCGGCCACACGCTCCAACCGACGGCGCTCGTGCATGAGGCATGGCTCAAGCTGGCGGGGAATCGCGCTCCGGGATTCGCCAATCGCGCGCATTTTTTCTCGTGCGCGGCGGAAGCGATGCGCCGGATATTAGTCGAGTCGGCTCGCCGCAAACAAAGCCTCAAGCGCGGCGAACGACCAGAGCGGGTGGAGTTGGAGGAATGGCACGCCATCCTGTCTCCCCCGCCGGACGAGGCCTTGGCGGTGCATGAAGCGCTGGATCATCTTGCCATCAAAGACCCGGTTTCGGCTGAATTGGTCAAGTTGCTTTATTTTGCGGGATTGACCATGGAGGAAGCGTCGGCGGCGTTGAATGTCTCCAAGCGAACGGCGGAAGGCCGGTGGACTTACGCGCGCGCCTGGCAGCGGCAGGTGATTGCCGAGGGTCGCGGCTAAGCGCAAAATGATTTTGCGGAGTCTGGCGCAGGATCGCGCTTGATAGATGGGGTAACGCCATGAATGACCAACCGAAAAGCCCTACCGACGCCGAGCGGGAGATCTTTCTTGAGTCACTCAAGTTCGAATCGACCGAAGAGCGCTCTGTTTTTTTAGATCGCGCGTGCGCGAATAACCCCGCGATTCGCCTGGCCGTGGAGACGCTGCTCAAACATCACAAAGTGGACGAATTCATGCAACCGCCCGGCTTGGAGTCGGCGCTGCTCTCGGCTCTGGAAAAACCCGGAGATAGGATTGGCCGCTACAAACTGCTGCAACAGATTGGCGAGGGCGGTTGCGGCGTGGTCTATATGGCGGAGCAGCAGGAGCCGGTTCGACGGCAGATCGCCCTCAAGATTATCAAGCTGGGCATGGATACCAAAAGTGTCGTTGCCCGTTTCGAGGCCGAGCGGCAGGCGCTGGCGATGATGGACCACCCCAATATTGCCAAGGTTTTCGACGCGGGCGCAACAGAAACGGGGCGCCCGTATTTTGTCATGGAGTTGGTGCGCGGGATCAAGATCACCGAGTATTGCGACCAGAATAATCTCTCCACAAAGGATCGTCTCGATTTGTTTATTAAGGCCTGCCAAGCCATTCAGCATGCCCACCAGAAGGGCATAATCCACCGCGACATAAAGCCGTCGAACATTCTCGTCACTCTTCGCGATGGTGTCCCGGTTCTCAAGGTCATCGATTTTGGCATTGCCAAGGCCACGGGCGACCAACGGCTGACGGACAAGACGCTGTTCACCGCGTTCCATCACTTCATCGGGACGCCCGCCTACATGAGTCCAGAGCAGGCGGACATGAGCGAGCTGGGAGTGGACACGCGCAGCGACATTTATTCACTGGGCGTTCTGCTCTATGAGCTCTTGACCGGCCAAACGCCCTTCGACTCCGCAGTGTTGCTGCAATCGGGTCTGGATGAAATCCGCCGCATCATTCGTCATCAGGAGCCAGTGCGGCCTTCGACTCGTCTAAGCACGATGATGGAAGGCGACTTGACGCGGGCCGCCCACCAGCGCCATGCGGAACCAGCCAAACTCAGCGCGATGATTCGCGGCGATCTGGACTGGATTGTAATGAAAGCGTTGGAAAAAGACCGCTCCCGGCGTTATGAAACGGCCAACGGCCTGGCCCTCGATCTCCAACGGCATCTCAAGAACGAACCTGTGGCGGCCCGTCCTCCCGGCAACTGGTATCGATGGCAAAAAATGGTCCAGCGAAACAAGCTCGCCTTTGTTGCTGCCGGGATTGTGGCGACAACGGGCTTTTTGGGATTGACCGGGATTTTCTGGCAATGGCGGCAGGCAAAATTTAACGCCCAGGATGCAGTGAAACAGCGGCGGATTGCTGAACAGGATGCGACCGAAACACGGTTAAATCTTTACGCGGCGGACGTCGCCGTAGCTTCTCAGGCGCTGCAAAATGGCGACCTCCGCCTCGCGCGCAACACGCTCGACCGGTTGCGTCCCAAACCCGGTGAAGCCGATTTGCGTGGATTCGAGTGGCGATACCTTTGGAATCGGTGTCGCGGGGAGCAACTGACGACTTTGTTGGGCCATGAACAAACCCTGACTTGCACCACCTTTTCACCGGATGGAGAACGCCTGGCCACCGGCAGTCTGGATGGCACGGTCAGGATTTGGAACGTCTCCGCGCATAAAAATATTGCGACGTTAAAAGTCACTAGCGGAAAGGTCTGGTCGGTGGGATTCACCCCGGATGGCAAGTGGCTCATGACGGGGAGCAGCGACAGCGTTGCATTTCGGGATGTGGATTCGTGGCAGGTGCGCACCAATTTCCCAGGTCAAGTGGGGGTGCTTTCCAAAACCGGAACCTTTCTGGCAACGGCAGAATCCAAACCGTATTATTACGAGCCAGCGGGCGCGGTCACGCTGTGGAACTGGCGCACGGGCCAACTGCTGCGCCGCTTTGCGCCGCTGGGGCACGCGCTGGCGTTGTCATCCGATGGCCGCCTCCTGGCCTTGGCTGGCGCAGACCTGAGGATCACTGTTTGGGACACGGCCTCGGGAAACCTAATCCGCGAATGGCCGATGAAACATCCCGTCTGGTCGCTGGCCTTTTCGCCAGATGATCGCGAACTGGTTTCCGCCGGCTGGTCGCGCGAAGTTGTAATCTGGAAAATTGCCGGCACATCGCCGCCGCAGACCATCAACGGCGACCGGTTAAACTTTTGGTCGGCTTTGTATTCCCCAGATGGCGCGATCCTCGCCACAACGGGCACAGACCGGAGGGTGCGTTTTTGGGGTGCCGTCACGCACGAACCAAGGTCGGTTTTGCGCGGCCACGAAGGTGAAGTCTGGTGCGCAGCCTTCAGTCCGAATGGAAAATTGCTGGCCACTGGGGGAACTGATCAAGCGGCCATGCTTTGGCCAATAACGCCAGTTGATCTGCAAGATGAACTACCGCACGATGCCCATTATCGTCCCATTTTTTCCCCGGACGGGAAAACCCTCGTAACGATCGACCCTTCGACCCAGAATTGCAAGCTGTGGGACGTCGGCCAGCGCAAGCTGGTGACACCCCAAATCGCTGATGGACGATATATCATTGGTTTCTCCCGCGACGGAAAAAGCGAGGTCACATTTAACGCCGACGCTTGGTCGTTGCAATTCTGGCTTCCCACCGCCAACAGTCCGCACAAGGTGGTGGCGTTGGAAGGCAGAGACACGGGAGCAGCGCGGTTCGCCTACGTAGCCATGTCGCCCTCGCAGGACTTAATTCTTGTCACAGACCCGGCAGGTTTGATTCGAATTTGGGACACGGACACCGGGCATTTATTACATGCCATCCAGGGACCCCTTCCGCCCATCCGCAGCGCTGCATTGTCTCCCGACGGAAAATACCTCGCGGTGAGCGTCCCGCAGGAATATTTCGCCCGTCTTTACGATTGTGCCGGGGGCACGGTACGGCAACTGGCGGGCCATTTGGATTTTGTGAGCGGGCTTTCATTCTCACCGGATGGCTTAACCCTCGCCACCGGCAGCGCGGACGGAAGCATCGGCTTATGGAACACCGCCACCGGAAAATCCGAGGCTTCGTTGCCCGCTCACATGGGGGGAACGTTCGATGTTGCTTTTTCACCCGATGGCCGGACGCTGGCCTCTCTAGGTGAATCGCTAAGACTTTGGCATGTGCCCACGTTGCGCCAATTAATTGCGGAGGATACTCCGCAAGCAGGTATGTATCTCCGTTTCTCGCCGGATGGCCAACACCTCGCTGTGGAAACCGGCCCACACACACTCACCGTGCTGGTCGCGCCGTTCGACCAGCGAGAGTCCCAAAATGAAGGAATCCACGCTTCCCCGAGAGGGTCATCCGCGGTCGCAAAATAGTTTGCGGACCTTGGGGACGGATTACGCTTGTTAGAGCAGGGCCATGAATGACCCGTTTCAAAACCCAGACGAAATTGAACCGGTTAACTTGCCCAGGGATACAGGGCAGGGGCACCAGCCGAAATTGGATAAAAAAACAACTCTATGAATGACTTGAACCTTTCTCGAAGCAGACACAAACTAAACGCCAGCACCAAAATCAAACATGAAGCTCTTTTTCTTTCACCGCCCCGACCCTGCGGTTGTTGGGCGTGCGAGCCGAAACAAAGATGAAAACAGCTTGTAAAACTACCTAACGAAGAGACCATGCCGACAATCAACTCGCGACGATCATGGACAAGAAGCTAAATGGGAAACCCCAGTTCAGGCCACCATTGAGTTACATGAACCCTAAACGCGGCCGTCTAGGGCCAGCGCGCGCGGCACTCTTGGTGGGCCTCATCTTCCTCTGCGGATTCTCGCTGCTCCGCGCGGCTGAGCGTCCGCGTTTGGTTTTCAGCCGCTTTGGCCCAACCAAGATCGG
>JBKQWF010000150.1:0-8516 GCA_052139695.1 Limisphaerales bacterium
CAAAAACCTTCCGTAGGATTTTAGTCTCGACTCATTCTTGCTATCGTTGCCGCGCATGGAAACGAGGCAACGCTTTCGAGGGCCGCGCTGGCGCGCCACGGCAGAATCGTCCGCCTCCCGCTGGCCCATCGGCCGGCAGCTTAACCGGCGCCTCCAAAACGCCAACTGGCCCAGAACCTCCTCTCCTGGCTCAACCAGGTGCCGGAAGTCCAGGCCATCCCGAACCAAATTGAACCCAATTGAGGTAAATTGAGCCGCTGTGACCCCCCGGGGGGGGCCGCGCCCCGCCGCGATGGCCTCGCTCTCTCTTTTCCACTGGGAGAATCTTGTCGTGCGCCCCGTTGTCCCCCGTTGTCAAACCCACCATCAAAAAGGATTGCTTCCGCCTCCGAGAGGGGGTATCTGGCAGAGATCGCTTGGAAATGAATAAACGCCTGCTTTGGATTCTTCCCGTCGTCCTGACAGCTCTCGTTCTGTTCTTTCTGGTTCGCCCTGGAGGCCGGACCGAAGAGTTTGAGCGCCTCATGGCGTCGGGCCGGGGTTACCTGGAAAACGCCGATGCCACCAACGCGATCCGGGCGTATCAGCAGGCGGTAAAGGCCGCGCCCGAAAGCCTTGACGCGCATTTGAACCTGGCCAACGCCTTTCTTCTGGCCAATGACAGCCAGGGCGTGATCGCGGAATGCGAGCGGGCGATTGAGTTGGACCAAAACGATCCGGCGGCTTATTACCTCATGGGCTGCGCCGACCTGCGCGAAAACCTGCCGGAGAAGGCGGTCCAGGCTTTCCAACAGTCGCAGAAGATTGATCCCGCGGTCGATGCCCTTACCTTTGAGCTTGGGCTCGCGCAGGAGCGTGCGGGGCACCCGGAGGACGCGATTCAGCAATTTGAAACGCTGCTCCAATTCCAGCCGGATCATCCTTCCGCTCATTATCAACTAAGCCGTCTTTACCAGCAAGCCGGGCGGGCGGCCGAAGCGGCGGCGCAGTTGGCCAAACACCAGGAGATTCAAGCCAGGAATCCTGGCACATCCTTGAGTCCGGCCTTGCTCGAACGCTGCAAATATACGCAACCGCGTGTGGCTTTTACTCTCGCGCAACCCGAACGCCAGGGTGAGGCCGTGAGGTTCGTCGAGGCGACCGGGCAGGCGTTTGGCCCCGAGGCTTCGAGCTACCGCGGGCCAGTGGGAGTGCTCGATTTCAACCATGACGGGCGGAATAGCCTGTGGGTGGGGCAGGAGGACGGATTTCGCTTGCTGGAAAACTCGAACGGCAAATTCACCCCTCGCGGCGCCCGGGCTCCCGGAACGACCAACGCGACGTATCGCCGTTGCCTGGTGGGCGATTTGAACAATGACAGGTTCGAGGACGTGGTGATGCTCGGCGAACAGTTTTCGCACGTCTTCCGCTTCGCCACCAACGGCCAATTCCGGGAGGTGACGGCCGCCGCTGGGCTCAAAAACCTGAAGGCCAGGGACGGCGTGCTGGCGGACCTTGATTTCACCGGCAAACTGGACTTGCTTACCATCCAGCCGGGCGGGCAAGGCCTGCGGGTCTATCGAAACCTGGGGAGCTTTTACTTCCAGGAAAACACGACGAATTCGGGGCTGCCGGCCGTGCTGGCCGGGGCGGAGCATCTCGCCGTGGACGAATGGAAAAACGAGGATGTGCCGGGGGTGTATTTGACAGTTTCGAATGACGCGCCAATGTTCTACCGCAAACAGCGGTCCGGCCAGTTTGCGGTGACAAACCTTTCCGCCAAGCTGCCGGCGGCGAAACTTCTCGCGCTGGGCGATTTGAACAACGATGAGCTGCTCGACCTCGTGCTGGCCGATGAAAAGAACCTCACGATCCTCTATGGAGGCAGCGGCGAACTGGTCACCATTCCTCTCCACGGCCTGCAGCCGTCCGGGCTCTTGTTGGTGGACTATGACAATGACGGCTGGCTGGACCTGCTGGCTTTCGGGAGCGGCGGGGTGCGGGTTTGGCGCAATGTCGGCAAGAAGGGCTTTGCAGATGTCACGGCGGCGCTGGGTTTGGACAAGACCGGGCCGGTCGATGACGTGGTCGCGGCGGATTTTGATCAGGACGGCGACACCGACCTGGTGATGGCCTCCGGGTCGGGCCTGCGCTACTGGCGCAACGACGGCGGCAACGCCAACAAACAGTTGAAGCTGCGATTGGTTGGCAACCGCTCAAACGCTTCGGGCCTGGGTTGCCGCGTCGAGATCGTCTCGGATCATTGGCGAACGATCCGGACCTTGAAGCAACTCCCCTTTGAAATTGGCGTCGGCCGGCGGGACAAGCTCGACTTGCTGCAGATGCGGTGGTCGGACCTGACAACGACAACCATGGATGTTCCCGTGCAGCCGCAGCCGCTGGAGTTGGTCGAGCTTGTGCTGCCCTCCGGTTCGTGCCCGTACCTTTTCGCCTGGAACGGCGAGCGGTTCAAGTTTGTCACAGATATACTCGGCTCCGCGCCGCTCGGCCTGCCCGTGAGCGAATCGCGTTTCGTGGAGGAGGACCCGGAAGAGTATCTTTCCCTCGGAAACGAGCGGCAATTCCCGCCCCGCAACCAGGAATACGAGGTGCGGATCACGGAAGAGCTGCGGGAAGTGCTCTACCTGGACCAAGCCAGGCTGGTGGTGGTGGACCATCCCGCTGGAACGATCGTGGCTCCCACCAGCAAAATGCTCCCGGGACGTCCCTTTCCCCCGCATGAAGTGTGGACCCTGCGCCCGCGGTCTGCCCTCCAGCGGGCCACCCGCGGCGATGGCCTTGATGTGACGGAACTGCTGGCGGCCAATGATGCGCGCCTCGCCGGCCCAGTGCGCCTGCGCGAGCCGCAATTGCGCGGTTTGGCTGAACCGTTCGGCATCACCTTCGACTTCGGCGAGCTGAACGTTGCCGAACCGCTCGTCCTGGTCCTCAACGGCTGGCTTCGTTTTGGCGGAGGGATGGCGAACGTCGCCGGCTCGCTCGACCCGAACCTTCCTTTTCCTTTCCCGGTCCTCGAGGCGGAGTTGCCGGATGGCCAGTGGAAGCGCGTGCCGGCGAACGTCGGAGTGCCTGCGGGCAAGACCAAAACGATCCTGGTGGACCTGGAAGGGAAGCTGCCATTGGGCGCCAAACGTCTGCGGTTGACCACGGCCTTTGAACTTTATTGGGATTCTGTCTTGCTCTGCGTGAAAACCTCCGCGCAGGAAAACCACGTGACCAGCCTGAGGCCGAACCGATCCGATCTTCATTGGCGCGGATTCAGTGAGTTTGCGCCACTGCCCGACTGGCTGCCGCTGACCCCGGAATACGACAGGCTAAGGGATGGTCCGCCCTGGCGGCGCACGCCTTTTGGGTGGTGTACGCGTTATGGCGCCGTCGATGATCTTGTCGCGGAAAAAGACAACGCGCTCGTGCTTTTGAATGGCGGGGACGAGTTGGCGCTGGGCTTCGCCGCGGACCAACTGCCTCCTCAACCTGAAGGATTTGAGCGCGACTTTTTCTTATATGTGGTGGGCTGGGACAAAGACGCGGACTTCCATGTCGGCCAGGGATGGAAGGTGGAGCCCTTGCCTTTTCTCGGCATGGATGATCAGGCTTATGGCCGCCAGGCGCGGCCAACGAATTTCGACGATGGATGGCGGGCGAAGTACAATACTCGCTGGGTGGGGCCCTTGGTGTTGAGGCAGAAGGCCAGGTGAGCAGGAGGGTGCGATTGAAAGTGTCAACTAATTTTTGGTGGGGCGGAGCTGCCGCTCCGCCCATTCTTCTTTTCTTTGGCGCCAATGGTCCCTAATCCAGCCAGGTGCTACGATGTCGCGGTGGTCGGGTCGGGTCCCGCCGGATGCGCCGCGGCGCGCGCTCTTGCACAAAAGGGTGTAAGGGTCGCCCTCATTGAAAAGGCCTCGCTTCCCCGCTACAAAACGTGTGGCGGTGGCGTCCTTTGTCGCGCTTACAAGTTGATGCCCGGCAGGGCGCGAGAGGTTGTGGAGCGGGAATTCCATTCGGTTTCCCTGAACTTTGGAGGCACGGGGCTGGAATTTGTCGCCACCCGATCTACTCCACTCGTCTATATGACCATGCGGGCGGAATTGGATCGCCTGCTCGCCAATGAGGCTAAGAGCGCGGGAGCAGAGTTCTTCGAATCGTGCGCTGTGCGGACGGTGACAGAAGGCGGCGAATTCCTTGAGATTATCGGGGATTCCAAAAGCTTTCGGGCGAAGTTTCTTATTGCCGCGGACGGCGTGCATAGCGCAATCGCCAAGGCTGGCGGGTGGACAGAGTTGCCGCGGCTCGCCCCAGCTCTGGAATGGGAGGTTTTCCTCAGTCATGAAGATTTTGCCCGGTTCGGCAACGTGGCGCGATTTGACTTTAATTTTATTGACGCTGGTTACGCGTGGGTGTTCCCAAAGCGGGACCACCTTTCCGTCGGCATCCTCACCATGCGCCGGCGAAGCCATGACTTGCCGGCAAAGCTGGAGTGCTACCTCAGGAGCGTGGGAATTGCGCGGCCCCAAAAAATCGAAAAGCACGGGTATTTAATCCCGGTAGAGCCGCGCCAGGAAAAACTGGCGCGGGGCCGGCTGCTTCTCGCGGGAGACGCTGCCGGGCTGGCGGACCCCGTTACGGCCGAGGGCATTTCTTACGCAATTCTGAGCGGCCAGTTGGCGGCGACGGCACTTTTGGAGGCCGATCTCGACGTGGCGCAAGTGAGCCGGCGTTATGACTCCCTCTTGCAGGACAAAATCCTTGGGGAATTGAAGGCGGCAAGATTTCTCGCAAACCTTTTGTATCATCACCCGAGATTTCGGAATTGGGTCTTCCGCCGGAGTGGAAGGAAGCTCACTGAATTTGTGGCCGACATGGTCATGGGAGACCGAAGTTACAGCGGCGCACTAAAGAAGCCGGCAAGCTATTTGAAGATGCTAGTGAACTGTCACAGAAATGGCTTCACAATGAACCCCTCTCCCCGCGCAGCGGGGAGAGGGCAGGGAGAGGGGATTGTGTAAAAGTCTCATTGGCACACTGCACCATATATCCGCGCATAAATGATTCGGCATGACAACGGGAGTTTTCGGGAGGGGCGAGCGCCGCGAAACATGGCTTCGCGGCGCCCCGCCCTCCCGTCGCGAGGGAACATGACAGGTCGAATTGCTTGTGCGCGGGTACTAAGGGGCTCCCGCGGGTTGGAGCAGTTCCGTGAGGTTGTAGTGGGTGAAACGGGCGTGGGCGGCGGGGTGTTCGGAATCGGCGTTGGCCACCCAGAAATCCAGCGTGTCGGGCGCGAAAAGAGCGCAATGGATATTAGAGGTCATACAGACGGGCCGTTGCATGAGCGCGCGCGCCCGCTCGGCGTTGAACTTGCCGTAGCCGGCCTGCACTCGCCGGGCCAGCTCTTCGTAGCGGTCACCGGCGGACATCAGTATCGTGTCGGGAATTCCGTGGGGGAGCAAAGGATGGCTTTGGCCGGGCATGATGATCTCGAATGTCTCAGGCGTGGCGGCGATGCCGACGGCGCGCCGGCTTTTGGCGTCGGAAACGACGTAGTAATACTGGCAGGTGCGCGGTCCTTTGCGCATGATTTCGATGGCTTGGTCGAGCGTGTCCGCCTTTTCCATCACTTCGCGCACCAATTCGGCCATCGGTTTTCCGTCCCAATTGCCTTGGCCGCGTCCGCCCATCTCGCCGATGGCAATGTGCTTTTCGTTCATGGCGGTGACCGAACCGATGAAGCCAGCGTAGCCGACATTGACCCAGGCGTTGCCGTGCTCCGGCTGAAAGACCATGACGACGGCATTTTGTTCCAGTCCCAAGCCGCGGAGGTAATCCAGGATGCGGCCATGATAGAGGTGGCCGTCTTCGGTGGCGTTGCCGAAAAGAGCGAAGCCGCTGCAATGAAACAGCTCAGGGAAGAAGTTGGCCAGGCGGACCTCCTCGCGCGAAAGGCCGCAGCCGTCGGCCATCGCGTCCATTTCCCGAAAATAGCGCTGGTCGATAAATGGCTCCAGGCGTTTTTCAGCCGATTCTATTTCGCCGACAAACCAGCGGCCTTTCTCAAAGGAACTGCCCACGCCGACCCCGTAGAGGATGTGGTTGACCAGGTCCCGGATTTGCGGACGCATCAATTTGCCGTGCTGGCGGCCCATCTCTTCGGGTGTGCCTTTCAAGAACAACACTCGCGTGCCGTCCATCATCTCCAACCGGCCCTCGCCTTCCCGGGCAAGGACGCTCCGCTGGCCGGTGGCCGGTCCGAGGGGCGGCACCTTTTCACCCAGCATCGAGAGGGACACCTGCAAGAAACGCGTCAGATGCGAGCGGGCGACCGACTGGATGTGCTCGTCGCTGCTCGGGGAGAGTTTCCACTTTTCCTCCGGCCAGGGAGCGCTGCTTTGCGGCTGTTGCAATTCAACCTGGAGAGTGATGGCGCCTTCATGGTAAGCGAACTCTAAAGGGAAGCTGTCCGTATCCCGCACCCAGAGTTTGAGTGTGCCGCGGGGCAGTTTGAGGGCGGCGACCGCCTCGGGCTTGGCTTTGACGTTGAAGACGCGGCAGGGAATTCCGCCAATGTTGTCCGCAGGCTGGGGTTCGAGGTCGGTCAGCAGCGGAAGCAAAAGGAGTTGTTGGGGTGAGAGCGGCAGTTTCAACGGGCCGAGCGGGGAGGCCTCTTTGCCATCCGGGCCGCTGGCAAAGGGCGGGATGCCGGGCAAACCAAGCAATCCGAATTTTTTCGTCACCGCGTTGATCCATATTTCCTGCCCATCCCGGCAGATGACCCCTTGCTGGCCTTCCCAGGCGCCCGCGACCCGCACATGGTCAGGAGTCTGGAGGGCTAGCTCTAACTGGCTGCCCAACAGTTCCTTAGGGAGACCGTCGGCTTGAAGGATCTTCAGCGTCGTAGTGAAAGTGCGCGGGGGTTCGTTTGTGGCAGGCTCCACCAGCGCAGCCACCTGATTCAACGCCGCGGTGAAGACGGGCAAAAGCTGGTTGGTGGCATCGGTTCCGGCCAGCATGAGAAAGGGCCAAAGCGCAACGAGCAGCGTGAGCGGGAGAAAACGTGTTTTTTTCATGGCTTAGTCCTGATGAGCATAAATGCGCTTGGGGTGGGAATCAAAACCAATTCACCAGAGTGCCAGGCTGGCAGCCCCTATTTTTCCCATTCACATGGCCTTTACAGAAGAGGCCGGATTTGCTTTTATTCGGCCATGGTCAGGTTAAAACCCGAAACAAACGCCATGAGCGGACCGCGGAAAAGTGTGTGTCAATGATCTTTAGTGCCAAGGACACCGATCCGGTCGAACACGCCGTTCTTTGCGGTTTCCCAACCGCCTAGTCAAATGTGTGACACGACGGGCACACCCAAGGCTCGTGCATGGAGGCGGGCAGACTCTCTGTTCTTCCCCGGAATCGGGGTCGCTTGAGCCCGGCCATCGAGCTGATGTCAGCTATGATTTCGCTATGTATCAACCCTCTCTCTATTTGCTTGCTGAAAAACGTACATTCGTAAAGGACCACTATTCCAACCCCACCTACTACATCGATGAATGCGATGTCGGATTGGGCGTGTTTGCCAATCGGGATATTCAGCCGGGGGAAATCATCCTGGCTTTCGGAGGGCCGGTGATTGATTTTGACGAAACCAAGCGGCGCGGCCCCTGGGAATGCATGGCCGTCCAAATTGGTCCGAACCAATACTACGACACCCAGCCGCCCGGAGTATTTGTCAACCATTCTTGTGATCCCAATGCCGGCATCCGCGACAACCGCGACCTCGTCGCCCTGCGCCAGATCAGGAAGGGGAATGAGATACGGTTCGATTACTCGACGACGATGGAAGAGCACTCCTTCACCATGGGGTGCCTCTGCGGGGCTCCCCAATGCCGTCGCGTCGTGGCCGATTTCTCCACCCTCCCGCTCAACGTGCGGGAGCGATATATCGCTGAACGCGTCGTGATGAGTTTTATTCTGCACAAACTGCCGAAAGGCGAGGCGCGAGCCGCCTAAACGCCACGCCAGGATGCGATTAACAGAGGAAACAGAGGGTGGGGCTGAGCTGCCGCTCAGCCCCAATTTCGGCCTTTTTAATTCCTCCTCTGAGTCTTTCCGTACGTGGCACACCTTCGATCCCTGGTCGTGGTTTCGCTGGGATTGGCCTCTGACCCGACCAAAAAAGGCCAAGCTCCAGCGGCGGGCAGGGGACTGCCGCCCCTGAATATGGATCGGCGGTTTTAATCGCACCCCGCCACCCCCGCCACGCCGCCGCGCCGGATTTTATTGACATCGGACTAAGAAAGGAGTAATCGGTCTTTCGGATCACAGACAAAAGCAGTATTGGGTGTGATTGAAACCGTCGGTCAACTTTATGGCGGGGCGGGCAGTCCTCCGCCCGCCAGAGCGGCGCGCACGGAGTGCGAGAAGCAGTGGCTCCCTATACTCCGGCTCGCGCCGCACAAGCGCTGGCCAGCCTTGCGCGGGGAAACTTCCGGCCGGCTGACATCAAAGCCGCTTCTCTTTTGCAGACG
>JBKQWF010000151.1:0-4705 GCA_052139695.1 Limisphaerales bacterium
TGGAGTTTAATGAATTCGGTCACTGTTTGGTGAGCCGATTCGTCGGACGACTTGGTGAGCTTTATCATACGCCCACAAGTCTTTACCAACAGTGGCCTCAATTGCTACTGCATCGTTACGGCTTAGTTTCCCCATAAAAATGCCGGGGCTTGGAGCGTGCCGCCTCTTTGGGAAATGTTACCCGGCGAAGGAGTGAATGGTCGCAAAAAGCCGCAAAAGTTTACTTGATTTACATGGGGAGAAACGGCAGATTTCCCAGCCTCGACACAGTGAGAGACCGTCCCAGCCGGACGCTGGCGATCCTTCACCCGACAACAAACTAAGCAGGTGGCGAAAGAAGAACCAATTGAATTGACGGGCGCAGTGACGCAAGTTCTGCCGGGCACGATGTTTCGAGTGGCTTTACCGAATGGGCATGAAGTGCTGGCGCACATTTCCGGAAAAATGCGCAAAAACTTCATCCGCATCAGTGTCGGCGACAAAGTCAACGTCGAGATGTCCCCCTACGATCTGGGCAAAGCCCGCATCACCTTCCGCCACAGTTAGAGGCTGTTTTTCGGACTCTCTTTCACCAGGAAACCGGCGGCAAACGAAGAGTGTTGTCGTGGCGCCCGCCTCTCTTTTCTGCCGCAACTTTTTCTTGGCGCAAGGGTTAGAACAGAGCAAATTGGTGGTTGTTTCAATTGATCTATGGCCCAATTCCAATATAAGGCTCGTCGGCGCGATGGCCAGACGGTGACCGGCGTCCTGGAGGTGGCCGACCGCGGCGCGGCCCTGGCGCAAATCGACCGCCTCGGCTTGTTTCCCATCGCCGTCGAGGTGGCCAAAGGCGCCGCCGCCGTCGCGGCGGAACGGGCGGACTGGGCCAAAGCTGATTGGAAAGAGTTCCTGCCCCCAAGTTTGCGCCCGTATTTCAGCCGGCAGCGCAAGCCGAAAATGCAGGAATTAGCCACCTTCACCAATCAATTTGCCAACTTGCTCAAATCCGGCATGCCTTTGACGGTGGCCTTGAACAGCATGACCCACCTGGAGACCAAAGGCATCCCCGCGGACGTCAGCCGCCAATTGAAACAGGACGTGACGGAGGGCAAAGGCCTTTCCGAGGCCATGGCTAAGCAGCCGGTCATCTTTTCCAATCTGTATGTCAACATGGTCAGGGCCGGCGAGCAAAGCGGCGCGCTGGTGGAAGTGCTGCGGCGGATGGGAGACCATTTTGAGAGATTTTCCGAGGTGCAAGCCAAGTTCACTTCGGCCATGATTTATCCGGCGTTTGTCTGTTGCGTCGGTATCGCCATCTCTATTTTCTTCATGACAGTGATGCTGCCGAGCTTTCTCAAGCTCTTCGAGGGGCTGCACGTGCAACTGCCCCTGACCACGCGGATGTTGATTGGCCTGAACGATTTCTTCAAACATTGGTGGTGGGTCCTGGGCCTGGTGGCGATTGCCATCTTCATCATCATCAACCGCTTTCGCTCGACGGCGAAAGGGCGGGAGGCCATCGACCGCTGGCAACTCAATGCCCCGATCTTCGGCAAGGTCATGAGAATGCATATCTTCGGGCAGTTTTCCCGCACGCTCGCGACCCTGCTGCAAAATGGGGTGCCGGTGCTGACCGCGCTGGAAATCACCGAACAAACCCTCTCCAACAGCGTCGTCAAGAACGCCCTCAGCAAAGCGCGCGAGGAAGTGACCGACGGCAAGACGCTGGCGCAACCGCTGGCGCGCAGCAAACTCTTCCCGCAGTTGATGGTCGATTTGCTCAAGATCGGCGAGGAAACCGGGGATGTGCCGGGCGCTTTATCCAGCCTGGCTGAGACTTATGAAGGCGAGCTGTCCATTGCCCTCCGGGTCATGACCAACATGATCGAGCCGGTTATCATCTGCATCATGGCCTTGGGGGTGGGTTTCCTCCTTATCAGCGTGCTCTCGGCGCTTTTCGCCATCACCTCCAGCATCAACGTTCGGTGAAAACACCGCTCTCAAAGCCCGGCGGGTTCACGCTCATCGAAATCATGATGGTCGTGGCCATCATCGGCCTGACGCTGACCATGGGGCTGCCGAGCTTTTACCACTCCATCCACAAGGAAGGCATGGCCAAAGCGGAAAGCGAATTAGTCGAGGCCTGCCAGAGCGCGCGGCGTGACGCCATCATGAACAATCACACCGCGGAAATGGTGATGAATCCCCTGAACGGAACTTTCCAGGTGCCGGGCGCGTACGATCTCAAGGAACTGCCCAGCGATGTCCGGATCGACATTCTCGGCGTCAATTTCATCGACCTAACCAAAGCGGAGGAAGCGCGGGTGCATTTTTTTCCCAATGGCACCAGCGATGAATTCACCATTGTCATCAGCTCCGCGGGCGGGACCGTGCGCGAAATTGATCTTGACACCGTCGCGGCGCTGCCGGTGGTTAAAACGATCCGATGAAGATCAAAAGCCATTCTGACGCCTTCACCCTGGTGGAAGTCATGGTGGCGGTGGCGATTTTTTTCATGGCGATGTTTGCCCTCCTGGGAGTCATGAGCGCGGGCGTTCACGCGGCGGCCATCCTGCGCAACAGCGGGCCCATCGCGGGAATGATCGCCGCCCAAATGTCCGTCAGCAATCAATTGGAGCCGGGAAGCCTGACGGGATCTTTTGATGATATTCCCATCTACCAGGATTATCACTGGGTTTCCGATTGCAAGCCCATCACCACCAATGGACTTTTTGAGATGGATTTTGTCGTGGTGGACGCCCACGGCGTGCAGGTTTCCTCCTTGAGCACGCTCTTGTACCGGCCCGATTCGAAACCGACCATGGGAGTCCGTTGAATATGTTTGCCGGAACTTCCAGCCGTCGCGGCGCGCGGGCCTTCACCATGCTGGAGCTGATGATCTCGATTGCCATCTTCGGTTTTATCATGGTCAGCGTCCTCTCCTGCTGGAAGGTGATCGTCAGCGGGACAATTATCTCCAAGGACGCCGCCGCGGCCGCGCAACGGGCGCGCATCGGAATCAAATCGGTTGAAGAAGCGTTGGAATGCGGCGAGATTTCCCGGCAAAATATCCAGTTTTACGCCTTCCTCACGGACACGAGCGAGAAGTTTGCCACTCTCAGCCTGGCGTCCCGTTTGCCGGCGGCTTTCCCCGGCTCTAGTTTGTTTGGCGACAATCTGGTTCGCCGCGTGACCTTTAGCGTGCAACAGGACGAAAACCGGCAAAACAACCTCGTCATGACGCAAGCGCCGTTGCTGGAAGCGCTCGATAGCGTCAATACTCCGTATCCCATCACCCTGGCGCGCGATGTGAATATCTTCATGCTCGAATTCTGGAGCACCAACCAAAACGAATGGGTCGTCTCCTACGACCCGACCAACCAGTTTCCGCCCCTGATCCGCGTTACCCTGGGATGCGGCCACTCAGCCGACCATCCCGACGTCCCGTACGAGGTCATCGTTCGCACGGTGGCCATGCCCGCTGTCGCCCATTGAAAACGTCTCTCCATCGCCCCGCGCCGCCCGCCGGCTTTGCCTTGATCCTGGTCATGATCACGATCATCTCGTTGACCGCCCTGGTGGCTTCATTTGCCATCGCCATGAGCACCGAAGTGCGCCTGGCGCGCAACGCGAGCGATGATGTGGAATTGGAATGGATGGGCCGCGCGGGCATCGAGATGGCGAAATGGGCCCTGGCGAACAAGTGCCCGGAGCAAAGGAGCGTGGATGCGCTCAACCAGTTTTGGGCCGGCGGCTTGGCTCCGTGCAGCAACGGTATTCCGGAGATCTCCCTGAAGAATGTGCCGATGGGTCAGGGCCATTTTTCCGTCACGATCACGGATATGGAGCGGAAATGGGACATCAACCTTGTGGCCAATCCGCGCAATCCGCAAATGGAGGTTTTGCAAAAAGCGCTGAACGAAGTGGGCCTGACCGACGCCGGGCTTTCCTCGACCATCATTGATTCTATAATTGACTGGATCAACCCCAATGCCTCGACGGCGCGGATGGACGGGGCCAAGGATGATTACTACAACCGCCTCCGGCCGCCGTATTATTGCAAGAATGGGATGATCGACGATCTCTCTGAATTGCTCTTGATCAAAGGCATTACTCCGGAAATCTATTGGGGCTCCAACGCGACCAACCACGCCGTCTCCGCCTTTCAGCAGCACGGTGGCGGCCCCTTTGGCCAGCCCTCTGCCTCCGCCAACAACAGCGGCTTTCGCAACAAGGACGAACCTGTTTATCCGGTGGGTCTGCATGAATTATTTTCCCCGCTAGGCGGCCCGTTGAATGTCAATACGGCCTCGCTCAAAACGCTGCAATTGATTCCCGGCCTGGACCCGGCCATCGCCCAGCAAATCATCAGCCAGCGGGCCGGGCCGGATGGAGTTGATGGCACCGAAGACGATGCCCCCATTCAGAATATTGGAGAGCTGAACGGGATGAACGTTGCCGGCGGCCCTCAAATGGGCCCAGCGACGCAAAACCTGTCCGCGTTCATCGGGGTGCGCAGCTTCGTCTTCGAAGTGCGGGTGGATGCGGAGATCAACGGCTACAAACGCAGCTTTTACGGCATTGTCAGCCGCATGGGAAACCAGGGCCAGCGCCTCCAGTGCGTCAAGTTTTACTGGGATTAGGACTTTTGGTAGGGCGCGCACTCCGCTGCGCGCCGGTTTCTTGCCCGCCAGATGGGCCCCGGCGCGCAGCGGAGTGCGCGCCC
>JBKQWF010000152.1:0-13149 GCA_052139695.1 Limisphaerales bacterium
ATCCTTCAACAAATTTCCGCCATCGCAGCTATGGAACGTGGCAAACTCTCGGCCTACTCCTTCAAAGACCGTTCCGGCCATGCCGGTCCCTACCACAAGCTCCAGCATTGGCAGGCGGGCAAAAACCGCACCCGTTACGTTCCCGCCGATGATCTGCCTGCCGTGGAGGCCGCCTTGGCGGGCTACGCTCAATACGAGCAGTTGACCCGGCAGTACGCCGATTTAGTCATCGCCGAGACCCGCGAGAATATCGCCTTAAAAAAAAAGAAACCCCGCCCCAAGTCCTCTTCGCCCAAGACCAGGAAATACAGCAGCTGATGGCCCGCTTCCAAGCGACCCAACCCAACGGGGTGGCCGTGCAGGAATTGGAAGTGCTGGTCCGCACGGCCGTCTTCAAATCGGCCAATCAAATAGTCGGTTACCTGTTGCAGAAGGCGGCCGAATGCATCGATGCCGCTTACCAGCCCAAAGCGGGTTATCAGCGCAAAGGCCGCGTGCAGGTGACCGTCGATGGCATCTGCGGGTCCTGCAAACTGGAACGTGATTACTACTATCATGAAGGCAAAGCGTTGGGGCATTATCCGGCTGACGCGATGCTGGGCTTGGAGACCGGCAAGACACCAGCGCTGGCACGGTTGGTCTGCTTGGAAGGAGCCGACGAGGCCAGTTACCAGAAAGCCGAGGAGCATTTGAAAGAGACCGGCGGCATTCACATCTCTGCCCGCCAGATTCAGCGCCTGGTCCAGCAAGTCGGAGCCGCTGCCCAAACTTGGCAGGAGCGAGAGGCGCTCCAACCTCTGCCGGGGACCAAGCCCGTGCCCATTCTCTATCTCAGCGGTGACGCCACCGGCGTGCCCATGCGCAAAGAAGAACTGGAAGGGCGACCGGGCAAGCAACCCGACGGGAGCGCCAAAACCCGCTCGGCCTACCTGGGGTGCGTCTTCACCCAGCATAAAACCGATGAAAAGGGTCACCCGATGCGGGACTACCAATCGACCACCTATGTCTCTAACATGGGACCGCTGGAGGATTTTGGTCCGCTCCTACGCCAAGAAGCCATTCGGCGCGGCCTGGGCCAAGCCAAAAAAGTCGTGCTCCTCATCGATGGGGCCAGCGGCTTGGAGAAGATGGGCCACCAGAATTTTAGGGACGCTATTCAAATCGTGGACTTCTGGCACGGCGCCGACCATGCCGGCGATGTGGTGGAGGCTCTCCTCGGCAGCAAAGAACACCCCCAATACAAGGCTCAGCGCAGCCGCTGGATCCGCCGGTTGCTGGGCAACGGTGTCAAAAACCTCATTCAAGAAACCCTCCGGGAATGTGCCGGCAAGCCGCAGGCTCAGACCGTCGAGGATGAACTGAGATACTTCGTCCACAATGTGGAACGAATGCAGTACAGGACCTTTCGCCGTCAGGGCCTCTTTATCGGCTCTGGGGTCATCGAAGCCGGCTGCAAGACCCTGATCGGCTCCCGCTGCAAACAATCGGGCATGTTCTGGGGCAAATCCGGTTCGGAGAATATCCTCGCTTTACGCTGCATCCATTCCAGCCGCAGGCTGGATCAGTTCTGGAAAGAACGGCTCAACGCTCAGGCTGCCCGCAACGATTCCCTGACGTTGGCCGAATAACAGAAGAATTCAGTCGTGCGCCCCAAGTGATTTTGAGATCATTTTGCGCATTGGCAATGACATGGACACATTATACGCTTCGCGGGATGACCAGTGCCCGGAATACGCCCCCCCATTTTAATTGTTGATCAACCCTGCAAGCTGCAAGGGTTGAATCAGAGTTGAGGATCGAATTGGGCTACGCCCTAAGGTAGCTCGTATCCGATCGCGGCTCGTGGGGCCTGTGCGGCGGCAAGATTTTGCCGACGATTCCCATGGGAGAAGACGGCTGTCGCGGAGCGACATTGGATATTAGCCAGACACGCCAGTGCCTGGAACACGCCCCCCATTTCCAATTCGTCCCGACGGGACGATGGAAAGGGGCGCCAGAGACATTTTTCGTTGTGCGAGTCCGCCGTCCCTTCAGGACGGAAAAACTCTGGCGGATATCACCAGACACTGGCGTGTCTGGCCAATATCCGAGGTCGCTCCGCGACATAAGAGCGGGTTGGGGTCGGTCCCACATAATCACACATTCTACGGTCCAGCCGGAATGCCTTGGTGGTCGTGAAAATCGCGTTCTTTTGAAAAAAAAGGGTTTTTCAGCAGAATCAATAGCACGAAGTGACCTCAAAACAATTCAACGCGGTATGCTGACGGCAGCGTCGTCCACCCCGCCCCACCGCGCCATCTCCAGCCGTCTTTAAACTACCTTGCTACCTTTCGTTAACTGCTTGAAATCGAGAATTTCTTGTGGCAGTGTCCTTTTGCTGATGAGCTTGGCTGAGTTAAAGAATAATGTGCTGGCTTTGCCGGAAAGCGAGCGTCGCGAATTCGTCGTCTGGTTGAATCGCTTGGAGCAGAATTACGGTGACATCCCCGGCGAAGCCCTGGCCGAAGTTGCCGCCGAAATCTGGGACCAAGACGACCGCCATGCTAGCCGCTAAATTTGTCCGGCGTCTTGGCAGGCTAAATCCAGCGGAAATGCACAAGGTGGAAACAACCCTTGCTCAAATGCTGGGTCTCAGAATCGCTGTTTAGCTTCGCTAATCGCTTGGGTGAGTTTTTGCTGCTTTCATTGTCACTCGCTATGGTCAGTCTCCATCGCATGAGTAGGGGTCACCATGGTTGGGGGTTCCATATAATAACATATTCTGCCGAAGCGATGCCGTCTGCAGGTCATTCCACCACACCGTCACCCTCAACGAACATTACTTTCCACTGGTCGCCGATGCGTTTGAGGGTGAGTGGGGAGAAGAGGGTGTGGCCGTCGTTGAACTGGCTTTGAAACCATAGGGTCTCTTCGTCGGGCGCGGTGTTTTCGGTGAAGACAAGCCGGGACGACTCGATCGCCGCGAACAGGGGTTGCAACCCTTTGGAGATGTCGCCCACAAACGCCGCCGCGTTCGTGCTGGCCGGATCGGCCTCCAACATCAGGACTTCCGCCAGCTTGTCCGTGTTCCCTGATTTGATCGCCCACGCAAAAGTGCCGGCGGCCGCTTCCGGCGTGGCGCTGCCAGCGTCGGCCCAAGTGCTGCTGGGCTGAAAAGCCGCTGGAGACGGTTGCCGGTCCGCGACGAGTTTGGCCAGGTCTTGATTCTGTTGCCGCAACCGGCCCAGTTCGCCCCGCAGCCGGAGAAGTTCACGCGACGGCTGGCTGGGCGGCGGCTTGCTCTGCCGCGCCTCGGCGATGAGTTTGGAGAGACGCTCGTTCTCGGCACCGAGCGGCGTCAATTGGTCCACCTGCTGGCGCAACAATTGGTTTTCCTCGCGCAATTTCGCCTGCGCGCGGTATTGCATTACCATCGGAGTCGCCACCCCGGCGGCGATCATCGTGACGATGAGGGTTTTTTGCAGTGTAATCATGGTGAGGACCTTGATAGCGGTTGCGGTCGTTGCAACGGTGGTTGCGGTCAGAGTGGCGGCGCTGGAAATCGTGGCGGCTAATCCAACCGGAGCGGTCTGCACCGCGTTGGCCGTGAGGAGAATGGCGAGGGCCGCGGCGGTCATCGTGATGCCGCGCTGGGACAAAAGATCGCGCATTTTGTCAAGCGCACGCGAAACCCGCTTTTGGGCCGCATCATCGCTCACGCCGAGGGCCCGGCCGACCGAAACGAAATCCTGCTCCCGGAAAAAGCGCAGCACCAACGCGTCATAGTCGGGCTCCGGCAATTCGCTCATGATCTCGTCCACCACCGGACGCAAGCGATCCCACTCAGGGTCGGTTCCAGATGTTGGGTCGAGTTGTTCCATCGCCAGCTTTTCACGCGCACGGCGTCGGAATTCATTGCGCTGGAGATTGAGCGAGACGTTGCGGGCGCTGCGGCAAAGCCAGCCTGCCAGCGAAGCGTCTGGTCGCAAACGCGGCCACAGCGAACGCGCGCCCTGGGCCAGGCTGACAAACACGGTCTGGGCAACTTCGGCGGCCGTCTCCGGCAAATTCACCAGCCGCAACGCGACAGAATAAACGAGGTTCGTATGCCGATGGACGATTTCCGCAAATGCGTTTTCGGCGCCGCGCTCCGCGTAGTCGCGCAGCAGTTCGGTGTCCGATTTCGCATGCATCTCACCTATCTTATACCCGGCGCCGGCAAAATCCGACAAACTTTCCACTGGCGACACTGTTCGTTGCCCAGCTCTCAAGCCAAAAAAATCTCGAACAGAAGGAAACGAAGGGAGAAAGAAAGCCGGAAACTCTTCGCCGAGAGGCGCCGTTTGACGTTTCTAATGACGCGCGCCGAAGACGATGATGCAACCCGCGCCAACGACCATGATCAACGAACCGCAGAGCCTTCTGACGATGTTCGTCTCTTGAAAAAACTTGTAGCCCAGGAACACGCTCAGGATGCTGGACATTTGAAATAAAGCCAGCGAATAGCCGACCTGCAATTTCCCGAAGGTAAACAGCGTGGATACTTGCATGAGTCCGGTTGTGACGGCCAGCCAGGCGTAAGTTTCTTTGTGCCGGGCCAGGACCACCCAATCGCTTTTCGCTCTCCCTTTTAACAGGACAGCCACCGCCAGGGCGGCAATGGGCAGACCGAGAAGGCACCACATTAAAAATGTCGTCAGGGGAGAAGAGGCTAAAACGGCCCTTTTCAGAAACACGGCTTCGACAGCGGACAAGATCAAGGCCGCAAATCGCCATTGGACTCCCCGGTTGGCAAAGAATTGGAGAAAGGCGCTTTTTTGTGGCCGGTCCACAGGCCTGTCCGCGACAAAGAAACTGCCAGCCAATATCAAGACGACGCCCAAAAGCCCCATCGCCGTGGGGATTTCCGCGAGCAGAAAAATCCCCAAAACGAGACCAATGATCGATTTGTACGCGTTGATCGGGCCGATAATGGAAAGATCGGTGCTCCGGAGCGCCCGCACCAGGAACATGTTCCCCGCCACAGCCAGGACCGCGCAAATGACGATGTTACTCCAAAAGGCCTGGGTCACGCGCAATGGCAGAAGGCACAGCAAACACGGCAGGGCCACCAGGCTCAACAGCGCGTGGGTCACGCCGATGATAAATAACGGGTCGGCGGAATTTTGGGTTAGTTTTTTCTGAAAAACATTCGATACCGGGTTGGCAATGATTCTCGTTAAAACAAATAAGCACGTCAGCACGCGGCATCTTAGCACTCAGCGGGGGCGGTAAGCTAGCGGGCGACGTTGCCCCAGAGCTCGGGGGACTGTTTCCAGAAAACGAAGTTGCGCCGCGTTAGATCCGGCAACGCGGTTGAGCGCGCCGATAATCCGGACCAGCCTGACGATCTTGCATCGGCGTGCAACCGACGTGACGCCGGTAATCGCGGCATAGTTCCTGCACCCGCTCATAGCCAACCCGGTACGCCACCTCGGAAATACCCAGCGTAGAGTGCAAGACCAAACCCCGCGCCATGCTCAACCGGATTTTCTTGAGGCGTTTGAGCGGCGCCAGTCCCGTGGCCCAATGACAGGCCCGGTTGAGTGTGCGCGCGCTGCGGCCGCTCAACCGGCAGAGGTCTGATAATTGCAACGGCCCCTGCAACCGTTCCCGCAATCGCGCTTCCAAATCCCACCAAACCTGTGCCACGGGATCAACGTAAAAGGGGAGCTGACTCCGCCGGCATCACATCGGCCAGCAAATCCAACAACCGGGCCTTGACCCGCATATGGCGGACCAATGGCTGGGCGGTTGGATCCCGCCACGCCTCCAGCAACTTCTCAAACAGCCGCCGCGTCTCAGCCGAGGATTGCCGGATCCGTTGATCCAGCGGCGGGGGCGGGAAATGAGGGGCGATGAAATTCACCGTCAAAAAACTCCAGGGCGCCCTGGTTACCCTCACATGCACTTCTTCATCCTGGTGGAACCAAGCTACCAAACCCGCCGCCATCTCAAACGATCGCCCCTCGGATTCATGCTGCACGGCGCCGGCAAGAGTCAGTTGAACCAAGTGTCCCGGCAGGCTGGTGTGGGGCGGGTAGGAACCAAGGTGCTGGCGCGTGATGCGATCCGCCAGGATCACCTGCTCAATCAGAGCACCTTCGACGGCCTCATGCCGTCTGCTTTTTACGCTGGCAAGAATTGCGACAACTTTGAACGGATCTGCTATTGTCTCATTGGCCATCCAACTTATCTTTAGCCTCAAGAAAGATCATGTCAAGCGGCACAAATCACAACGCGCCGATGGCCGTTTGCGGAATCGCATTTCCCCGGCTGCAATCGAGTCCCCAGTCTGGCATGAGGCATTGCAAGGTCCAACCGAAGGCGCAAAACAACACAACCAGAAACTAATGAGAAAATCATGAAAACGGCGCCATGTTATAATACAGCCCGCTCCTCTTTTTGCCTTGGAATCGTGTCGCTCATGATAGCAGGGACGACCGCCTTTGGGCAGACGTTTTATTCCCAGACAGTCTCCAACGATAGCCCCCTGGCGTATTGGAATTTCGACGAGGCCAACGGCAATGCCATTCAACAGATGCCGGTGCCGGCGAGTCCGACCACCGTCAACGATCTGACGCCGGTGGGCACCGCAACGCGTGTCGCGCACTCGGCCATTGGTTCGGGATTGTTCCTCGGCAACGCCGCTTCTTTTGATGGCACTTGCAACTTCGACACACCCAGCCCCAATCTGGGCCCTCTAGCGGCGCTTCCCGGTCCCTATGCCGTCGAGTTTTGGATTCAGTGCGAGGGCACTTCGACTGCCCAAACCCCCCTGTCTTTCACGGGCTCGGGCTCCGTCGCCATTTACTACAATAACGGAGGTCCCGGCGCCTTGGATATGTACGCCGTCAGCGGGCGAACCGGGGAGCAAGGCGTTGTCATCCCCACCAGTGATAATAATTGGCACTACGTGATGTATGTTTTCTACGGTTCATTGCGCCAGTCGGACCTGCTCGACGGTTATCTGGATGGAGTTTGCATCTCGAACATTCCCTGCACCTACAACCAGTCTCTTCCCTTAGCTGGCCCCATCTCGGTGGGTGACTACTCTCCGACCGGCGGCGTGGGCTTTTCCGGCCAGATGGACGAGCTCGCCCTTTATGATTGGACGAGCGACACAAACATTTCCGCCAGCCTGTTGAGCGCCAAAGCGGCGGCCATGGCCAGCGACCACATCCGGGCGGCTCAGGTCAACAATGCCGCGGGCGTCGCGATTGACATTACCCAGGAGCCCATGAATGCCGTGGCGAACATTGGCGCGACGGCCACCTTTACAGTGGCGGCCAACCTGAGCGGCGGAGGATCGCCTCTCACCTACCAATGGCAAGAAAACTGGACGAATGTCCCGAATGCTACAAACGCGTCCTATACGACGCCTGCTCTCGGCGCCAGTGATGCCGGCGCGATTTTTCGGGCGCAGGTTTCATCGGGCAATGTATTTGTTAACAGCCAGACAGCCTCCCTGACTCTCGGGGGCCTGGTCATAACCATAGCCCAACAGCCGGCAAATGTGTCCGCCAGCGTCGGTGGCACGGCGACTTTTTCTGTGGTGGCCAGCAGTTCTCCACCGACTCAACTGAGTTATCAATGGCAGGAGAACGGCGTGGCCATTTTCGGCGCGACAAATTCTTCTTACACTACTCCCGTGCTCCAGCCGGAGGACTCGGGGACGAATCTGTTTTCCGTGGCGGTTTTCCTCGGCGCGGTCGTTGCCAACAGCGACGCGGCTGAGTTAGTGGTCGCGACTCCGCCGCCACTGAACACGCGTTACTCCCAAGTAGTGTCGAACGATGCGCCCGTGTTCTATTGGGACTTCGATGAAACGAAAGGCAATGCGATTCAACAGATGCCAGTGCCTGCGAGTCCCACGACAGCAAATGATCTCGTGCCCGTGAAGGGGGCGCATCGTGCGGTTCACGCAACCATTGGCAGCGGCCTGGCCTTGGGATATTGCGCTGAGTTTAATGGGACAGACAACTTCGACGCCGCTACTCCCAGCCCGAGTGAGATGGGACTGGACGACGCCTTTGGCATCGAATTCTGGATTCAAGGCGAGGGCACTGCGAGTGAGAGCTCGCAAACGCCTCTGAGTTTCACCGACTCTGGCTCCATCGCCCTTTACTACAATAATGGAGGTCCCGGTGCTCTGGATATGTTCTCAACCAGCGGGCGAACGGGCGAGCAGGGCATCGTCATCCCCACAAGCGATCACAGTTGGCATCACGTGATGTATGTGTTTTACGGTTCATTGCGCGCGGCAAATCTGCTCGATGGTTACCTGGATGGAGTCCGCATCGCGGACATTCCTTGCACATACGATCAGTTTATTCCTCTGAATGGGCCGATCACGGTGGGCGACTACTCTCCGTCGGGCGGCGCGGGCTTTTACGGACGGATGGACGAGCTCGCCCTCTATGATTTCTCTTCGTTTACTAATGAGTTGGACTTGACGAGTTATGTGGATGATATGGTCGCGCGCCACCGCGCGGCGGCGATCCAGCTTGTGTCCACGGTCCTGTCTCTTTCTTATGCGAACGGCCAGATCACACTTTCGTGGACAGGCGCGGGAATGGTGCTCCAGGAGACCGCCAGTCTTTCGAGTCCGGTTGGGTGGGCGGATGTTCCTGGTGGGAGCACCAGCCCCGCCACCGTCATCATCGGGCCGGGCGCCATGTTCTTCAGGTTGAGCAGCTCGCCGTGAGGAATGTGCTTGAACATGAAGCATTCTATTATAAATGGGACGCATTCTGATCGGCAAAGCCGCCGGACGATCGAGCCTTTGAAGCGAAAAACTGGGTTCTTCATCCGGCAAGGTTTTACCTTGATTGAATTGCTGGTCGTGATAGCTATTATCGCCATCCTCGCCAGCTTACTCCTCCCGGTGTTGAGCAAAGCGAAGAAAAGCGCGAAGGATACAGGGTGCATCTCCAATATGAAGGAGATCGGGGTTGCCATCGCCCTTTACAACTCAGACAATCGCGAAGCCTACCCGAATGACATGGAGGGTGAGTATGAGATGCCGTTCGTGGGCGAATGGAGGTTGCTTAGCCCGTCCATTGCCACCAACCAGGCGTCATTTTATCTCTGTCCCGCGGACAACGCGAAGGATGCCTGGAACATCCAGAATGCCACCCTCCGCGAACTGATAAACCCTCGCCTGCTCCTGTGGCCTAGTTCCTATTACCCGTATCTGAGTTTTTATAACCCCGATTCCTGTTCGACGGTGTCAGGAGGATGTAACCCGGGTTTGCTGACGCCGACGCTCCGACACGTGACCGAAGTCAGGTCTCCAAGCCTCAAAGCGATGGTCACTTGCTATACGGGCACGGATTATTGCGTCTCGGCCCCGGGAGACGACAAGGTCGGGGGAACGACTGGCGCCCATGGGAATGGACAGGGGCTGAATTGGCTCATGGCAGATTGCCGAGCCCAATACATCCCGTTTTTGCAAATGACCCACGTGTGCGCGGAATTCGATTACCGTTGGTTCGGCGGCGATCATGATTGGACCATGGGCGGGTTGATGGGCACAGACACGTGGTGATCGGCGCCGAGGCCCGCCACCTCCATGATTTCCCGCTACTTTGAAACGTGAACAGACTAACGACTCGATCATGAGAAGAAAAACAAACCCACTCCGCTGGCTGGCCCTTCTGACCATCCTGGGGATCGTCCCCGCGGGCTGTAAACTAGATGTCAAACCTGGATCCCCAGCGCCGCCGACGCAAGCCCCGGAAAACGACCCGAAAAGAGTCGCGGCGCTGCTCACCGCGGCGGACGCCTGGATTCTCCCTCAACCCAAGGAGGTTGGGTTGACGGGCGGCAGCTTTGATCTCAGACGTTGCGGACGGGCCCGTCTCGTGGGCGGCACGTCGGCCGCGGCCGAGAAGATTCTCAATGAGTTTCCGGGGCTGCTCCAGGAGAAATCAGGCGTTGCGTTGCAGCGGTCCGGTTTCCCAATTCTGCTGGGGATCTTTCCTGACGGAAAACCCGGCCCCACTCTCCATCATGTCAGTGAGGCTGATTTGAAGGACCTGGGACCGGAGGGTTATGTGCTGCATGTGGATAGCAAAGGGATCAGCGCGGCGGCGAGGTCGCCCGCGGGGCTGCGTCACGCCACGCGGACCCTGGTTCAGCTTGCCGCGGACAAGACCAGTGTGCCTGGTCTGCATATCCGTGATTGGCCGTCCATGCAGTACCGCGGGGTGATGCAGGATGTCTCCCGCGGTCAGGTTCCCACGGTGCAAGCTTTAGAGCGTCTCACCCGCGTTCTTGCTGAAGCCAAGATGAACATGTTGGAACTCTACATCGAGAACACCTATAAATTCGAGTCTCATCCCGATTCCTCGCCCCCCGAAGGACTCTCGCCGGGAGAGGCGCGCGGATTTTTCAATTATGCCGCGGATTTTGGCGTGGAAGTGCATCCGCTCTTCCAAGTGTTGGGCCATGCGGGGACCACTCTCAACAACCCCAAGTACTTGTCCATGGCCGTGCGTCCGCCGAACCAAACCTGGGGGGAGACTTACGATATTCGCAAACCGGAAACGGTGGCTTTTGTGCTGGAGATGGTGCGTGAATTGCAGGATACCATGCCGGGCAAATTGTTCACCGTCGATCTCACGGAGAGCGACATCAAAGGGTTCAACTTGACCGGAACTCCGACCGATAAGCTCACTAAGCTGATCTATGATTACGCGGTCAAATTACAAGGCGTTCTGAATGAAAAAGGAACGAGGTTAGTCATCGTTCAGGAAACCCTTGCCTCCGAAGGCGAATTGGGCGCCTACCTTGGCCAACTGCCAAAAGAGTCCATTGTGGGAAGTTATTATGCCACCACGATCTTCCACAGTTGGGACAAGGACTTCCCTTTATTAAAGGAAAACAAGGTTGATTTCTTCGCCAACCCATGGATCTACAGCCACGTCCGCCTGATGCCATGGACCGGCGGCGCCGCGGACTTCTCCGACGCGGAGGTAAGCAAGGGCCTGCGTTACGGCGCCATCGGCAGCACCACCTGCGATTGGGGCGACGAAGGCCATTTACATTTTGTCGGACAGGAGTGGTGCGCTATTCTTTATCACGGCGCCTGTGCTTGGACTGGAGCAAACTTGGACCGCCAGTACTTCAACCAATCTTTCAGTCGCCTGATCTATGGCGTCAAAGACGACAGCGTGGTTCGGGCGCTCCTCCAAGCGACCAGTATTTACGGCAAGAATATCCCGTATCGCGATGATTCCGGCAAAGTCATTGAAGGGGATCCGATGAATATATATCTCTGGGGTTTTTTCAACGATCCCTGGGCCAGTCCTATCAACACCTTGGCCAGCCCCGTTGCCGCGGGACGGCTCATCCTCGCCGCCGCGGAACCGGCCCTCGATTTGATCCAGAACGCCATGCTTCGCGCCAAGCGAAACCAGGATAATTTGGAACAACTCGCGTTTGGCATCCGCAATTACCAGGCCATGGGCAAGAAGTTCATCGCCAGCGGCCACTACCTTGATGCCCAGATCCCCCGTGCCACGGTCGCCCAGGAACTGAAAGAGGTCCTCGACCTCTACGAGAGGTCCAAAGCCGACTATCAGCGCCTGTGGCTAGCCGAGGATCGCGATAATGCCCAGTTCCGCGCAATGATCGGTTGGTACGATCGCACGATCGCTCCCTGTAAACAAAAGATTGAAGAACTGGAAAAAGGCCATTGACAATCTCAATTCCAAGATGGCTTGTTGGGCTTTTTGGCGCGCAAGGCCCGAATCAAAATCCAAGCCGGCGGAAAAGCCGAGATATTCGTGAAACGGCCGGGCGCAGCAGTACGCCGAGCCAAAACATCCTCGCGCAGCACATTGAGAAAGTCATCAATTTCGCTTCATGCGGGCGACGGGGCGGGAGCTGAGCTCATGGCTCTAGGCATGAGATGGCCGGCAGCACAACGACATAGAACGCGCTTCCACGGGTTCGATTCCGACCTCCGCCTCCAAACCTAACCAGTTGGAACTGTAGGGTTTGGTCAACTTCCACAGACGAGTGCCAGCGGAAGTGCCAGCAGGATTTAACCCTGGCCTACCCTGCGTAACTCCCACCTGCTCCCTGCCGGAGTCGAGATCAACCGTTGTAAACTCATCGCTGTGAATACAGTTATGAGACAACGATACCGGCTCTACCGCCGCAAAAAGGGCGGACGCTACTACATTCACGATGACGTGACCGGCAAGCAGGACAGCTTGCACACCACCGACCGCGCCACGGCGCTGCGGTTGTTCCACTCGCGCGGCGAAGCGCAGCAGCAGCCCGCCGTGAACCTGCAAATCGCCCGCGCCTACCTCGCCGCCAGCGACCCGCAAATTGCCACGCGCAACTGGCAGTTCGTCATGGACGAAATGGTCAAACTCAAAAAAGGCGAGACCCAGCACCGCTGGCAGACCGCCATCAAGGACAAGGCGTTTGACTTGATTCGTCACCTGCCGGTTTTGGAAACTCGGCCGGAAAACTTTCTGCGCGTGCTCGAAACCGGAAAAGTTTCGACCAATGTATATTTGCGACGCATCCACAACTTCGCCCTGGACATGACCTGGTTGCCGTGGCCGGTCATCGTAAAGCGACAGTGGCCGAAAGTTGAGTTCAAGGACAAACGCGCCATCACCTGGGAGGAACATCAGGCCATCGTCGCCCGCGAACTGAATCCTGAACGCAAAGCGTTCTATAAACTGGCGTGGCATCTGGGCGCGTCGCAGTCCGATCTGGCAGGACTCGAAGCTGAAAACATTGATTGGGAACACAACGTCATCAGTTTTGCGCGCAAGAAAACCGGCTCGATTGCCATCATGCGCTTCGACGATGAAGTGGCGGAAATTCTCCGGGATTTGCCGGGGAGCGGACCGCTGTTTCCGTATCTGCGCTCGGTGCGTTCCGGCGACCGGGCGACGGAATTTCATCAGCGCATCGCGGGCTTGGGCATCAAAGGTGTCAGCCTGCATTCGTATCGGTATGCGTGGGCGGAACGCGCCAAAAAAGCCGGGTATCCCGAACGGTTCGCACAGGAGGCGCTTGGTCATAACAGCAAGGCCATTCACCGCTCCTACGCGCGTAATGCACAGGTGGAACTGCCGCCGTTGAGTGAATTTGAACGGA
>JBKQWF010000153.1:0-22985 GCA_052139695.1 Limisphaerales bacterium
CAAAGAGGTGATCGAAGCCTGGCTCTTAGGCCGATCTCCTGAGGGATACAAGGGAATCGGGAAGAAGGAGATAACCGCCGTATGCGGAAAACCGCACGTACGGTGGTGTGGGAGGGGTGGCGGGCGCAATCCCGTCACCTCGACCCGATCCTTTCTCAGGCTGCGTTACCGAGGCATGGCGCAAGCGTTGATTTTATGCTGTTCCCGTGGCGGGTGGTTCTTTAGATTGACGTTCTGGAATGACGCCTGTCTCCGTCGTGATCAATACGTTGAATGAGGAAGCCAATCTTCCCGGCTGTTTGGAATCGGTGCGGTTTTCCGACGACATCGTGGTGGCGGATATGCAGAGCGAAGATCGCACCGTCGCCATCGCCTCGGACTTTGGCTGCCGGGTGGCGACCTGCCCGCGCGCGGACTATGTGGAGCCGGCGCGCAATTTTGCGCTAGCCCAGGCGCGCCACCCTTGGGCGCTGGTCGTCGATGCGGATGAACGGGTCTCGGCGGGATTGGTCGAGTGGATGGCCTCCCATTTGGAGGGGACGGCGGCGGCGGCGGTGCGGATTCCGCGGCGCAACTTTTACCGGGGCCGATGGCTGACCTGCTGCGGCTGGTTTCCCGATGCCCAACTGCGGCTCTTGCGGCGCGAGCGGGTGCAATACTCCGAGCGCATTCACCGGGCGCCCGAGGTTCATGGCGAAGTTCTGGCCCTGCCCGCGAACGGCGAGGCCTACTTGTCACATCTTGTTTTTGACACTTGGGAATCGCGCATCGCCAAGGACAACAAGTATTCCACGATCGCCGCCGAGGCGATGGCCAGGGAAGGGCGGAAAATCGGCGCCGCCGGATTGCTGGGCCGCACGATGGGCGCTTTTCTGAATGCCTATTTCCTGCAAGGAGGTTTCCGCCGCGGCGGCCTGGGGGCCGCCCTGGCATGGGAGCGGGCTTTCGCCACATACCTCAAATACGCCAAATTATGGGAGTTGCAGCAGACGCCGCGGTGATCCCTTCCACGTTAGCGACACCTCCGGCGCGGACCTTTCGCATCCTCCAGGTTAATTCGGTTCTCACCGGCGGAGGGACGGATGAATCGTGCGTGCGGTTGGTGCAGGTGTTGCGCGGGATGGGCCATCCCGTCTGGGTGGCGGGGCCAGGCGGCTCGCGGTTTGACGCGGCGCTGAAGCCTGTGGGATTGTTTTGCGATCCAGCCCTGCGCCGGAGCAAAGCCCGTTTCATTTTGCACGTGGCCCGGTGCATTCGCCGCCAGCGGCCTCAGATCGTCCATGCCCATCATGGGCGGGATTATTGGCCGACGCTTTTGGCTCTCTGGCTTACGCGCCAGCCGTCCAAGTTGGTTCTGAGCCGTCACCTGGCCAAAAGCCCCGGCACCTGGGTGAGCCGCCAATTTCTCCTCGCGCGTTGCGACGCGCTGGTGGCGGTCTCGGAGTTTGTGGCCAAGGTTTTGCGCGAGGGCGTTGATGAACCGGCTTCGCCGGAGGCGGAGCGGCGGTCGCGCCCGCCGATGCGCGGCGACAAGTCGAAAATCTTCGTCGCCGAGGGTGGAATCGATACCGGGCAATTCCGGCCCCTGGAAAGCACGGAATTGCGGGCCCAGTGGAAACTGGGGCCGGAGCATTTTGTCTTCGCGGTGGCCGGCGCCTACGACAAGCCCCGGGGCAAAGGGCAGCGGGACTTTCTCCAGGCGGCCGCGCGCCTCGCGCCGCAATCTCCGCGCGCCCGCTTTCTTTTGATTGGCCGCGGCAGCCTGGCGGAAACGTTGCAAGAGGACATCGCGCGGCTCGGTTTAAGCGGGAAAGCCTGGCTGACACCATATTGCCCGGACATGCCGCAAGCGATGAATGCCATCGACTGCCTGGTCCATCCGGCCGTTGGGACGGAGGCCTTTGGGCTGGTGGTGTGCGAAGCCCTGGCCTGCGGGCGGCCGGTGATCGCTTCCAATTTGGACGGAATTCCAGAAACTTTGATTGACACTGACAGCGCCTCCCTTGTTCCGCCTGGTTCCACCGAGAAACTCGCCGAAGCCATGTCGCACTGGGTCCGCCAAGAGCGCTGGGACATGGCGCGGCGGCGGGAACTGCACGGCAAGGTGGCGGCCCGCTTTTCGCTGGCGGCGGCGGGAGAGCGGATGTGCCGCGTCTATGGCGCGGTGATGGCCTAGACGCCCTCAGGCTCCGTAAGGCTTGCGCCGTCCCGGCATTTACCGTAGAAGACGTTATGCTAAAGGAACGCGGGTTCTGCCTCGCTCTTGCTATTTCTCTGACCGCCGGCGCCGCTCTGGGTCAAATTGACCCGGAGAAGCGGGAGCTGGTTCAGTTTGGTTTCACCCAGGCGACTGAGGGGGCTTCGCCGGTGGCGGCGTACGGCTTTTACTACCTGAACGAACCCGGTATTTTTGGGACCAACACGACGCTGCGCCTGGCGCTGGCGCCCGTGTACCTGGATTCTGAGGTGGGCTTGTCGGGGTTGCTCGGGAAGAACACGGATCTTGGAATAGGCTTGGCGGGCGGCGGGTTCGCGGACAATTACTATGAATTCCAGGGCGGCAAGTACATTCCAGGCGAATCCTTTAACGGCGATGGAGCCGAAAACTCCGTCTCGATTTACCACCTGTTCGACCCAGGGAAGCTCATTCCTCTCTACGGCTTTCTGCGGGTCCGGGAACACGTGTCCACGTATCAGAAGAATGACGATTACCCGGGCTTTGTCTTGCCGCACGATCACTGGACCACGGCGTGGCGCGCTGGCTTGCGCCTGGGCGGACGCGAACCGCTCCTCAGCCCGGATCTGGCCATGGAAATATCGGGTTGGTACGAGGGGCAATATCGCACCGGGGCCGGGGCGTACGGGCTCAACAACGACGCGGTGCTGGAATCACATGCCGAATTATTCTGGGGCCGCGCCCTCTTGATTTACACGTTGCCGAAAACAAAACAGCGCATTGAATTCTCCGTCACGGGCGGGTCGAGCACGCATGCCGACCGCTTCAGCGCCTACCGTTTGGGCGGAGATTTGCCGCTCGCTTCGGAATTTCCCCTCGCCATTCCCGGTTATTTTTACCAGGAACTGAGCGCCAGCAGTTTTGTTTGCCTGAATGCGCGCTATTCCGTGCCGCTGGACCCCGGCAAACACTGGTCGCTCACGCCCATTGGTTCCCTCGCGGAAGTGGACTCCATTTACGGGCTGGAGCAGCCAAGGCGGACGTATTCCGGCGTGGGAATGGAACTGGGTTATCGTTCGGGCAACGGGGTTTGGCAGGCCGGCCTGATGTATGGTTACGGGATCGACGCCCGGCCGAACGATCGCGACGGACAGAGCATCGGCATCTTGTGTCAAATTAATTTGGAAGCGCACCACCCCGGCGGCCACAGCAGGCTGGACCAAGTTATGGGGTACCTGCCGACCCACCTTTGGTAGAGGCTTCGGAAGGGACGGCCGGGCGGTTGGTGAGCCCCCCAGCCATGGCCTCCTTCAAATTGCCCGCTATCTTCCTCTTAATCGGCTCGTACGCGGCATTGGTCACCGCATCCAGACGGTCCCGGGCCGCCTCAAAATTCCCCAGCTTGAGGTTGATGCGGGCCAAATGGATATACACCCCCTGGCGCTCGTCTTCGTCGTGGGCGATTTTGAGGGCCTCGGTCCAGGCGTGGAGGCCGTCCAGCCAGCGGGGCGGATTGGTGCCGTAAAAGGACTCGGCATAATCGCTGTAAAGCACAAAATCGTCCGGGGCGAGCTGGATGGCCTGGCGGTAAAGATCCAGCGATTTGTCAAAAACCTGCTGTTCGGTCAGATGGTAGAAATTCCGGGCGTCGGGACGGTACAAATAGACGGTGACGGCCAGGTTGTGGTAGTAAACCGATTCCTTGGGATCCAATTCAATGGCCTTGGCATAGTAGGCAAACGCGTTGGTCACGGGCCCGCGGTGGCCGTAATAATTGGCCAGGTTGTTCCACGTCGCGGCGTTGGTGGGAGCCAGCTTGCGGGCCTCCTCCCATTGGGCCACCGCCCCCTCCTCGTCCTGGGTGTCATTGAGAAAACTGCCAAAGGCGAGACGGGCATTGACGTGTTTGGGATGGCGCTGCGTGAAATCGTCATACAGCCAGCGGACCTCATCCAGGCGCTTCTTAATCCGTGAGCGCAAAGTAAGTTTTGCCTCATCCCCGCCTTTGGCAATGGCCTGGGCGTCATCGGTCCACTTAATGATATCCTTCTCGGCGGCATCGTCCGCCAGGAGGATATTGTAATACTCATTTTCGACCGGGTCGTTGGTATTGATGACCGGAGCCGACAGGCCGGTTTTCTCCGCGACGAGATTGCTCACGGCTGGCGGAGCATTGGTCGCGAGGACGGCAGAGGCAAGGGCGGCAAAAAAAACGCTCACACGTTTATGATAAATCGGCTGGGGGCGGGCGCAAGGGGCAACTCAAACCTGGTGCGATTAAAACTGCGGGTTTATTTTAAGGCAGGGCGGCAACTCCGCTGGCCGCCGGGGAAGGCGCGGACTGAGCTCCGCCTTGCCAAAATCTCTGCCAAAATCTCTCGCGGACGGTAGGCGCTTCTGTTAAAAGGCCCTGGCATGAACCGCCTCTTGTTCGGCGATAATCTGAAGTGGCTGCGCGACGGCAAGATTTTTCCTGACGCCAGCGTTGACCTGGTTTATCTGGATCCGCCGTTCAATTCCAACGCGGATTATAATGTCCTGTTCCGCGAGGCTTCCGGGGAATCAAGCCAGGCGCAGTTTCACGCCTTCACCGACACTTGGAACTGGGCCGACGCCAAGCAAACTTTCGACGAGTTTTTGGACGACTGCCCAAACACCGCCGTTGTGGACATGATGCAATCCCTCTACGGCTTTCTCAGAGCGTCTCCCATGATGGCGTATCTGGCGATGATGGCGCCCCGCTTGGTGGAACTGCATCGCGTCCTCAAACCCAGTGGCAGCCTCTACCTTCATTGCGACCCGACCGCCAGCCACTATCTGCGGGTCATGCTCGACGGCATCTTTGATTCAAAGCGGATGCTAAACGAAATCTGTTGGAAGCGTTCCGCCGCGCACAGCGATACGAAACAGGGTATGAAGCGATGCGGGAGGATCCATGACTTGATACTTCTTTACACCAAGACAGACCTTTACACCTGGAATCCCATTTGGACGCCATACACAGAAGACTACCTTGAAGAAGAATATCGCCACGTTGCGCCAGATGGCCGGAGATACAAAGAAACTGATTTGACCGCCGCAAAACCAGGCGGGGATGTCGAGTACGAATGGCGCGTGAAACGAGAAAGAAAAAAGGGGGTTCGTTGGGAAGCTGATTTGAAAGATGAATTCAAGTCGGCGAAAACGAACTTTGAATATCGGGCTGTGAAGCCTTATCAAGGGCGCTACTGGGCGTACAAGAAGGATAACCTCATTGCCTTCGCGCGCGCGGGAAAACTAGTTCATCGCAAGACTGGAATGCCCCGTTTAATGCAATTCTCTGATGAAATGCCCGGCATCCCGTTGCAAGACTTGTGGACAGATATACCGCCTGAATCAGGTGCAAAGGACCTCGGCTATCCGACACAAAAGCCGCAGGCATTGCTCGAGCGCATCATTTCGGCCAGCAGCAACAAAGGGGACGTCGTGCTTGATCCATTTTGCGGTTGCGGCACGACCATTCACGCGGCGCAAAGACTTGGCCGGCAATGGATTGGCATTGATGTCACTTATCTTGCGATCAATCTCATCAAGCGCCGGCTCAAAGATGCGTTCGGCGATGAAGTCCAGTTTGAGGAATGCGGCCAGCCCACGGATTTCGGCAGCGCGAAGGAATTGGCCGGCCTGGACAAATGGCAGTTCCAACAATGGGCGCTGTCGCTGATTGACGCGCGCCCGCGCACGAAAGGCGACGGCAAAGGAGCGGACCGGGGCGTGGACGGGATGCTTTATTTTTACGAGACGGCGGATGAACGAGAGAGAATTCTTGTCCAAGTCAAAGGCGGCGGCGTACAGCGCAGCGACGTTGCGACGTTGCTGGGCGACGTGAACAACCAGAAATTCGTCGCAGGAATCCTGCTTACGCTGGAAAGGCCGTCGAAACCCATGCGCGTCGAAGCGGCTGATGCGGGCCGTTACACTTCCAAACTCTGGCACGACAAGGATTATCCGGTCATCCAGATACTCACTATCGAAGGCTTGCTCAGCGGAACCGAGCGCGTCGAAGCGCCGCCACAAACGAATCCCTTCGCCAAAGCCCAGAGGGAAGCCAACTCGGAGAAACAACAGGAGATGTTGTGAGGAATCGAGAGGATGTCAACTGGCACGCAAGGCCGCATATCCGTCCCGGTCAGTCGGGGCAGTCTCTGTCCGCCGGGGCTTTGCACAAAAAGCCTCACTTTGGCATGACTTTTTGTGCAGGTGCCGTTCCTGCCCAAAAAGTCAAAAAGTCAATCAACCTGATTAAGTCGGAACGGCTACTATTGCCGCCTGTTGACGCGGGTCTGCACACTTGCAAATTCTGAGGAGCAACACGTTACTTTCCGGCAGCACTAGCCAGATACCGTTGAATGCAGGTGGGAATTGACTCAGCGTAATTGCCGTGCCCGGAGCCGCGAGCGGTTGGCCCTGTACGGGCAAAGTTTGTCCGACAGGCGTCGTAAACAGTCTGAGGGAGGCAGTTCCATGCGGGTTGTCATAGTCCAAAAGGGTGGCATCAGTGATACCATGCGGGATGGTCACTCTTCCATGAAGTGCTGGGGCCTGTGGCGGCGGAATTGCGGGCGATATGTCACACATAAATTCTATCCGTAATGACTGAAACCCATTATCCGGCAATTAAAGCCAAGACTGTTTTTGGCGTCAATGGTTATTCGGGCTGTTCTTTGCCGGTCAATCCTTACCTCTTGCCTTCATTAGGCCACCTCGCAGAGCACTTCATTTTTCATGGCGATGTCGGTCTTGCTGCGGACGTGGTCCCGGAAGTTAGCCTTGATCATGAGGATGGTGGATTGGACATTCGACCGCCTGTGGTAATGCGTCAGGAACTCGCCGCGTTTGAAGCTGAAAAAATGATCCGCCATTTCAAAATTCCTGGCAGTCGTTTTCGCCAACGATGGCAGGATTTTGCCGCACCGCATATATTGCTATAACAATAACCCTTTAGAGAATATCCCTATTGACATATCTAAAACAGGAGATTAGATTCGACGTATATGGCGCAAATATTGAAATGGGCGTTTCGTTGTGAGCGATGCGAGCACGAATGGCTGCCGCGTGAGCCGGGACAAGCTCCTACAACCTGTCCGAAATGCAAAAGCCCGTACTGGAACAAACCGCGTCAGGACAGCATAAATCCTGAAAACCGCGTAAAGTGCAAATGGCAGGCACACGAACTTGACGCAAAGACAATCGAATACAAAATAGCCAGAAATGGAAAATCAGAGGATGGATTTGGTCATTTTTCAGCCGTTGACCTTGGGGATGGCACAGTGCTAATTTCAATCATTCCCGCCGATGGCAGCAAGGGGCTTAAACTTGTTCAGGGGGAGGCTGACTGCATCAAAACTCATCCAGGAAAATATCGCTTTAGCTGTTTCTCTCGCTCGTAACCGATGTAACCGGGCAGAATCGTAAACCACTTTCCCTTTGTCGTTTTTAATCCAGACAGGCTTAATTGTGCAAAGCCGCCCGTCGGAGAGGCGCGCGCGGAGTGACGCCCCCTTGCCAACACCTATAATCGCACCTCTCAGACTTCCTTGACGACGCCCCAATAAACATCCAGCCGTTTGGAAAGATAGAGGCGGACGGCTTTGAGCAGCGTCCGGGCCTCAAGCTTTTGACCGAGCGCGACGATTTGCTTGAGCGTGGCGTGGGCGGGAATGGGGACGCTGGCCTGGGCGATGATCGGGCCTTCATCCAGACGCATGCTCACGAAGTGAGAGGTCACCCCAATAATTTTCACGCCGTATTCATAGGCCTGTCGATAAGCTTGCGGGCCGGGAAAACTGGGTAGCAAGGACGGGTGGATGTTGATGATTTTGTTTTTGTAGCGCCAGACGAAATTCGGCGAGAGGATTTTCATGAAGCGCGCCAGCACTACAAAATCCGCCTCATACTCTTCAATCGATTTCAAAGCCTGCGCCTCCGCCACCGCCCGGTCGTCCCACGGGATGAAGACAAACGGCAGCTTGAATCGGCCCGCCAGGCCGGCCAGATCGCGCCGATTGGACAGCACGACCGTTGGCTCGGCGCGCAAACGTCCGGCCCGCCACGCTTCCAGCAATGCCTCGGCGCAATGCGCCTCGCCGGTCACCATCAGAGCCAGGCGCTGCCGGCGGCTGGGATCCGTCCAGCGCAAGCGGATTTCCATTTCCAAATGCCGCGCCAAGTCGGCGAGGCTCGAGGCGAGAAGGGATTTATGGACCGCGCCGCTGGACCACGAAGCCTGCAGCGTCATGCTGAATTGGCCCCGGGTGACCTGCTCTTCCAGCGCCTCGATATTGGCGTGCTGTTCAAAAAGCAAGTTGGTGACGCGAGCGACGACTCCGGTTTTGTCCCTCCCAATGACCGTCAAGATTGCATACTCTTTCATGGTTGCGATGCCCGCCCATACATGCCACTGCCGCCCCCCAGCGACAAGGCCGAATAAAAAAGGTTTTGCAATTTGAAGTCCGGCCCGGGATTGGCTTTAATGCGGAGCGGTGGATTTGCACCGTGCTGTTTTTTTGGATCGCGATGGGACTTTGATTGAGGAGCGGGAATATCTTTCCCGGCCTGAAGGGGTCGCGCCCTTCCCCGGCGGCGGCGCGGCCTTGCGTTTGCTGCAAGAGGCCGGCTTTAAATTATTCATCGTTTCCAACCAATCGGGAGTCGGCCGCGGTTATTTCACGCTGCAAGACGTCGCGAGCGTCAATCAGCGGATGGAACAAATCTTCACGCAACAAGGGGTCCGCTTTGAAAAAATCTATATTGCGCCGGAAGCTCCCGATCAACCCAGCCGCGGACGCAAACCTTCCCCGCAGTTTCTCTTCGAGGCGCGCGATGCCTTCGCCCTGGATTTGCCGCGCAGCTATATGATTGGCGACAAGCTCATCGACTTGGAATGCGGCTGGAATGCCGGTATCCGCAAAAGCATCCTCGTGCGCACCGGTTATGGCAAAAAGGTCGAGGAAGAAAACCAGCAAAAGCTGGGGTCCGCGGCGGTCGTCGATGACCTGGCAGCGGCGGCGGCATGGATTTTGCACGACGTATGAAGATTATTGGCATTATCCCCGCTCGCTACGCCTCCAGCCGTTTCCCCGGAAAACCGCTCGCTCTCATCGCCGGCAAACCCCTGGTGCATCACGTGGTGGAACGATGTCAAAAGGCCGCCTCCCTGGATGAGGTGATCGTCGCGACCGATGATACGCGGATCTGGGAAGTGGCGCAGGGCTTTTGCCGCGCGGAAATGACCATTCCCGAGCACGCCAGCGGCACGGATCGCATCGCCGAAGTGGCGCGACACGTCAAATGCGATGGGGTGGTGAATATCCAGGGAGACGAACCGCTGATTGATCCTGGAGTGATCGACGCGGTGGCGGAGGCACTGGTCCGGGAGGAAATGTCCACCGCCGCCACCCCCCTGAAGGAGGTGTCCGAATGGGAAAATCCGAATGTTGTGAAAGTCGTTGTCAACGGCGCGGGACGGGCCTTATATTTTTCCCGCCGCGCGATTCCGTATGTGCGTGACGCCGCCACCGGCGCAGAGCAGTTGGCGGCGTTTCCGTTTTTGAAGCATGTGGGCATTTACGGTTACCGCCTCCAGACCTTGTTGCGGCTGGTGGAGTTTCCGATCTCCGCGCTGGAAAGGGCGGAAAAGCTCGAACAGTTGCGGGCCTTGGAGAACGGCATTGAAATCGCCGTGGCGCGTGTCAAATACGAGGGCGTTGGCGTGGATGTTCCAGCCGATGTCAAGCGCGTCGAGCAGCTCATGCGCGGAGGCGCCTAAGAAACATGAAATTTATTTTTGTCACCGGCGGGGTCGTGAGTTCATTGGGCAAAGGGCTGACCGCCGCCGCCCTGGGCACATTGCTGGAAAACCGCGGCCTGAAGATCACGCTGCAAAAGTTCGATCCTTATCTCAATGTCGATCCCGGCACGATGAACCCGTATCAGCATGGCGAGGTATATGTCCTGGACGACGGCGCGGAAACCGACCTGGACCTCGGCCACTATGAGCGCTTCACCCACGTGCGTCTCAGCCGGATGAACAACCTCACCAGCGGCCAGGTCTATCAGACCGTGCTCGACAAAGAGCGGCGCGGCGATTACCTGGGCAAAACCGTCCAGGTCATCCCGCACATTACCGACGAAATCCAAAACCGCATCGACCTCATTGCCGAACAGACCAAATGCGATGTGGTCATCACAGAAATTGGCGGAACAACCGGCGACATTGAGGGCCTGCCGTTTTTGGAAGCGATCCGCGAATTTGCCCTGCGCGTCGGCTACAATAACGCCATCTTCATGCACGTCACCTACGTGCCGTTCATCAAGGCGGCGGGCGAGTTGAAGACGAAGCCCACGCAGCAATCCGTCGCCAAACTGCGAGAAATTGGCATCACCCCGCACATCCTGGTCTGCCGTTGTGAAATGCCGATGGGACGCGAATTGCGCGAGAAGATCTCCATTTTCTGCAACGTCCCTTACGAGGCGGTGATCGAAGAAACCGACGTCGAACACACGATTTACGAACTGCCGCTCATGTTGCAGCGCGAGCGGGTGGACGACTTGGTCTGCCGATTGTTGCATCTGGACGTGCCCCCGGCCGACATGTCCCATTGGCAGGAAATCATTCGCAAACTGCTGGCCCCGCGCCATCGCGTTCGCATCGGGGTGGTGGGCAAATACATCGAATTGCACGACGCCTACAAATCCGTTTATGAAGCCATCACGCACGGAGGAATCGCCAACGATTGCGGAGTGGAAATCGAGAAAATCGAGGCCGAGTCCATTGAAAAACTGGGAGCGGAAAAAATTCTCAAGGGCCTGGGCGGCATTCTCGTGCCGGGCGGTTTCGGCGAGCGCGGCATCGAAGGGAAAATCCAGGCGGCGAAATATGCCCGGGAAAACAAAGTTCCCTACTTGGGCCTTTGCCTGGGCATGCAGACCGCGACGATTGAATTTGCCCGCAATGTCCTCCATTTCAAGCACGCGCACTCCACCGAGTTTATGGCCGATACGCCGTATCCGGTCATCGCGCTGCTGGACGAACAAAAGGAAGTCACCAGCAAAGGCGGCACGATGCGTCTGGGGCGGCAGGCCTGCCAACTGGAAGTGGGCAGCCAGGCCAACCGGCTTTACGGCGCTTTCATTATCAATGAACGCCACCGTCATCGCTACGAATTCAACAACCAGTACCGCGAAGCGTTTGAAAAGGCGGGGTTCCGTTTCAGCGGCTCATCGTCTCACGGCAAGCTGGTTGAGGTCATCGAATTGCCGGGCCATCCCTACTTCCTGGCCTGCCAGTTTCATCCGGAATTTCAAAGCAAGCCCGACCAGCCGCACCCGCTCTTTAAGGGGTTCATTGGCGCGGCGCACGCTTTCATGCACCACAAAACCTCGCGTTAGCGACAAGGTAGGGCGCGCACTCCGCTGCGCGCCTTCCTGGCGGTCAGGGACTGCCCGCCCTACCATAAAACTGCGGACCTTGCGGCGAGACAAAGGCATCGTCGCCATAATTTCACCATATCGATCTCATGTCCGTCGCTCCAACAATGCGAACGACCGGCTTCACGTAGTTCGTCTCCAGAAACTCTCTTGTAAATGACACTTTGAAGGAGGATGTCTCACCAGCCGCCAGACCATAGCGGTATTCCTCCCGCTGTCCGACATCGGCCCGCTTGCCCGCCGCATCAAAAAAATCAACGTGAAACTTGATGTCTTTCCAGGAAACCTTGCTGTTATTCTTGATGGTGCCGATTACCGCCACGGTCGCCGCGGACTTCGTGTCACCCAAGGCAATCCGGCAATCGTTGACGACAATCTGGTCTTTATAGGTCGCGTAATTCTCGCCCGGATAGAAAAAGATGGAGAATACAACCGACATGCCTATGAGAGGCAGCGAAAAAAAGAGGACCGCAAAACCAGGATGAAACATCATCATCGTCCAGCGGTTCTGAAAATGATGGCAATGAGGACACTTCCGCGCCTCCTCTGGCATTTCCATGCAGCACATCTTGCACGTTTTTTTGGCGAGCGAGGCCTCCATACGTTGTCTGATTGCCAATATGCAGCATCCAGTCCCTGTCCAGCAATGGCCAAATGGGGGGTGCGATTAAAAGTGCCGGACGATTTTAGGGCAGGGTGGCCACTCCGCTGGCAGCCGGGAAGGCGCGCAACGGAGTGCGCGCCCTACCTTGCCCGACGGTTTCAATCGCACCACAAAATGAACTGGCAATGTCAGCAGCCCATGAAACACTTTTACGTTAGAGCAAACGGGCCAGTTTTTGAAACACTTCGGCGTTGCTTTGGGCCCATCCCTTGAAAGCCTCCAGTAATCCGTGACCGGTCAAGAGCGGCACGGCCATGGCCAGCACCAGGGCGTTTCCCAGGAAAATGACCACGCCGGAAAACAGATAACCCTGGCTGGTGATATCGGTTTGGCGGGTTTTCAAAATCTCCCAGGTCAAGGTGAGATGAAACGCATAAGCGGCGCCCAGCAACAAATGAAACCAGGGCAGATACCCCTGCCGCCAACCCCAGATGAGGTCTCCCACGACAAAAATCACAACGATCATGACGGCGTAGAACGGAAAGAAATAGGGGGCCAGCGCGATGAGAAAATTGGTCTTCGTCGTGAGGACGCGTCCGCCCGATGAGCCGGCTTGAAAATGTTTGACACTTCCTCCAAAAGCCCATGTCCAGACGGCGTGGGTCAATTCATGGCCGAAGACGTAAAGCCACATCGGTTTGGGCAGGAGCAGAAAAATCACAATCCAGCAGGCTGCGCCGGCGAGCAACGGCAGCCAGACACGATCGAACCCGCCGGCACGGGCCAATTCCAGCCAAAGCGCCTTTGCGGTTCCGAGACAGACCGGCAAAAGAAGAAACCCCACGCACATTTTCAGCCACTTTGGCATTGCCGCAGAATGAGCACCTCCTGTTTTTTGGCAACCCTATTATGGCCCGACGCTCCCTGCTGGATTCTCAATTTTAGAATTCCAGATACCCTTCGAATTGTCTCTCACATTAGGGCGGCGCGGCAGCGCCGCCCCACCATCTTTGGGGTAGGGCGTTGCTGCCGCAACGCCCAGATGTCCAAATGCCCTTCCCTTCGGGCTACTTCGCGCGTAAAAGAAGCACCGGCACTTTGATGCTGTGCTGGACACGGCTGGCAGTTGTGCCGAGGAACAAGTCGGCCAGGAAACGGTGTCCGTGGGTGCTCATGGCGACCAGATCGCATCCCCTCTTTTTTATCCATTTCACGATCTCTTCCACCGGTTCGCCAAAGGCCAGTTCCGCGTCCGCGGAAATTCCGGCTGACTGGAATTCCGCGCGGATTTTTTTTAGGTACGCCGTGTCCTCGGTGATCTCAGGGCTGACGGCATCGGAGCCGTAAGTCCGCGCCGCCCATCCGTCCGCCACGTGCAGTAAGACGACCCGGCTCTGCGCCAGCTTCGCCAAAACCTTGACGTGCTCGATGATCGCACGGTCGCTGGAGGTCCCGTCCAAAGTCACAAGAATGAGCTTATACATACCAGTTTCGGAACAGCTCAAGCATCACCTGCCGGCGATGACATGCCAAGCTGATTTCAGAGAGTCCGGCAGCCCGCAGAGGTCCATGATGGTGATAAAGACGGCGCTGCCCCACCCTGCGAGGAGCAAAAACCAGCCGTTTTTCCAAAAGCCCATTCGCTGGCCGGAGCTGGTGAAATGGAGCAAGGGGAACATGGCGAAGGGAAGCTGCAACGCCAGCACGACCTGGCTCAAGGTGAGCAAATCGTTCACGCTGCTGTCCCCGCGTATCCCGATGACCAGCACCGCGGGAATGATGGCCAGCGCGCGCGTGATGAGCCGCCGCAACCACGGCTGAATCCGCCAGTGCATAAAACCCTCCATCACCACTTGCCCGGCGAGCGTCCCCGTGATGGTGCTGCTCTGTCCGCTGGCCAGCAGAGCGATGACAAACAAGGCGCTGGCCAGCGTGGTTCCCAGCAAGGGCGCCAGGGTGAGGTAGGCGATGCGGATCCAGTCGCTGTCGGGACTGAATGTGACGATCTTTCCGCCCGGAATGGTCACGCTGTTTTTGCCGAAGAAGACCATGGCGGCCAGGACCATGATGGCGGCGTTGACGAAAAACGCGATGCTCAGGGCCGTGACAGAATCAATGGTATTAAACCGAATCGCGCTGCGAATGGAGGCTTCATCTTTCTGGAACCTGCGGCTTTGGACCAGGGCCGAGTGCAGGTAGAGGTTGTGCGGCATCACCGTGGCCCCAATGATGCCAATGGCGACGTAAATCATTCCCGGCACGCGCAGGCTCGGCCTAAAGAAGGCGTGGCCCATTTGCAAAAAACTGGGTTGTGTCTGCGGCAGGACAAAGATTTCAATGTAATAACATGCCCCAATGGTCGCCACCAGGAGCAGCACGATGGCCTCGATCGTGCGCATGCCAAAACGTTGCAGGGCCAGCAGCAGCAAGACGTCCAATCCGGTAATAATCACCGCCCAAAGGAGCGGGATATGGAACATGATGTTGATCGCGACGGCGCTGCCGAGGACCTCCGCCAAATCACACGCGCCAATGGCCAATTCACAGAACAGCCAATTGGGCCAGCGCGTCCACTTTGGGTACCAATCGCGGCAGCACTGCGCCAGGTCCTTGCCCGTCACTACTCCCAAACGCGCGGAAATGACTTGCATAAAGATGGCCATCAAACTCGCCAGCCCGACGACCCAGAGGAGACCGAACTTGAACTGCGCGCCGCCTTGCAGGTCGGTCCCCCAATTGCCGGGATCCATATAACCAACGCTCACCAGAATGGCTGGCCCAACAAACGCCCGCCATTGCTGCCAGAAACCGGCTTGATGGCGTGGCACTTCCACGCTGCCGTGCATTCCTTCCAAAGAGATCGAGCCGCTGGGCGGCGCCGCGGCCCCCTCAGCCGGCTCCGCGCCGGGCCCTTCCCCGCCCTTCGTAGCCATTACTTTGTTCCGTTGTTTTAGTATAATATTGTAGCTGACACTACATCAAAGCGCTTGGGCTGTCAACGGCCTTCCGCGCAACGGCCCAAACCGTTTCGCGACGGCGATTCCGGCCTTGGCACCCGCGAGCTTGCGGTCCTGCCGGGGTGGTTCGCGCTGGCGTAATGGCCGCCGCCATTGAATAGCTGCTTTGACGGGGGCGTCCGCCTATACTAGAACCGGATATGCATACCAAGCTCATTGGTTTAGTGGCCGGAATTTCAGCTTCCGCAGTGGGATTGGCCGGCGCCTATTTTAGCTACAAGAAGGCGAATGGGCCGCGCGAGCGGCGTTTCATTGTTGCGGTTACGGTTGCTTTGTTTGCCTTTATCGGCGTGGCCCTGACGGTCTTGCACTGTTTCCCACGATGGCGGTCATGGATATTTCTGATTTACATTATCATCTTGACTCTGGGCATTACTTACATCAATCGACGGAGCAGCGCGCTCCGCCGCGAGGAACGGTTGAAGTTTGATCTCCATTAGATCCTTACGCCCAAATCGAATTATCTCTCATTTAGGATTGAAACCACAGAGGCACAGAGACACAGAGAAAAGTCCGCAGCTTTAAATTTCCTCTCTGTGCCTCGGTGTCTCTGTGGTTAAAAACAAAGAATCAAAGGACCCGAAAAACAAGTCAATTACCGCCGCGAACTTTGCCGTGAAATTTCAAATATCTTTGGCTAGGATTCAGTTCACGCCAAATGAATTCTGTTCAGTTTGTCTTCGCGCTTTTGGCAGCGGCTTTCGGGGCGGAGTTGGTGGGTTGCAGGGCCGATGCAGGGCGATGGCCATCGTGAGCACTGGACCCAGCTTGCAAGGAACACGTTTGAATAGGGGGGGGCTAGATTGCATGTCGTGCGCGCCGCGCTCCGCACCGCCTTAAACCACTGCCAAATAAATCTCAAAATGTAAAAATGTTTAGATTTTGACCCCGATAATAGGGATTTGACCCCGATAACGGGACACGGGAGTGTGGTGCAAGTCCACGGTGACAGAGAATCTTCAATTCCGGCAAAAAAGCCACTCGCGCAGCCCGCACTATTGCTGGTCCGCGGTGTCGGCCATTCTCCATTTGCCATCCAAGTGTTTCATGACAATCCGTTCCCTGGCGCGTTCCTCTCCCAAATGAAAATCCACATTGAGCGTCACGTTGCTCTCGGAAACCGTTTCCTTCGAGACAATCGCGAAGGCCGCGATGCTTTGCGTCCTGGATCGCATCTCGGCGAACACTTGCGCGGCCGGCTTCGATCCGGGCGGAAGCCAGACGCTGGCGAGATAGGAGTCGAGATCGCCTTTGTTCACGGCCCAAAGCACGGATTGAAAGGCCGCTTCGGGTGTCGCCTGTCCCATCAAGGCCCAGTCGGCTCTGGCAATGCTGCCTTTGGCTGGAATACTGTCCCACTTGCCGCCTTGCCGCCAGGCGTCCAATGGCCCCAGTTCAAAGGCGGACCAACCGTGGCGCAGTTGGCCCCAAGGCGCATTACTCTCCCACTCCATAAAGCTCTCGGCATCCAACCGTTTGACCCCGGTGCCTTCCACCAGGCCTTTGCCGTTCATGAGGCGATAACGCCGATCCAGCTCTCTGACAAAGCCATCGGTGTAGAAGCCTGGAATGATCGACGCAAAGATTTCATCTTCATACGGGCCGAGGTAGAGGTAGGCCTGATAGCCGTTGCGGAAAAGGTCCGCCGTCACCACGTCCATCGAAGCATCAAAAATCTGTTCGCCAAACGGGCCGTGGTCCAGCGGAAAGGCCATGGGCCGGTTGGTCAACTCCGCAAACGCCGCCTCGAAGAGGCCCAGCGCGATGCGGCCGTTGACCCCTCCCCAATTGCCCAGCACCGGCGAATCCGGGAAGACTGCGAAGACATTCGTATCGCCCAATTTCTCGCGCAGGCGCCAGCCGGCGGACTTCATGGGCGCGCCGCCTACACTTAGATTTACCATCGCATGCCCATACCCGACGATAAAGAGGGCGTGGCGAAGGTCCGCCGAATGTTCCCTCAAGTCACGCAGGATGTTGTCGGCCATGCGTTGGTCTCGATCCACGTCATATTTCTTCCAGTCGGCGCGTTTCGCAATGGTCTTCCATGGTCGCTCCCAATCTGGAAGCAGGATCCGGAGCCGCTGTTCCTTGGGCAGTCCTTGATTGACCTCCCAAACCGTTTTGAAGAAATCAAGCGTCCCCTGGTCTGGCCACCCTAGATGCGAGCCATCCTCCACGTCCCGCAGCATCTCCATGATCGGCTGCGGATCATACTTCGGGGCTGTCAGAAACTGCCCCACCAACGCCTGGTCATTGCCTGGCAGTTCCATATAGATGACCCCGACCCGCTCCACAAAGGTCTTCTCGCGCACGAGCGAAGAATAGAAAGCCCACGAACGCGGGCGGTGATGGACCTCACCCAAGATCACCACCTGATGGCTGGCCAGAGCCTGCAACAGAAATGTCTTCGGACCGGCCGCCTCGCGGCGCAAGAACTCGACGAACGAATGCAAATACTCCTGCGGATGGGCAATCGACGGGCGCGAAGCGAGCGCGATCCGCGCTTCCGCGATGATGCACCGGCTTGAGAACAGTTCGCGTGCCTTGTCCGAGGTGTTCGCCACGTCATCGCCTTCGTCCAGCCATCGCCCGTTCCCAGGCTTGAACCAGTGGATGTCAATCCGCTCATTGCCGTCCAGTTTGAACTTGGCGAAAACGGCGGCGTTGGTCTCGCGATAAATATGGACTTCGAGCGCCTCCGCGTCCAACCACTCCAAGGGCACTTTTACCGAAGCAACCCACGCTCGGGTCAGGCTGGCATACGCCCCTTCCGGTGTTGACAAGTCCTCGTTGGTCGGAAAATCCCGGACTTTGCGGTTGACAGTGTAGGTGCGCAAATCTGGCTGGACTGATTCCCCTGAGCAAAAACAAGCGGCCAAAAGCAAAAGACAACCGACCAAAGCGCGGGGCGGCAGAATCGAGATGATCCAAAATCCTTTCGGTGTGCTTTGCATAATCAGTAAATATAATGGCCGGATGATACAAATACTCACCATTATTTGGTGATTTGCAGCCTTGGTCTGCCCCAGTTCCATTACCAGCCGAAGAGTATCAGGCATTACTTGGAGTCAAGCCATGCCACCTAAGCAAGTCGCCGGAGCCAACGGCGGTCGCGGTAAGGACCGGAGTTGCCTCCGGCCCCCGCACAGATCCCAGCCAAATGAACGCACGCCACGAACCATAAGATTAAGTTCCACGGCAAAGATGCGAAAGCGGGAGTCTTTTGTATCATTCCTGTTGTAAAAGGCCACGAGGTTTAGGAAAGATTGACAGAGGTTCAGGAATCTTCCGTCCAGAGCCGGACGCTCAGACCTTTCAAAAATGGACTTGATTGAGGAGGTCTTTGCGTTTTTGGCAATGGCTTTCGGGGCGGAGTTGGCGCGTTGCAGGGTCGATGCAGGGCGATGGCCATTGTGAGCATTGGACCCAGCTTGCAAGGAACACGTTTGAATAGGGGGGGGCAGGGGGGGGCTAGATTGCATGTCGTGCGCGCCTCGCTCCGCACCGCCTTAAACCACTGTCAAATAAATTTCAAAATGTGAAAATGTTTAGATTTTGACCCCGATAAGTGTTTCATTTCAGAGCCAGCTTGGGCCGCAAACTCCAGAGCCTGTCCCGGCGTAGCTCCCTGTGTGCGATCGACATTGGTGGCGCCGTTGGCGGGTGTGATTGATGCCGCTTTGGTCGGTCCAACCAACAGTTGCGCGGGCGAAGTGACGACAGCAACGAAAACGGCCACGGTGCATGCCACCCAGCGGCAACCCGGCGCCACGCCAACGCGTCGTGACGCAGTTTTCTCCATTCCGTTTGCATGTTTTAGCGTAGGACACCTTGACCAGCAATCGTTTTTCAAGGCGTAGTCGCGGGCTCAGCAGCGATATACCCCTTTATTGTTTACAGCCGCTAATTCCGTATCCGTCCGAGCTACACGTGAGCGTCCACAGGCGAAAGGAACACGCTTGTCATGGCGGGTTTCGTGTGAGAGGCTTTTTGACAGAACTGAAACGAAATGCTCGGAAGAAATTCCAGCGACGGGCAGAGAACTTTCAGGGCCAAGGCCTTAACCCGCCTTGAAATGCTGATGGTTATTGCCGTCATTGGGATTTTAGCGGCCCTCCTTTTGCCCGGCTTGAGCAAGTCCAAGCAGCAGGCTCAGGGTTCTTTTTGCCTCAATAAAGCTGTTACACAAAGGGTCGGAGAAATAGCATGAGCATCGCGGCTATAGTCAGCTTTCCCGTTTGTTTTCACTCCCCTGGATTGTGGGGGTGAGGGGGGAGCGTGACGGTCCATCCGGACGCAACGGTGGTCGTTGCTGTTACAGTCAAGGTTTTGCCTGCGGGAACGACGAGGTTCGTCAGGGAAACGTCCGACCAACCGCTGACACGGTCCCCCCGAGACATTGTCACCCTCAAAAGGAGTTCGCGGAGACCCGGCGGCGCCTGCGGAAAAACAAACCGCCCGGCGCTGTCGGTCGTGGCCTTGTAGCTGTCGAAATCGGCGTAGATGGATTGGTAGCCGGGCTCATCGAATCGCAGTCCAACGTCACGACCCGGCGCTGGTTGCCCTTCATAGAGCAAGGTTCCTTCAATTCGGCCCCACGGTTGCAATTGAACCGTGGGGTCCGCGGCCAGTGCGGCAGGCGTCGTTTGGATGAACCCATTTGGATGCGCGATGACGATGCTGTTGACACTGTCATCGGCGGATAATGAGAAATGCCCGGCAGCGTCGCTCGAAAGAAGGGATTCCACGTTTTGAATGTTTTCACGGGAAAACCGGCCTGGCTGCAACTTAAGGCCTGAAACCGCCGACACCAGGCCCACGTCGGCTTTGGCGGCGGGCTGGCCGTCTGGAAGCAGCACGGTAATGTTGAGGCCGGGCGGAGCTAATTGCAGGGCCACATCCATTGGCACATCGCCTTCGCCGCCGTGATAGGAGGGGGTGATGAAAGGCGTGTAACCCTCGGCTTCAAACTTGAAGATGAAGCCTGGATTAGGCCCGCCCAGGGCCGGTTCGTCAAATAGATGACGATATTTTCCGCCTTCGAACTTAAACCAAAACCGGTCCAGCCTGGCCCATCGAGGGGAGACTTTTTGCGTCGCAAAATTCGTCTCCGGCCATCCCACAATGATCCGAAACGCGGGAATGGGCTGGCCCGTGGCAGCGTCCGTAACCAATCCAAAAAGGGTCAAGCCGGACGAGAGAACCAAGGTATGTTCCTCCCCGTCAGGCCGGAATTGGATAGTGTTTCGCAAATAACCGCTGGCGGTGGCACCGAGATTGAGCTCGTCGTCTGGGGCGCTGTCCCATTCTATGCGGCCATCGGCACCGGTCGTTTTCTCGAAATCAGCCTGAATAGGCGCTGGCTTTGCTGCACTCCCATTCCAACGGGGTTGGTTGTCCAGATACACAAATGCTTTCGGGATAGCGTTGCTTTGGACATCAACCACTCGCAGGCGGAGGAGCTTTCCAGGCGCGAGCTTGAGATGAAAGGGACCCGGATTGGTCGCCAGATCGACCTCGACCGTTGTCGTGGCAAACCCCTTCGCATCGGCGGTTAAAGGTATTTTTTCAGGTGTGCAGCCTGCCACCCAAAAGGTTCCGTTAGGCATCGTCTTGGTTTCACGGGTCCCGACCATGGACGCGTAACCCACTCTTACCCTGGCGTCCGCAACCGGTGCGCCAGACGAATCAGTCACGTCGCCGCGGACCTCGATCGCGCGGCCCAAATGAAAGACATATTCTCCCGCCGCCAATTGTTTCTCAGCCTCCGGATTGCTGTGCGTTGAAACGCTGCTTCGGAGGTGCGCCGGATGATCGGCGCCGCCTTCCAGAGTATGGAGTGCTTCCTTGGCGATTCGGCTGACTTGCCAGCGTCCAGCGGAATCGGAAGTCGTTTCGATCCAAAAGGGCCCGCCAAAATTCGAAGTTTCATTTTGCATGTCCCCGGCGGGATCAGGGACGCTCGTGCGGTTGTTGAAACCGATCTTGGCCCCTGCAACCGGATTGCCATCGGCATCCACCACCAAGCCGCCGATGGATGCCGCTCTTGGCACTCGCAAGGTGTATTCTTCTGGAATCTTTTCCCCTTGGTCGGTGTGCCACTGCAGCCGAGTGTCGCCGAAGGGTTCCTTTTCGCTCACAAGAATGAGTTTGGTGATGGTGGCACGAGTGACCGGAACTTCGCAAACGCCGAACCGATCCGTCCGCAACTTGCTGCGATGGATTCCTTCGCTCCAGACCCAGCACTCCAAATCCACCATCGGAATGGGTTTGCCGCTATCGGCTGTGACGACGTGGAGGATCAGTTTGTTAGTGGCATCAAGTCGTGACATGGCTGGAGGCGACGTCATGGCTGCGCCGGCGGGGTCCTGCGCTGGTTCGTTTGTGGCCAACGATGGGTTGGTGATTGCGGCAACCAAGGGAAGAGGGGCAAGTTCGGGCGTTTGATCATGATGCGGCCAAAGCGCCACGCTGAGACCGGCTAGCGCGCCGGCGCCAAGTAGCCATTTCAAGGCTGACGAAACGGTTAGTTTCAAAGCGATCCCTGATCCAGCACCCGACGCGGCCAAGGCAGACTTGCTGACTTCGGCAATTAACGCGGCTGGAGCTGCTTTCACTGCGCCTTCAGTCAATGCCAGAGCGAGGGCAGTTACGGTGGAGTTGACCCCCCGTTTGGAAAGTTCGGCCCGCAACTTCTCCAAGGCGCGATCGACCCGCATTCTGGCCGCGTTCTCGGACAAGCCAAGCCGGGAACCGATTTCCGCCAAAGGTTTGCGTTCAAAATACCGTAACAACACCGCTTCGCGGTCGGTGTCATTCAGTTCCAGCATCACGTCATCGAGCACGTGCCGCAAATCCTCCCACTGCTCTGCTGGGTCGTTGGTTTGAAATATCTGGCTCATGGCAATGGACTTCTGTTCGTGGGTTTGGCGGCGTTGCTCGGCCCGGCGCACTTTGGCAGCCCGGAAGCGCGTGCTGGTATAGAGCCAGCCGGTCAGCGAAGCATGGCTGGACAAGCGGGAGGCTTTGCGCGCAAGGTCCGCAAACACAGCCTGTGTGATGTCTTGGGCTGCGGCGGTGTCGCCGTTGACTTGGCGCAAGGCCGCTGAATAGACCAAGTCTATGTGCTGGCGGACCAATTCCGTAAAGGCGGATTCAGAACCATCCACCGCGTATCTGCGAAGCAATTCATTGGTCATCATTCCAATCTATAACACCCGGCCAGGAGGCAAACCGCACAAATCCGATTCGGGCGCGATAGGCCGGCTTGGCAAAGAACGCTCCGGAAATTACCAACCTGCTTTGAGGTTGCAGTTTTCGGGCCCTCGCGCAGTCATCTCACCGTTGAACCTTGCACTTGCAGAACGGCAGAGTTGGCTCCGCCAATTTTCTTCTCAGCGGCGGTGACGGCGGTTCGCAGCTTTGCATCGTCGAGAATTGGCGACCACTTGGTCGCGAATTGCTTCCGCCTGAGCCTTGCCTCCGGTGCCCACGGGAATGTCAAACATTTGCCGCACCTGTTCAACGAAGTTCTGTTGCATAATCCTTTGCCTGAGTTGAAATGCCTGTTGTAGCAGTGGCGTTTTGGACAAGCTTGTAGCGCACCTTCACGCCTGGCGGGTAAGGAGCCGCGCAAAAATAACTGTCACATATTGTCCGCTTGTGCTATGCTAGTTGCATGTTGATCGATATGAAGAGGTTGCGCGAGAAATACGCC
>JBKQWF010000154.1:0-8141 GCA_052139695.1 Limisphaerales bacterium
GCAAAGACCCGCGTTGGTAGTCTCTGCCGGCGCCTCATTCTGCCTGCTCAATTCTCGACGCCGAACAAACTCCCCGGTTCATCAATTTGCGTGAAATGATCGCCATCAAATATCGCGCGCGCGCTCATTTGTGCGCGACGGCCTGAACGGCAACGGCGCGGCGCGGTCGGGCAATTCCCGCTGGCGTCGGCTGACGGAATTGCGCGCGGGGGCGGCGAAATCGGTTTTTCATTTCGACTGCCAGGGGTCGGTGGCGAAATCCACGCACGCCGGCCTGCCGTGGCTGCGCTTCATCCGCGAGCGCTGCGGCGACCGGGTGCATTTCTGGCCGTTCAACGGCTGGGAGATTCCGGCGGGGCGTTCGGTGCTGGCGGAAGTTTATCCGGCTTTGTGGATGCGGCGATTTCCGGCCGAGAATCGCACCGGCGACCAGCACGCGGCGTTTTCCGTGGCGTCATGGCTGCGCAACGCGGACGGGGATTGCTCGCTGGCGGGATGTTTCAATCCGCCACTTGAGCCGAAGGAACGGAAGCAGGCGGAAATTGAAGGGTGGATTTTAGGAGTGAAGTAAATCGAGATTAAATTTGAGGAACGCGACAAAAAGAGCCATCGTCTGCACGAGCGCATCGGGGTGTTTGTCTGGCGGGCCTGGCACCGGCGGCTTGGAAATGCCGGGGGCAACCCACATTGCCAGCAAAGGTTTTGTCGCACCGGCGGGCCAATTTGAGTTTTGACGCGGTTGAGGCAAATTGATACAAGGATTCCAGCGATACGGGAATGGCGACAGTGAAATCTATAAAATTCAAGTTCAACGAACGAAAAGCGGTTCAAGCCGCAGGGCGTCTCATCACCCAAAGCGGCGGCGAGATGAATTACATGGCTTTGATCAAACTGCTTTACCTGATTGATCGGGAGAGCTTGTTGCGGTTTGGCCGGCCTGTCACGGGCGATGCCGTTGTCGCGATGAAGCAGGGGCCGGTTCTGAGCGCCATTTTTGATCGGGTTTCGCAGAAGAAGCAGCAGTTGCCGAAATGCGCCTGGCACAATTTCATTCCCCGGCCTTCGCCCTACGTCTATACGGTTCGGTTCGGCGGCGTCCCTGAGACCAGCGCATTGTCGGAAGCGGAAGTGGCGCTGATTGACGAGATTTACGCGAGGCATCGAAACCTCTCGGAAGAGGACCTGGTGCAATTGACTCACAAGCTGCCGGAATGGAGTGATCCGGGAAAATCTTCCAAGCCGATTCCGTTCGAGGCCATTCTGCGTGCGGGCAAGAAGGGGGAAGCCGAAATCAGAGCCATTCAGCGCGAAGCATCGGCAGACGATTTTCTGGATCGGGCGCTTGCCCCGGCTTGACGCGGGCCGATGAAACCGGGCGACACGTTTCTTGGCGGCGGAGAAATCCACGGAGAGGATCACCTTTGGCTCATCATCAATGACCCCTCGGCTCACGCTGGCGTTGCTCTGATTGTCAACGTGAGCACTTTGCGCCCAAACGCGGAAACGACGTGCCTCGTCCAGCAAGGCGAGCACCCGTTCATCCAGCACGACAGCTATGTGCGGTACGGAAGCGCACGGAGCGCGAATGTGGCGGACTTGGAAAAGCTGGTGAAGGCGGGACGGCTCAGGCTGCATCAAGCCGCCAGTACTGCACTTTTGGAAAAGGTGCGCGCCGGGGCAAAGGCGTCTCCGCTGTTAGCCAAGGAATTGAGGGCTTTGCTGTAAGCCTTGGAATGAACTTTGACCGACACTTTGGACTGCGAGGCAATTTCCCGCGCGTGAAACCATAGAGGCAAGACTTTCGGAGCCGGGCGGCGGGTCAAGGTGGAAGCCAAGGGGAGACGGGGCGGAACGACTTTGACGCGGCGACCGGCGACACATAATCACGTCTCCGATTCACGCGCACGTCCCCACGCGACTGCACCATGATGTGAGCGGGCATCCACCAACATCCCATCAAGGCGAATTTCTCGCGGTTGTCTTGCCCTTATCTGCGGGTAATTTTCGGAAGACACCATCCCCTTAACCATTCGGCCAACGAAACGAGCCGCATTCGCACCAGTGGCAAATTGCGACAAAAGGCGGCAACGGATTTTTCGCAATATGTCGCCTTTTGACATGGCGCATTTGTCGCCTTTTGTTGCCTTCACCTGATGGCTTTTCACGAAGACAAGCCTTACTCCTCGTCAAAACGAGGATTCTGCGTCCGCGAAGTGGTCGCGGTTTGGACGCGGAATGTCCGCACCACCGGCCGGCATGATGGCCGTGGCCGTGTCCAGGCCGCGACCGCGTCCAGTCCGAAAACAGTCCGTGTCCGCGCCGCGACCGTGTCCGCAACCAGCCTTTGACCATGCCCAGGCCACACCCCAGCCGCGTCCGCAGCCAGTCCATGTCCGTGACCGTGGTCAGGCCGCGAATGTCCGCATCCAGCCCGTGCCCTCGAACTATCCGTGTCCAGTCCGCATCCGCGCCGGGTTCACCTCCGGCTCCGCGTGAATCGCCCTTCGATTGTGTGGCTCGCTGCGCGTCGTCAAGGTAAGACTCGCCCTGCCGCCCGCGAGTTCCACCTTGACGATGCTCGCTTCGCCGGAAGACAGACGGGCAATTAAGGATTCACACGGGAAATGTCGCAGCCGGGGGCTGGGAAATCACACGGGGAATGGCGAGACCGCATCGCGGACGTTCCCCGGCCAGTCCAAGTACCCCCTTGCCTGCTCGTCGTCTGTGCGGGAGATTAACCCAATGAAATGTCCTGAATCGGAAGGAAAAGGCAACTCCGCCACCGAAGTGGCGCGGGAAGACTTCGAGGATTTTGATTACTACTGGCAGCACTTGCGGCGGAACTCTGGTTACTGCATGAGTGTCGGCTGCATCTACTGGAACACGGAGGTTGCCACACATTCATTTAGAGGCAGCCGCCGCCACGCACTGCATCACCAGTGGCGGGAGTTTGAAGCCTGTTGTCTCCTTCCGACGCCCGTAGGGGCAGGAATTGAAAACAGTGAGGAGGCGTTGCGCGAGGTGCTGAAAAAGAATCCCGACTTCTTTCAAACTGCGCAGTGGCAAACGATCAGGGCAAAAGCGTCGGCTGCCGAGCCTGTGGCCCTTTGGAACTTTTCCGGCCCGAACCGATGCGCTTGGCGGAATTATTATGATGGCGAGAAGTATGAAGACAGATTCTGGAAAGACTCTCGCCAGGATTACTATGAGCATTTTGCCTATCGGAAAGACCCCCATCACCCGGATCGGCATGACGTGGGTATGGAATTCGCATGGCTACACATGAAGCTGGAAATATCGCAACAGGAAGCAAAGGACTTGAAGCGAATTGGATACTGGGCGAAGCAACATGGCCGGACGGTTGAAGAAGAAAGGAAAGTGAAACAGACGGAGCAGGAGGAAGCGCGGGCAAGGATGAGGCGTTTTCTGGAAGCGCATCCCCGAATGGATTTTGTGGCTGACACCCGCTTGCCTTGGGCAACAGTCAGCCGGGCGTTGGAATCTGAATGGAATAGGATCAAGGATTTGCGCGAGTCTGTCGGACTCGAACGGAACGAGCAGCCGCCGAGGAAGCGCGAATGGAAAAAACAACTTGAAGTTTATGACGCTTACTTTCCACACTGGCTGAAGAACCGGAAAAAGATTGCCGCATTGCCACGCATTTGGCGCGAGAATTTGGGCTTTCGGGAAGCGTTCAAATTGCTGCAAGTTGAACTGTTGCCAGAGGTCGCACAATTTGCACTGCGACTGGACAACCAGGGTCTCAAACCCAAAGGGGTATTTAGACATGTAGAGAAAGTTCTTCGCGCGCTGGAGGGGGCTTCCTACTACGAGGCTTTGTCGCCAGAACTTTCGGAAGAAACCAGAAGCAACATTAGTGAGAAACGGTTTTTCGATTCGCCGGGGCAAAGTGCGTCAGCGGTTGATTTCGACTTTGAGGCAGTTTATGAAGCACTAGACGGTGCGGAAGTAAGTGTCGAAGTTTCGCGCATCGAGTCGGGCAAAGTCGAACAGGAAATCTTGCAATCTTGGCGTCAACATTTCTCCATTCCAAAGCCTGAACTTCCGCCCAACTTAGCGAAATTGAGCGCCGACAAGCGCAGGGAATGGTTTCGAGTTGCACGGGAGCGTATTGAAGGACTCTGGCCTCCAGTGGACTACGACAATCTCTAACTTAATTTTCAAAATTAAGCCCCCGCCTTTCTGGCTTTGCCCATTGTTATATGGGCATTGCATTACATGAAGTTTCAAGCGGCGGCGGCCAGCCGATTATGACCACCGGTTTGCGGGCAGCACGGGCCGTTGCTCGCGACAGGGGTGTTTCCGATGTCACTCTCTGGCGTTGGCGGGCACGGGGTTGGATTAAAACGGCCAACGTCAGCGGCAAAATCTACGTTGATCTGGCGAGTTTGGCCGATTTCGACCGCCGCGCGTCGGCGGGCGAGTTTTCCAAAGCGCCCGCTGGCGCGGCGGGTGCGAGCAGCAAAGCGCGAGCGGCGCGGGATAGTGGGGAGCAATGAAACCGCTCAATACCGTCATCGGCACGGATGAAATTTCCGCCTGGCAACCCGTCCCCGGCATAACCTGGGTGCAATGTCGCGCGGCGGAACACGCGAACCGGCTGGCCAAGCGCAGTGACTCCCGGCTGGTCGTGCGCGGCATGGCTGGGGGTTATTTGAAAACCTACGAGTTCCGCCATTCGCTGGCATGGGCAGAGCGGCTCATCCGCCGTTACACTGGTCAAAACCATGCCGCTAATGAGCGGTTAAGCACCCCCGCAACGCCCAGGGACGCTATTTATTCCGCCGGGAGTATCAGCACGGCAGCAAGGCAGCCATGACCCGTGAGCTTCCACACTTTTTGCGCGATCTGCCCGCGTGTCCTGCCCCTCACACCGGCGTTCACTCATGGATCATGTCGGCAGCGCATCATTGCCGCCGCGGTGGTATGAGCGAGGCCGAGGCGGTTCAATTCATCGTGAGCAGAATTACCCGCCCGCCGAGTCCACAGAATGAAGTCGAAGTCGCCGTGGCGAAAGCCTACCGCCAAACAACCACCTTCATTTGCACGCCGCGCCAATATCTGAACGCGTCACGACCGGCGGTGCCCTTGTCTGAGATAGAGTTTGATGAAACCAAGCTCCGGGCCGTGGCCGCGAAGATCAAAGTCCCGGCAAACTGGCGTCATTGGCTTTGGGAACGCTCACCGATGCGACCGGAGACGCAGAACGCGATTTCATTTTTATCCCGGCTCTATCGCCCCGGCGAAACGGTTCACGCCTTTGATAAAATGGACGGAATCGAGGGCAAGCACCCGCGATGGAGCTTTACGATCAGCAACCCAATGGACTGCCGCGTTCCGGTTGAGATGCGTGAAGGCGGCAGGTTTCGATCCGGCGTCTGGTTCCTGTGCAACCCGGTTGACGGCCAATGGCACCCCAACCCGCGCCAGAATGATGAGCCGTCCTGCCGCAGCGAGGAATCACTGACCGCGTTTCGCTACATCGTGCTCGAATCTGATATTGCACCGGCTGACCTGTGGCTCGCCTTCATTGTGCAAGTCCCCGCCCGTATCTCAGCGATCTACACCAGCGGCTCGCGCTCCATTCACGCGCTCATTCAGATTGATGCAAAGTCGAAAACTGCATGGGACGCGATAGCGGGGCAATGGAAACGCCCGTTGAAAGTTCTTGGCGGTGATGCCGGTTGCTTATCCGCTGTGCGCCTCAGTCGGCTGCCCGGTTGCGCCCGACCGGAGAAAAACGGTTTCCAAAGACTTCTCTACCTCGCGCCGAATCCACCGTTTGCCCGCCTGATTGACCTGCCTTGCGTTCGTACTCGCGTTGAGATGCTGCAACGCTGGCGCGAACTTTGTCCCAGGTGGAATCCCGACATGGAGGCCGAACAATGAGCGACACCGTGATGATCGAGGTCCCTACCACCGCCCGGATGCTCGCCTGTTGCGCTGGCATCGCCGCCGATGGACACGAATTAACACGCGCCAATGCGGCAAACCCAATTGCCGCTGCGCCACAGGCGTACTCCACACCTCCTGGGTCCTGACTCGCAGTGAGGCGGGCAAGGACCGGATTTATTCGGTCCCCAAGGATCAGCGGGCCCAGGTCCGGCGATGGGCCTTGGAGTATCGCCGCTATCAGCGGGCGCGCGCCGCGCTGGCCAGGGCGCATCCCCAACTGCTGGCCCTGGCCGATGAAATGGCCGAGCAGCGCCTTTTGGTCTGGCCCGAGAAAAAGGAGCCGCCCGATGCCTGACCTCGACTTCATTGAGCATCATCCGCAACGGGTTCTGGAGGCCTTCCGTCGCGGGGAGTTTGACCAGATCGAGATCATCGGCCAGGCCGATGAGAAGGAGTTTTTTGAACTCTGCTTCCGGGAGAAAATGCTGGACGCCCTGGCCAGGGAGATGCCCACGCCGCGCAAGAAGGAAGAAGTGCCCCGGTGGTTTGTCCTGGCGGCCAATCTGAGTTTGAAGCTGCACCTGGAAAATGCCTTCCACGCTTTTGAGCGGGTCGTGCGGTGCGGCGGCCTGTTGAGCGCGATGCCGCCGGAAATCGCCTCCAAACATTTGGATCCGCAAACCCGGCAAATCCTGCTGGAGTGCCAGGGCTTCAATGACAAGAACACTTACCAGCGCTCCACTCCGTGCGACCAGGACTTCCTGCGCAAATTTGTCAGGGAGGTGTCCGCTTCCCAGTGGATGGAGTGGTTTAACGGGCCGGTGCAGCAAGCCTTCCAGTCCTATGGCTTTTTCGATCCGGCGGGTATTTTTATTGGTGACGGCAGCTATCTCTTTGTGCCCGACAACCCGGCTTACGAAGGCTCGGCGGTGATGTGGTTTGATGAGCACAACCATCCGGTGGACTATGAGAAGCTCACGGCGCCAGAGCGGAAAAAGGCGCACCGGGAGCGTTGCTACAAACTGGTCAGCCTGCTGCATCTGCGGGGGGATTCTTACGTCTATGCCGGCCTGGCGGTGGTGCCGGGCAACGCCCATGAGGACCCGGTGCTCTATGAGTTGGTGGAAAACTTTGTCCGCCAAGCGGGCCGGGGCGTGATCAAGCTGCTTATCCTTGATCGCGGTTTTATCGACGGCTTCAACATCACCCGTTGCAAAAAAGAGTGGGGCATTGATGTGCTGCTGCCAGTAAAGAAGAACATGGACATTTGGACCGATGCCTGGGCGCTGGCCAAACAAGCTCCCTGGCAACCCTGGTCCCCGCCCGCGGCGCCGCCCAAAGCGCCGCCGTCCAATCGTCCCGAGGCGATTGTCCGCCGGGAACTCAAACGGCAGAAAACCCTGGCGGCCAAAGCCGCCAAAGAACCGCCGCCGCCCCCCAAAGAGACGCTCACGCGCACGGAGCTTTGTCCCATTAAGGGCTGCACGAGTTGGACCGAATGCCAAGTTCCGATGAACGTCCTGCTCTTGCGCGAGCACTACGCCGACGGCCATCAAGACCCGTGGGCTTTGATGACCACCGCTGACTTTGCCGATCCCGCCCGGCCCAAGGAACAATACCAGTTGCGGGCGACTATTGAGGAACGCCACCGCCTCTTGAAATGCTTTTACGACTTGAGCGATTTCCACTCCCGCTCTTTCCATGTCATCACCGCGCAGGTGGTCTTTGTTCTTCTGAGCTATACCTTGCGCCAATGGCAACTGTGGCGTCTGCGGCAGGAAGAAGCATTGGCGGGCAAAACGCCCGGACTGCTCCAGCGGCGGCTGGACATCCACAGCCAATACGTCGTGATCTACCACCAGCACGCCTACACGCAAATGCCCCTGGTCACCTTCACCCGCGTCGTGTTGGAACTGGCACCGGAGGCCCGGGCCAAGGCACTGGCCAAAATCCAAAAGCTGGAAGAAAGTTTCCTGACTCCCTTGGACAACGTGCGCGCTCCTCCCTGATCCCGTTGATGGTTTGACACAACACAATTGACATCCCCCGATGAGGTCTCTGTCCGGCTGTGCCAGTGGAGAGCCGCCGCACTCGACTGCCCTGACCGCATCCGACCTGGAACAACGCCCACCAGTTCATGGCGCGGACCGCCCTGACAAAATCCATCCGCCCGCCACAAGTGCCACCCGCCCGCTCATTCCCTTCCCCCACTGTCTGAATTGCAG